>NZ_JBMPOT010000007.1:0-331346 GCF_049340425.1 Undibacterium sp. JH2W | reverse complement strand
CTTGCGCCAATACAAGTTTCACCGCTTCTTCCCGCAATTCCGGGGTATATCTTTTTTTCTGTTTCATTATTTCTCCTGATCGTTTATTTTAACAAACAGGAATGTCCGAAAAAGTCAGGATACCTCAGGGTTTGGTAGTTGATTTCGAGTGCTTGGACATTGAATGATTCGTTGAACTATTGATTTATTTTTTTAAAGTCGATTTTGTGTGAATATTTGATTTGGTTGTTCAGCTTGAAACTCTCTTCCTCCAAGCTAGATAACTGGACAAAAGATATCCGAAATAACCGGTTCCTATGACGAGCATATCTATTGGCGAAATTAAATGCTCTAAATTTCGTACGACAAGTACTTCTAAATAACCAGTAAGAGCAGCTACCAGCATCAGCAAAGATACCCCCGTCACTGCAGCCATGCTGGAATCCGATCTGTGTGGATTCAAGATCGCGCCACCGTAACTAAGTATGCCTAAGATAAACATTTCGTAATAGGTCGAAGGGAAGACAAATCCCGTTATCCACCTGCACCAGAATACCGAGAGCCACATGCAAAGCAAACTGGAAAACTGAAGCTTGTTGATCGTTTTTCTTGCGAAAAGCAAAAGTATACCAATTGGCCCTAACAGGGATGTCAATATCAATACAGTTATATTGTCTTTACTTTGCGTTGCGAACACTTCTTTGATTTGCTTGTTCATGGGCTTCTTGCTTGGTCTTTGCAGTCCAATATGAAAATAAAGGGATTTTCACTATAGTCATAATGACCTTGCTTATATTTATCTGAAAGCAGAATTGAAAGCGCCAAACTACTTATTGTCAGCAGCCAGAGCATAAGCAACGATGGCATTGGCGTGACCATGCCCCAATTCATGTTCAGCCTTGAGCTTGTTGACGATTTCCATATGCTTTAAACCTTTGTTTTGCTGAACCAGATCCAGCCAGTGCTGGATGGGCTTGCCGTATTTCTTTTCTATTGAAGGGAAATAAGAGGCGGGGCCTTTGATTTTTTCTTCATTTGACATGCTGTGCTCTCCTTCTTCTTGAGTCCGATTGAATTCACTTGAATAAGATTGTACGAGATTTTTAGTTTATTGTTTGGCATGTTAAAAAATCAGGAGCAATGTTTTCTGCGCACGTCATTATTTGCTATTTTCATTCCGAATACTGATAGCAAATTTCGAACTCAAAAACTCCACCAGCGCCCGCACCCGGTTAGGTATGAAGCGCCCGCTCGGCAGCAGCGCATGCAGTGGATAAGCTTCAGTCTCCCAGTCCGTCAACAAGGCCACCAGGCTGCCATCTTCCAGCTCCTGCCTGACATCGATCAAGGATTTGAAGATGATGCCCGCGCCTGCTATCGCCCACATGCGGGCGAGTGAGGCGTCGTCGGCGCTGCGGTCACCTTTTACTCTGACTTCTTTCCATTTGCCGTTTTGTCCAAAGCGCCAGGTTTTGTGCAGGCGGCTGCTGCGTTCGAACAGCAGGCAATTGTGGTGTGCCAGGTCTTGTGGTGTTTGTGGGGCGGGGTGGCGGGCCAGGTAGCTGGGGGCTGCGCAGAGTATGGGGCGGCTTTGTGCCAGTACCCTGGCGACCAGGCGTGAGTCTGTCAGCGTGCCATACCTTATTGCCACATCGACTTCATCGCGCACTACGTCCAGTGGTCGGTCACCGACATTCAATGCCAGTTGCACGCCGGGGTGCAGGGCCAGGAATTCATCCAGCCAGGGTAGCAGGGTGGTGCGGGTGAGGTCAGACGGGGCGGCGACGCGTATTGTGCCGACCAGGGCGGTGCGGGCTTCTGATACCTGGGATTCGCCTTCGTCAAGCAAATCAAATGCCCTTTGCGCATAGTCGAGCAGGATTTGCCCCTGGGCGGTGATGCGCAGGGCGCGGGTAGATCGTTCAAACAGGCGGGTGCCCAATTGGGTTTCCAGTCGCTTGAGGGTGGCGCTGGCGGCAGCGGGTGTCATGCCCAGCACGCTGGCTGCGCCTGAGAGTGAGCCGCAACGCGCGGTTTGTACGAGCACATGCAGGTCACTGATATTTTCAATTTTCATTTGAAAGTGATAGTTATTTATCGGCCTTATCAATTCATGCTTCAGATTCTACAATGCCTGCACTGATCTGGAAATGTTTCTGGACACCATACCGACACCTATACTCAAGGACTCAACATGAAAGCCATTGCTTATCGCCATTCTTTACCTATCGATAACACTGCATCACTGGAAGATGTGGAATTGCCAAAACCGGCGCTGGAAGCGCGTGATCTGCTGGTGCGCGTGAATGCCATCTCCGTCAACCCTGTCGATACCAAGGTCAGGCTGGGTCGTGCACCCGCTGAAGGCCAGTTGAATGTGCTAGGCTGGGATGCGGTGGGCATCGTTGAAGAAGTTGGCACGGCAGTCAGCAATTTTAAAGCGGGCGACCGCGTTTACTATGCTGGCGCGATAGACCGCCCCGGTGCAAACAGTGAATTGCATGCGGTGGATGAACGCATCGTCGCCAAGGCTCCAACCACACTGGATGATGCACAGGCCGCCGCCTTGCCACTGACCACGATTACTGCCTACGAATTGCTGTTTGAACGCCTGGGTGTCGCCAAGAATGGTGGCGCTGGCCAGACCTTGCTGGTGATAGGTGGTGCCGGTGGCGTCGGCTCCATCCTCATACAACTGGCGCGCCAACTGACGCAATTGCGTGTAATTGCCACCGCTTCACGTGCCGAGACACGTCAGTGGTGTCTGGATCTGGGTGCACATGCAGTGATTGATCATTCCAAACCACTGAGTGCTGAATTGAAAGCCATAGGCATCAATGAAGTCGATATCGTCGCTGGCCTGACGCAGACAGCACAGCACTATGCAGAAATCATTGCAAGCCTGAAGCCACAAGGCAAGCTGGCTGTGATCGACGACATGGTGGCGCTGGACTTGATGCAATTGAAAGGCAAATCCATCTCCCTGCACTGGGAAATGATGTTCACCCGTTCCATGTTCAAGACCGTCGATATGGATGAGCAAGGCAAGCTGCTGGCAGAAGTGGCCGCACTGGTGGATGCGGGCAAAGTACGCACAACGGTGAATGCGAACTTTGGCAAGATCAATGCGGCAAACTTGCGCAAGGCGCATGCGCTGATAGAAAGCGGCAAGGCGCAGGGCAAGGTTGTGCTGCAAGGCTTTTAATTTAATCTCAGCAGAATTCAGCAGAAAGTTCTTATGCAAACGACGAACATCAATAAATCATTTGCGGCGGCCAGCATCACCCGCGATGCTGCGCATGCCCTGATCACCGCAGCCAGTGCTGCTGCCCGCGATATCGGTATCGATGTCACGATCGCTGTGACTGACAATGCCGGTCACCTGAAAGCATTTGAACGTGCAGACAGCGCTGCATTTTTGACGGTGGATGTGGCAATCGACAAAGCCTGGACGGCTGCCTCGTTTGGCCTGCCTACCCATACCTGGACAGCGATCATCAGCAATGACGTGGTGGCCCAGCTTGCTCACAGGCCGCGCCTGGTGGCAGTTGGCGGTGGCTGCCCGATTATAGAAAATGGCAAGGTCATAGGCGGCATAGGCATATCAGGCGGTAATGCACTGCAAGACCAGCAGGCGGCAGAAATTGCATTGGCTGCGCTGGGCTTTGACGTGAAGGCATAAGCTCAGGCCATTTGTTGAGAGTGCATGCGTGTCATGCACTCTTTTCATTCTAAAGATCAAACAACATGACAATTATCATCAGTCATTCATTAGCATTTTTTGAATAATCGATGGTTAAAGATGCGGCAACCACATGCCCATAAACGCCACAAAGATACCCATGCCGCTGACCGTACTGAGCACCAGCAATGCGCCAGCCATGCTGAAGTGAATAGCCTTGTTTTTACTGTCTTGTGCACGCAAATAAAGCTCGCAGACGATTAGCGGTATTAGTGAATTGGCAAAGGAGATGAAGCTCAGGAATGGCCCTTCAAAAGTTTTGGGATTAAAACCAGCCGGTCCATGATTGATGGCTATCCAGAACATCAAGCCTATGCGGAAGAACCAGACGCCATTCGCCAGCAGGAACAGGCGTAGTGCCCAGCGGCGGTGTTGGGCGAACTGGCGTGCGAGGGCATAACGCAAGGCCATGGCTGAGCAGACCAGGATTAATACTGCATTCAAACTCACCCCCAGATGCTGGGTAAAATCACCCACACCATTGCGTAACCAGACCATGTATAAACCGGTCGTGGCAGCAATGACGAGGCTGGATAGATAGATGCGCCCGTTCCAGCGATGGAATCTTGGTGCCCGTGCGCGGATTTGCGGGATCATCTGGAGTATGCCCGCCAGGGTAATACTGGCTGCCAGAAAGATATGTGTGATGATGGCGAAATTGCCAGCGCTGTCGCCCTTGATATAGCCGTGGGGCAGTACGTCGCTCCATGCGGCGAGATTAGCTTTCATTGCAGAGAGGACATAGAAACCGAGAATGTAATAGACGAATAATAGCTGGCCTATGATGGCGACTGAGAACCACAGTCCTGCGGCATATTTCAGGCTGGCACGGGAGAGTTTTTCTATTTCATATTTTTTTACCAGAGGTGCGGCCTGTGCAGAATATATATTCGTTTCATAAGCAGGGTCTTGCGTCATTTGAAAACTCCTTTTGCTGAAGTAAGTTGTCGTGCGAGGCTCTGCCATGCAGACGTGAATGTGCGTGCAAAGCGTGCCTGCAAAGTCCGCTTTGCTTTTACGGTTTATTGCTACGGAAATCAGTTTGGTGCTACATCTGCCTGAAAAGATGCAGGTAGCTGCGGCTGACGGGCAATACATCGGGGCGACCGCGTATATGCAGTTCGGCAGTTTCATTCATGCCACGTGTGACTTCGCTGACATAGTGCAGATTGACGATGACAGAGCGATGGGTTTGTGCAAAGCGGTCGGGGTCGAGTTCATCGCTGAGTTCGCGTATGCTCTTGCGTATCAGTGCGTCCCCACCATCCCAGGCGACCAGGGTGTATTTATCGTCAGAGCGCAGGAAGGCCACTTGCTCAACCGGGATCAGGCGCATGCTATTGCCTACTGATGCTTTTATCCATTGCAGGTAGTTTGCTTTTGGGCTGCGCTGGCGCATGTCGCTGGCCATGCGATCAAGTAGAGCGTCATAGCTGGCACCTATGTCATTCGCTTGCATCAATCGCTGTTGCAGGCGCGTGACGGTATCAGCCAGGCGTGCTTCTATGATGGGCTTGACGAGGTAATCAACAGCGCCTTGCTCAAACGCCTGCACGGCATATTGTTCATACGCGGTAAAGAAGACAATATGCGCTCTGCGGGCGATAGACCTTGCTGCTTCTATGCCATTCAAGCCTGGCATGTGCACATCCAGGAAAACAATATTTGGCTGGTGGATGTCAAACATCTCCACCGCTTCGTGGCCATTGCGGGCTTCATCGACGATATGCAACTCTGGCCACAGGCGTGCCAGGTTGGTGCGCAGATGTTCCCTCAACAAAGGTTCGTCATCGGCGATCAATGCAGTCACTTGCTTCATACCTTGGCCTCTGGATGGAAAATCAATTCTACACGCAAGCCATGTGGTGTCTGTTCATGCAAATCGACACACGCATCTTTGCCAAAGCAGGCTTGCAGTCTCGCTTTCACATTGGCCAGGCCAGTACCTGGTACGGCAGTTTCTGCCATGCCTATACCAGTGTCAGCTACCCATAGCGTCACCATGTTGTTGATATCTTTTTTGCCGCCGACTTCTATTGTGCCGCTTTCCGTACCAGGGTCTATGCCGTGGCGCACGGCGTTTTCCACCAGGGTCAACAAGGCCATGGCGGGAAAGCGCAGGCTCTTGAGTTCAGGTGCCAGCCTCAGTTCAAAGCGCAAGCGGTCAGGCATGCGCATGTGCATGATTTCCAAATAAGCGTTGACTAACTGCATTTCATTTTCCAGTGTCGCATCAGCATCATTCAGACGTGGCATGGCGGCGCGCAGATAGGCGATCAGGTGACGCAGGACGGGCGCTGCATTGTCTGAGCCCGCTTCGACCAAGGCCTGCACATTCGCTAGCGTATTGAACAGGAAATGCGGTTCTATCTGCGCCTGCAACAGGCGCAGGCGGGCATCCAGTACTTCGCGTTCCAGCGCGTTCTTCTCCAGTTCCAGTTGCAGCCGGTCAGCACGTTCACGTTGCTTGTCTTCTCGCTTAATGGCGGCGACGGCGACGAGGGGGCCAAAAAACAGCGCAAAAATCGTGCTGGTGGCAAAACCCGATAAGAGATTATTCGCCTGGATGAAGTTCATGAAACTGCCCGCTATCGCCACATAGGCAGCCAGGCTGGCAAATGGTGCCAGCAGGCAGACGGTGGTCACTCGCACCAGCCAGCGCGGTATCCAGCGCGGCAACCACTGCAAACGCCAGGTGCCAGAGACTGTGAATGCCAGCAGCATGACCATGGCAATGAAAGTCGTACGCCTGAGCACCAGCCAGAATGGTGACTGGAAGATGGGCGTGGTCACCCAGGCGATCAATACACTGATCATAAGCACCACGACAATTTGCCGTGTTCCTGGCAGTGCAGGCCAGCGCGGGGTGGATGTAGTGAGGGTTTTCATGTGCTCAAGATAGCGGTAAGCACAATTTTCGACAAGCTGGATAAGGCAGGCATGCGACCAGTGACGGTTTTCAAGGGATGGCTGACGTTTGAGCGTGGTAAGTCAACACTGCCCTGCAAAATGCCAGGGCAGGGAGCCAAGATTTTAATACGGTGCAGGCGCGGGTGTCGCCAGTGGTTTGTCCTTGTCTATGACATATACACCGACCAGTTTGATAGGCACGCTTCCGTGGTTTTTTGCGCTATGGACGACACCGGCAGGTATGACAAAGCCCTCACCAGCCTTGATCTTGCGTGGTGGCTGGTGGGCGACTAGCAGCTCTGCCTCACCTTCCGAGATATAGCTGATTTCGTCGCCAGGATGGGTGTGCCAGCCGACTACGGCACCGGCGGCAATTTCTACGCTGGCAATTACGTCTTCCTTGCCAGGAATGGATGAGTCTGCCTTGGTGACGATAGTGCGGGTAATGCCCGTGCTTTGAGCCAGTAGCGTGCTGCTGATGAGCAAGAGGCTGAGGGCAGTCAGTTGACGCCAATGTCTGGTTTTGTTCGAATACAAGATAGGTCTCCCTGGTTGGATAGTTATGCGCCTTTGCGCATGGATATAATTACTATCCTTTTTGACCAGAGAGTCAAGCTGAAATATGGTTCTCTTGCCAAGATACTGGCTGCTGTTGTTTCCTGAGTCTTAGACTGAGGCTTAAACAGAGACTGAAAGTATGCCAGGGCGTGTGTTTTGTACTCACCCTGGCGGCAAGGCTTATGCGTCTGCAGTTTTTGCCATGTTATCTGGCGCATTTTGCGTATCGGCTTCTTTGCCGTGTGAGGCACCGTCACCAAAAGACACGAATCGCGTCATGAGCAGCACGGGGATGGCACTGAGCAAGACCCAGAGGAAAAAATTCTTGTAACCCAGGGCGATTTGTATGTCACCACTGATGGTCTTGAAAAACACAAAGCCCAGTTGCATGACGCCTGTGCCCAGCGCATAGTGGGCGGTCTGGTATTTGCCAGGGGCAACCACTTGCATGATGAACAGGATCAGGCCGACGAAACCAAAGCCATAGCCAAACATCTCGAATGCCAGTGCTGCTGTGATGACAGTCATACTTTCTGGCATGCTGCTACTGAGGAAGAAGAAGGCCAGATTGGGTGTATTCATCGCCAGTATCAACCATGGCAGGGCACGTTTCAAACCCAGCCAGGAGGCGAAATAACCACCAAGGATACTGCCACCCAAAAACGCGATCGTGCCAGCAATGCCATAGGCCGTGCCAACCTGGTCAGTCGTCAAGCCCAGGCCACCCAGGTTTTTGGCTTCACGCAAGAACAAGGGACCTATGGTTTGTATCTGACCTTCGGCAGCGCGAAACAGGATAATGAAAATAATGGCCAGCCAGATGCCAGGTTTTTTGAAAAACTCAGTGATCACATCTTGCAGTGTCACAAAAATACTGTGCATGGACGCTTTTGGTGCCGCATTTTTTTCACCTGGCAAGGCCCAGCTGTTATACAGGCCAAGTGTGAACAAGAGTACGCCCATGATGGCGAAAATAATGGTCCAGGCTTGTGCTGCTGGCAGGGTTTTTTCGAGATAGCCTGCCAGATAGACCAGGCCACCCAGGGAAATGAATTTTGCCCCGTTAAAGAATGCGCCTTGCCAGCCAGCATATTTGGCCTGCTGTTTGTTACTCAGGCTGGCCATATACAAGCCGTCGGCGGCGATGTCATGGGTGGCGGAAGAAAGTGCCACCACAGCGAACAAGGCAATACTGATGGCAAAATAAGCGGGCAATTGCAATGATAGTGCTACCAGCCCCAGGGCTGCGCCGCCTATCAGCTGGAACAGGATGACCAGCATTTTCTTGCTGCCTGCGGCTTCCAGGAAAGGACTCCACAAAGACTTGAAGACCCAGGCCAGGCCTAGCAGGCCAGTCCAGTGAGCAATCTGATCGTTTTGTACTCCCATGCTTTTATACATCAGGCCAGCGATCAGGGCGACTGCATAAAACGGCAGGCCAGATGCCAGGTACAGGCTGGGCACCCAGCGCATGGGTCGTGGAGTCTTGGTTTTTTCTATGCTCATGAATTTGTCTCTATTTGATGGTTCTTAAAAACCGCGTATGTCTTGCCTGTTTTTGTTTTTAGCTGCCAGCATGAGAAACATACTAGCCACAAAATTGCTGGTCAACTGGTTTTATATTTGCAATGCCACTTAAGTGCCAGTAAGATATGGCTGACTTGGAATTGGTCTGTAATAATAGGCGACATGCATAAGAATTTTCGGTATTTTCTCTATGAAATAAGTTTTTTATGCATGACTTTAATCTATAAGTCCAGATTCAATACCACTTTGTCAGATTTTATCACTGGTATTATCCTGCGTGTAGCCCGCTTCCTGGTTTTTCTTGATGCCGGGTGACACGACATGCATAAATTGGTATTTCTGCACTGGTCTCAGTGCGCTAGGGAGAACTTGGGTATGTCTACAGTAAAACGTTACGCAGCATTGGATGCCATGCGCGGCTTGACGGTTGCCGCCATGCTGTTTGTGAATAATGCTGGTGACTGGTCGCATGTCTTCCCGTGGCTGGAACATGCGACATGGCATGGCTGCTCGCCTGCCGATTTTATTTTTCCATTTTTCCTGTTCATACTCGGCGCTTCTTTGGCTATGTCACTGGATGCGCAATTGAGCAAGGGCCTGGATATCGCTGCCGTGCGCAAGAGCATACTCTGGCGCAGCCTGCGCATGTTTTTGCTGGGTGTGGTTTTGCACCTTATTGCTTGGGCCTTGATAGATGGGCGACACTTCCGCTTGCTGGGGGTGTTGCAGCGCATAGGGATTTGTTATGCCGTGGTCGCCTGCCTGATTATCCATGTGCGCCAGCTTTTCAATCAGATCATGATTTGTCTGGCGGCCATGCTGCTCTATTGGGCATTGTTATTTTTTGGTGGCTCGTACGAGCTGCACCTGAACCTGGTCGACAAGATAGATACTGCAGTATTGGGTAAGCTGGCCTATAACTATGATGTGCAGACTGGCCTGGCACAAGAGCCAGAAGGCTTACTGTCGACATTCATGGCTATGGCCAGTGTCATGTTTGGGGTGTGGGCGGGCAGGGCCATGCGTGATGGGCAGTTGAAGCAAATGCTCGCCGGTGCTGCTGGCTTGATTTTACTGGCGCTGATATGGTCAGCTTATCTGCCCTTTAATAAGCAGTTGTGGACACCATCCTTTGTGTGCTGGACCAGCGCCTGGGCGATATTGCTCTTGCTGGCCATGCATATGCTGATAGACAAACAGGGCTGGCCTGCGCTGGGAAAAAGTTTTGGCGGGAATGCAATCGCGGCTTATGCGGGGGCGTGGGTGGCAACCTGTGTATTGGCCTGGACGGGTTGGGATAATCTGATTTACCAGCAAATATTTGCACCTGCACTGGTCGGCCGATTTGGCGAGGATTTTTCATCCTTTGTCTATGCAGCTGCATTTACTTTGGTGTTTGCTGCCCTGACTTTTGGAATGAACAAAAAGGGCTGGCGGATTACGATATGAATGTCTGGATGAAAGATCTCGAATAATTTTTTCTATCCCAGCCAACATTCATAAGGTGGCTGGGATAGTTTTATGTAAGCCTTATTTGCACTACATCATTAAAGCCGTGGCGAGCGTATCAATTTGCTCTTCCTGCTCATCCATGATGATCTGGAAGCTGCTGTCGTCAGTATCAAAATTCAGGCGGCGGGCAAAGCGTTTATTGTAATCCCTGTCAGGATCGTGCAGCGGTGACAGCACGGGCGCGATATCATTTGCCAGGATCAGGGTGTCGCCCAGGGATTCTGGTGGGAAGGCACAAACGCCATGCCACATGGCTTCCACCGCGTTCATGACACTTTCAGGTATATTCAACTGGCGCATGATGCCGCGACCTATCATGCGTTCACCATATTCTATCCATATTTCTGGTTCACCATCGAGCAAGCCAGGGAATTCTTCTGCCCGCGAGATCAGATAAAAACCACCAATTTCATGGACTATGCCAGCAAACATGGCCGTTTCAGGATCAACCCTGGTGACTTGCTTGGCGATGACCTGGGCCAGCGAAGACACATGGGCAGAATGCTCCCATAATTTGTCCGCCTTGGCTTTCAGGACCGGGTCTTTGACCTGGCTATTGAGCTGGCGCACGATGACGGCAGCCAGCATGGCTTTCAGACTGCGAAAACCCAGTCGGTTGACTGCCAATCTGACATGCGTGATTTCACTGGTCGAGCGGCGATAAGCTGCAGAATTAGCGATGGCGACTGTGCGTGCAGACAGCAGTGGGTCAGCCATGATGAGCTTGGCAGCCGTGTCGATATGACAATCAGGATCGTCGAGGATACGCTGTAGTTTTAGCGAAGCTTCCACATTGGTAGGGAAAACGATGTCCCCACGATTGATCTCTGTGGCTATGCTTTTAAAAATTTCCAACCTGTCCATGACTTTCTCCCGGTAATCATCTGGCGATTCCCCCAATGTATTGGCCTATGCTGCATGTTGCGGCTAGTGCAGAATATTAAAAGTTGCCTTAGGGAATGATCGACTGCCTTAATGATAGTCAAAGAATTCTCAAAAGCAACTTATAATTTAACTTTATTTTGCAATCATCCAAAGCCTGTCGATAGCATACGCGCTCAGGGAAATCTTGCAAGTTTTAATCAGGGGGGTAATTTACCAAAATATCGACCACTACGTATATAGACGGAAAATCATCTCTTTGTACTTTGACATGGTAGGTGCCACTTTTTGCTGGCGCAATATAGTTACCCAGCAAGCTGATTTCACCAGCATCGGCTTCAACAATGCTCCAGCTGACAGGCTGGCGTATGTACATGATGTTGGGTGGGTAATTCATATCCGCCTTAAGCGCAATGCTGCCGCCGGGCATGACATTGACGATGTGGTGCTCAACACTCAAGGTCGGTATAAAGCCAGGCGATGTATTATTGACTATCACCATTGCTGTCGCGCTCAGGGTGGGGAAGTCTTCTCTTTGTGCCCGCACGTGATAGATGCCTGGCTTTAAAGGCGCGACGTATTCGCCATTGCTGCTGATGCTGCCACCATCTGCTTCCACGACTTGCCATGCAACCGGTTGACGCAGATAGTTGACGTTTTGCAAGTAATCGATTTTTGCGCTCAGCATTTGCTTGCTACCAGGCTCCAGTATCATCGCTGCCGGGAAAATATCTATCCTGCCAGCAGTTTCCCATAGCCCTGGGCCGCTGCAAGACAAGGTCTGGCCATCTGCTCCTCTGACTATGCAGCCTTGGCGGCCAAATACCATCATGGCAGGGGTAGTTTTTGACAGCATATTTAGCAGGGGCTCATACAAGTTGCTTGCTAGTGTCAAATTCAGGGTATCGAGGATTTTGTCCTGGGTGTCGCCGGTGCCGGGTGCGCTGCTAGGAGCTGCTTTTAACGGCGTACTATAAAAGTCGCTGAGGCTGCTGGTATCCAGCAAGCCGCTTAGGACGGCGCTGACATCTATTTGTGCTGTTTTTATAGTAGCGGACGTGACGGTTTTGTTGATAGCATCAAAGTCTGGATTGGCAAAAACAGTCTTCATATCCGCCAGCATCAGTCTGGTGGACAACATTTCGGTTAGGGGTGTCAGGTTGATGACACCTGCATTGATGGCTATTGCATGTAGTTTTCTGGCATTGGCTGGATTACTGGTTTCCAGCACGCAGGGCAGGGTACTGCCTGCTGCCATGCTGATGCTGAATGTGCCATCAGCCGCTGTTTTAGTGCTACCGCTGGCACCGCGGCATTTGACGCTGAGGTTGGCATCGGCAATGGCCAGGCCAGTGGCTGCCGTGCCGCGCAAACTGGGGCCAGCAACTACTTGCGTTTGCTGAGTACTGCTAGCAAGGTCGACATTGCTATTATTACTGCCACTGCCGCCTCCACAAGCAGAGAGCAGACCGGTAAACAAGCAGATGCTGCCGGTCAGAAATAAGTGCTTAGTTTTCAATTTGTCGTCTCGCCATCTGTTTTATCGTCTTGTCATCTTAGGCTTTGCACAGATACATATGACTAAAAACTGTCGAGAAAATGTCATGAATTTGTAGCGGCCACTTATTTTTGGGTGTTTGGCAAAGATGGTTTTCAGGATGGATGACGTAAGCGTGTTTATGGCCTGTCAGTATGTCGCTCTATGTAAACGGCGTTAATGGTCTCGCCGCGAGCTTTGGGTTTGCCCTGCGCGCTACCCATGGTGAACACGGCGAGAAATAGCTTGATCAGTACAAACACGACAAACAGGGTGATGATCAGTGGGATGATGGTAATCAAAAGGGCAAGCGCGATACACACCATCAATACCTTGGGTAAAGGCGTGCGCAGCAGTCGTGTGCCCACTTTTTGCCCTATCTGGCGAAATTCCTGGGCTACTTGCCTGAACACAGAATACAGATACTGGCTGGCACTATTTTTCATATCGACTCCTGAAGGTGATGCTTGCTTATTTACTTACTATGCAGCGGTGACGCCATTATCAAGATGCCAGCCAAAATAGTCTACGGTAATTTTAAGAACAAATTGCCGATGACCGTGCTTTTACCTCAAGGCCAGATTTGCTTCATTAGGCCGAATGTGCTTCATAGAATTGAAGTCCAATAAAAAATGGCTGAGGGGATTTCCCTCAGCCGTTCATTGATACATCAGGCAATAAAATTATCTCGCCTTGCCCAAATGTTGCAGGAAGAAGGCTTCATATTTCTTGTGCAAGGACTTGGGTTTTACCGTGCCGCCCAGGCCATGTTCACCATCAGGATCAAGGAAGAGATCAACCAGGGATTCCTTGCCATTTTCTAGCAAGGCACGATACACATTCACCGTGTCCTGATACAGCACATTCGGATCTTGCATGCCATGTACCAGCAGCAGCGGTTTTTTCAAACCTGCTGTCAAAGGCAAGAGTGAATATTTACGTAAGTTAGGCTTGCTACGCTCGGTCTTGCCTATGGTACGGCCGCTATACCAGCTATTATAGTTTTCCCATTCTGTCGGGCCGGCACCGGCGATACCAGCGGCGAAAGTATCGGGGCTAGTGTACATGGTGTACTGGGTCTGAAAGCCACCAAAACTCCAGCCTGTCAGGCCTATGCGCTTGCCATCGACGCCCAGGTTCTTTTGCATGTACTTGGTCAAGTCTTCCAGGTCCTCTGCTTGTGGTTTGCCTACTTGTTCCCAGTTGGCGTCACTGAACTTGCGGCCATAATTGGAATGACCGCGAGGGTCTACTGCCACAGTGACATAACCATGCTTGGCTGCCATATACATACCAAACATATAGGCAGTTTGCTGGAAGCTGTCAGTCTCCACGATGTGCCTGTCATTCAGTGGGCCACCATAGGTATACACAATCGCAGGGCGGTGGTCAGATGAACTCAGACCGGCTGGCTTGAACACATAAGCCTCAATCTTGTCGCCATGGCGGTTGGTGTAGCTGAAGCGCTCAGGGCGTTGCAGGTCTATGGCATTCCATTGTGGATCATGGCTTTGTGTCAGCGTAGTGGATTTGGCTTTGCTGATATCCACCAGTTTCAGTTCAGGACGACTGGCCCATTGACCAGCCATGCTGGCCAGCTTGTCACCGGTTTCTGTGACTGCACTGCTGCGATGGAAGTCACCAGCCTGACCTATGGCTTTCATGCCGCCTGTTGCCAGGTCAACCTTGTAGGCATTCATGGCGGCGAAATCATCCTTGTTGGCGAGTACAAACATGGATTTGCTATCTTCGCTGAAACCTATGATGCTGTGGGCTTCAAAATCACCTTTCAATATGGCTTTGGCATTGCCATTACTGACATCTATCACATAGGGCTGACGATAACCCTGCTCATCCAGCACGGCGATCAATTGCTTGCTATCAGGTGTAAATTGTGGTGCCAATACATTCACGACTTCATGGCCGACATTGCCGCGTCTTTCCAAGACCATTTGCGGCTTGGCGCCTTCTTCGGCCTTGCCTACATAGATGCGCAATAAGTCTTTTTCACGTTCCCAGGTGGAGAAGGTATAACGGCTACCATCCTTGGCCCAGGCAACCGGGCTCATTTCAAACCAGACATCGCCACCCTCATTGGTGAAGACTGGTTGTGGCTGACGTGCCGAGGCATCGCCAACGCGGCGTATATACAGGGCCGTGGCTGGCACCTTGCGTTTGTCATCTGATACTTCACGCGAGACTTTTTTTGCCGTAGCGAAGCGTTCGCTGTAGTTCATGATTTCTACCTGGCGCTCAGACGGTGGCGCAGGTTTGCCGTTTTCTGGTTTGGCATCGGGTGCTTCGGCAGAAATCGCCATCCATTGCTTGTCTTCACTGAGTACAGTATGGGCAATGCGGTATTTTTTATCGGCATCGTCAGGGTGTATCAGTTCGCGGTTTAACTGACGTATCGTGCTCTTGTCAAAGCTGGCATTGAACAGGCGTTTTTCATCCATGTAGATATAGCCATTGTCATCAGCCTGGTAAGCGACGATGCGCTCTATCTTATCTGTTTGCGTCAGGCGTTCTATTTTGCCATCTGCGGCATTCAGGCGGAACAGATCACCACGATACTGGAAGATCAATTCATTCTTTTTATTCGCCCAGACCAGGGCATCTATGCCTGGGTAGAGATCGCCGGGTTTGAGTTTTTCTTTTTCCAGTTTCTTTTTCAGCTCGTCACGCAGTTCCCAGATTTCCTTGGCCTTGTCGTCTTTGGCTTCTTTCTTTTCCTCTTTCTTGTCGCTGTCTGCCTTGGCTATGCTGGCTGCGCCAGTTTTCGCGGCAGCAGCAGCTTTTTCTTTGGCGGCTTCAGCATCGGTTTCAGCCTTTTTAGCGGCATCCTTGGCTTTTTTCTCGGCCACTTCCCGCTTTACTTCTTCCAGCGCGGTTTCTTCCCACTTCATCAAATTGACTTTTTCGCCACGCAGGTAGGCAGCCTGAGCTTCGGCTTTGGCCTGGCGCTCGGCTTCTTCTTTTTCTTTTTGTGCCGCTTTTTTATCGAAGCGTTCCCAGTCTTCTGGCGCATCGTAGGTTTTCATCAAGGCTGGCGAAGTGATGCGTTTGGTTTCACCGGTCTGGGTGTCATGCACGTATAAATCAAAACCATTTTCGCCGTAAGGGTTCCAGGTGTAGGCCAGGTAGCGGCCATCCTTGCTGAACTGTATTTGGCGTGCGGCCTGTCCTGCATAAGCTTTGGCGCGATATACCTGTTCCAGTGTCAGGTCGGCTGGCTTGATTTTTGCGACACTGGCAACAGCTGGTGCGGCCTGTGCGGTTTCTTGAGGAAAGAGCAAGCTGGCTGCTCCGCTAAAAGCGAGTGCAATACTGACGGTGAGAATTTTCGGAGACATAGTGAAAACCTTGGTTTTAATATAATTAGCAGGTTGTGGATGGATGAAGAGGTGATGCGAAAATAGCGATGTTAGCAAGTTATTGGCGGAATTAACGCATTTTCCATAGACAAATGCCAGCCCATACAGTTCCATGGGAAAGTAATTTCTGTGAAATTCGGTAGAAAATTTGCTTTTGCTTTTTTAAAGCGAAGATCGCTTTAGTTTTTTGCCGAAATCATCTTCAAGAAGATAGCTTGCGGTATTGCTGAGGACTGAGCCCCAGCCGGGATTTGAAGGTGCTGCCCAAATGGGATTGCTGAGCAAAACCACAATCTGCGGCAATCTCGGCGATAGATAAATTGCTATTTTTAAGCAGTAAGCGGGCTCTTTGCAGTCGGCGTTCTGAGATATAGGCATGCGGCGTAGTGCCTGTGGCATGGGTAAAACTACGCAAAAAGCGCAGGAGTGACATGTTTGCCATTGTTGCCAGCGCTTCCAGATTCATTTGTATATCGAGTTGGTCCTCGATGTAATCCAGTATGCGGCCATGCAAAACTTTATCTTGCGCATATTGGCTGCATGTCGTTGTCTTGCTTGACTTTTTATTGGCGAGTGCCAATCCTCGTTGCAAAAACAGACAAGCTTTTTCTTGCGCAAGCAAAGCATCTTTATCTTTTTGTAAAAGGAGGCTGCGCAGTTGCCAGGCCAGCATGACGGCTTGTTTGTCGCCATGGAATATCTGCCTTGGCGATGATGCGCGCATGCCTGCAAGCAGATCAGGATTGATGATGTGCATGAGCAGATATTCTCCACCATGTGTAGATTCTGAAAACATCGACAAGCCAGCAGTGCTGATGGCTAAGTCGCCTGGCCATGCATCAAAGTCATGACGGACATCACTGCCTATGGCATGCACACCTGTCTGACGCGCAAATGCCAATCCCAGGCTGGTATGAGGCGATGCGCTGATGATGGAATAGGGCAGGGCTGGTAATAATTCCAGTCTTGCACAGTTGATATCAATGATATCCATGCTCATGACAAAAACTCTTTGTTGAAATTTCTTGATAGTCAGGTAAATACTGACTGCCTATTATAGAGGCATTCACCACATAGGCCAGAGCATCGGTCTTTAAATTTGACATGGAGTTGCAATGAAAACCATAGGCCTGATCGGTGGCATGAGCTGGGAATCCACTATCCCTTATTACAAACAAATCAATGAAACCATCAAGGAAAAACTGGGCGGCCTGCATTCTGCAAAAATCATACTGTACAGCGTCGATTTTCATGAGATAGAAAGACTGCAACACGCGGGTGACTGGGATGCCGCAGGCCTCATTCTGGCTCAAGCAGCGCGTTCGCTGGAATTGGCCGGGGCAGATTTCCTGGTGCTGTGTACCAACACCATGCACAAGCTGGCGCAGGTCATCGAAGCAGCCGTAGTGATACCCTTGTTTCATATTGCTGATCCTACTGCACTGGCCATCAAGGATGCTGGTCATGGCAAAGTGGGTTTGCTGGGTACGCGCTTCACAATGGAACAGGATTTTTACCGCGAGCGTTTGCACAGCAAGCATGGCTTGCAAGTGCTGGTGCCTGAGCTGGCAGACCGCGACATTATCCATCAGGTGATCTATGAAGAACTTTGCCTGGGCAAGATCAATGCCGCATCACGCCAGCACTATCGTCGCATCATGGCAGGCTTGAAAGAGTGGGGTGCAGAAGCCATCATCCTGGGCTGTACCGAAATTAGTTTGCTCGTTGGCCAGGATGATGCCGGTGTGCCGCTATTTGATACCACGGCGATTCATGCACGTAGTGCGGCATTATGGGCTCTGCAGTAATTGAGCTCTTAATTGACCTTGTGCAGAGCATCTCTCAATGCAGGCAGTAAATTTTCTTTCAGTGCAGGATCGCTGCTTTCCCGTACTGAAAAATACAGGGGCAGCAAGAAGGCGCTGAGATTATGCCGCTGTGCCAGTCTGGCCTGATTATAAGGGCCAGGCTGTATGCTTTTTTCCACGAGTTTATTGAACCATAGATCCCAGTCGCGTTTATTGAAACTGGGTGTTTTTGCCAGGTAGTACACGGCAGTCATCAGCCTGACGCCTTCTCCGTACTGGTAAAAATGGCTGGCAGGTGCGACCTGACTGGCGATGGCCGCCAGCATGGTTTCATGCTGGGCTTTTTCTATGGCCGGGTTCATTGCCAGTTGCAACATCAGGTCGGCGCTATGGGCTATGCCATGGCGCCAGCCTTCTTTCTCATCAAAGCCACGATAGTCGTGCAGATTGCTCAGATAGTGACTGGCTGCGTTGACGATATCGACTCGTTCTTGCGTGCTTAGATAAGCTTTTTTCCTGTCTACCCGCACCAGTTCTGCCAGCGTCAAAATCGCAAATGGTCGCAGAAAACTGCTTTCTTCTGCTGCCGGTGCCTGCACGGCATTGAGCATCTTTATGCGCAATGCCGTGAGTGTGGGTAAAGTCAGTTTCTCGGTCCGCATCCAGGCTGACAGCCCCTCAAACGCCAGTTCATCACGCAATTCTGCATCCGTCGTACCCAGGCAATCTGCCGCAGCGAGCGCCAGGTTTTGGCGCTTGCCGTCATCATCGAACTTCCAGCCAGCAGATTTCGCGGACTTTAATTCCTGCTTGCTTGATTCATCGCAATCGGCAAACGCCGTAGTGGCGGTGAACATGAAGGTGAGCAGGCAAAAAGAAGAGATCAGGCGACGCATGAGTGCTATCCATACAGGAGAAGAAAGATTGACAAGTGTGCCATGCCGATTTTTTCTTGTCATGCTCCACAAAAAACTTACACAAAGCATATTGAGTTGGTGTTATAGTTAACTACAACACTAATTTACTTGTGAGATAGCACTGTAGAAGCATCAATCTCGCTGTCCCGAGTATTCACAGGAAGGTGCAAGCATGAGTGTTAACTGGAATGATCAAACGCCGATTTACCGGCAATTGAAACAGCGGGTACTGGGCATGATGCTGGATGGCTTGTTAAAACCGGGGGATGCCTTGCCCTCGGTCAGGCAGGTGGCAGCAGAGTATCAGCTTAATCCGATTACCGTCTTAAAAGCCTATCAGGAGCTGGTAGATGAAGAACTGGTCGAAAAACGAAGAGGTGTGGGCATGTATATGACCGAGGCAGCGCTGGATAAATTGCTGGCAAATGAACGCCAGCGTTTCATAGAAGAAGAATGGCCAGCCATGCTGGAACGCATACGCAGACTGGGGCTGGATGTGCAGCAATTGCCGGGCTTGAAGAAAGGGGGCAAGCAATGAGTGCCGTTATTTCTGTCCGCCATCTGAGCAAGCATTATGGCAAGCAGTGCGTACTTCATGATGTGAGTTTTGATATACCTGTTGGTCGCATCGTTGGGCTGATAGGCCCGAATGGTTCAGGCAAGACCACTACACTAAAAGCTTTGCTGGGTCTGGGGAGTTTTGAAGGCGAGGTGCAGGTGTTGGGTATGGACCCGCGCACCCGGCGCGATGCCTTGATGAATGAAGTCTGCTTCATTGCCGATGTGGCGATTTTGCCGCGTTGGCTAACGGTCGCACAGGCTGTCGATTTTGTCGAAGGTGTACACCCTGGTTTCAAGCGCGAAAAGGCAGAATTCTATATAGCGCAAACCAAGCTCATGCCCCATATGAAAGTGAAAGCCATGTCCAAGGGCATGGTCGCACAATTACACCTGGCATTGATCATGGCAATAAACGCCAAGGTGCTGGTACTTGATGAGCCCACACTTGGTCTTGATATTTTGTACCGCAGGCAGTTTTATCAAAATCTGCTTGAAGATTATTTTGACGATAACAAGACTATAGTCGTCACCACCCATCAGATCGAAGAGGTGGAGCATATTCTCAGTGACGTGATCTTCATCAACGAGGGCAAGCTAGTGCTGGCCGACACTATGGATGCTTTGGGAGAGCGCTTTATCGAAGTCGCCGTAGCACCCGAGCACATGCAACAGGCAAGGGATTTGCAACCCGTACAAACGCAAACCGTGTTTGGTCAATCCAGAATGTTGTTTGACAGCGTTGCACGCGAGGTTTTGAGCAGGCTGGGTGAATTACGTCGCCCCGGCATCGCTGACATTTATATCGCCACCATGAAAGGGGTACGGTAATGAAAAAAATGATTTGGCTGATACACCGCGAATATTGGGAAAACAAGACACTGTTGGTTTGGACACATGCTGCGTTGGCGCTTATCATTGCGCTGCTCTACTCAATTGCACGTGGTGCTCCCAGTTATCAGTTCAGTGGTAAATTTGTCGAGCCCGCCGATATGGATATGCTGCAAACACAATTCGTCTTGTCCTGGCTGGCAGACAGCTTTATGTTTTCCAGCGCACTACTTTCATTGCTATTACCTTTATTGATGACGGCGTATTGCATCAGTTCTCTGTTCAATGACAGACAAGACAGGAGTATATTATTCTGGCAATCGATGCCTGTATCCGGTGTTCAAACCCTGCTATCCAAACTTGTCTTTGCCTTGCTGTTGTTGCCGCTGGCAACGTTTATATTTTCTTTGCTGACAGCGCTGCTTGTGCTGATTCCTCAGATCGTCAGATTGCAGATGGCTGGTTTGCACGCCAATGTTTTTGCCGGAGTATTCGGCAACCCTGTGTTATTGATAACACCTTTGAAAGTGTTGGCCTTGCTACCGTTGTATGTTTTATGGGCCTTGCCCACGGTAGGCTGGCTGATGTTGGTATCTGCCTGGGCGCGCAGCAAACCTGCCTTGTGGGCCGTGGGGACGCCACTGTTGACGGTTGGTTTGCTGGCTTTGTTGAATAATAATCTGAGCCTGGGCTTGAATATGCGCTGGCTGGAATTCAATGTGATAGGGCGTGGCTTGATGAGCAGCATCCCAGGCTCCTGGTTTGCTTACGCCAAGCTCTTGAGTAAAGATGATGTCTCGTGCATGAGAAGCTTCTCTGGCTGGCCGGGCGATATGTTTCGGCCATCGCTGGACATGTTTGCTAAGCCAGAGTTGTGGTGTGGCGTTTTGTTAGGCATAGTGATGCTGGTCATGGCTGTGTATTTTCGTCAAAGGCGTGACATCGGCTGAGCGGCAACTTGCAAAACTGGAGGGAGCTTAGCCTCCCTCTTGCCACATGTCAGCGAGCAGGCCTTACCACCAGGGCCACTCCCGCCAACGCAATCACCATACCAAGAATCGCTGTCATCGTCAGCTTCTCACCAAACATCAGCCAGGCCATGGCAGCCGTGACTGCGGGGACCAGGTACATATAGCTGGTGACCTTGGTGGCTTCGCCATGCCGTATCATGATGAACAGCACTGAGATGCCAACGCCAGACAAGACAAATACTGACCAGGCCATGGCGGCAAAAAACTGGGGTGTCCAGATGACGGTCTGGGTTTCCAGCGTCAGTGCAAATGGCAATGTCACCAATAAGGACGCTACAAATTGTATGACTTGCCCGGTCATGACATCAAAACTGGGGCAGTTTTTTTTCTGGTAGAGCGTACCTACGGTCATGGCAGTCAAGGCCATCACGGCCAGCGCTACGCTGCTTGCGGATAAGCCTATGACAGAAATTTTATTGGCGACCACCAGTGCCACGCCACAAATGCCCAATGCCAGTCCTACCCACTGTTTGCCATAGATGCGTTCACCAATGATGGGGCCAAGGAATGCCGTAAAAATGGGCTGGGTATTGGCGATCAGGGCGGCTACACCAGCCGGCATACCCAGCTTGACCGCACACCAGATACCACCCAGGTACATGGCCTGCATCATGATGCCAGCGATGGCGATAGGCAGCCAAAAGCGGCGCTCTGGCCAGGGCGCACGCTTGGTCAGTGCCAGTACCAGCATGAAGATAATCACGCCCAGATAACGCAGGCATAGAAAAGTCAGCGGTTCGGCATAAGGCAGGCCATATTTGGCGACCACATAACCAGATGCCCAGATGAAAATGAAGATAGCGGGGAGAAAGCGTAAGAGAGGTGAGGCTTTGGTATGCATGTTGTTCAGAGAATAGGACGATTGAGCACAGTGGATTGCTGCTGCTCAGTTGAGCCTTGATCTTCGCACAAACAGCGCAGGCGATGGATGAAAAAAAACCTGCGATGCTGATGCAGGCGCAGGTTTTTTTCATCTGTCTTGCATATGTCATGATGCGAGGGCATCACGACAATCTGGCTCAGCCCAGGTTTGCTGTTGCAAATTCCCAGTTGACCAGCGCCCAGAATGCTTCCAGGTATTTTGGACGTGCATTGCGGTAGTCGATGTAGTAAGCGTGTTCCCACAGATCGCATGTCAGCAGTGGTGTGTCTGCTGTTGTCAGTGGTGTCGCTGCATTGGAAGTGTTGACGATATCCAGAGTGCCATCAGCTTTTTTGACCAGCCATGTCCAGGAAGAACCGAAGTTACCTACGCAAGACTTGGTGAAGGCTTCTTTGAATGCATCAAAAGAACCCCATTTGGCATTGATGGCATCCGCCAGTTTGCCGTCAGGTGCGCCGCCGCCGTTAGGTTTCAGGCCATTCCAGTAGAAAGTATGATTCCAGATCTGTGCTGAATTATTGAAAATGCCGCCAGAAGATTTCTTGACGATATCTTCCAATGTGGAGTTTTCAAATTCTGTACCCTTGATCAGGTTGTTCAGATTGGTCACATAGGTCTGGTGATGCTTGCCATAGTGGTATTCCAGCGTCTCTTGAGAGATATGCGGGGCCAAAGCGTCCAGTGCATAGGGCAGTGCCGGTAAGGTATGTTCCATATCGCGTCCTTTTATCGTGAGTTTATCAATTCCGGCAATCCGGAAAAGCCAGACCAGCATTGTAAGCTTTTGTACAAAAGCGTGCACGCGGCCTTATACAAATTCTATGTATATGCGCAAAATGATGTCGGCAAGGAGGTGTGGTTTCTGCGCTGTGACGGATTAGTCGAGTTTGGTTTGCACGCTGCTGATGCCAATTTCAGCCGTGCCGGATGCCAGCCTGACTTGCAGTAGTGATTGTGGCTTGAGTTCTGCGGTATTGCGCAAGGCCCGGCCCTTGTGGTCGCTGAGGATAGCATAGCCACGTTCCAGCGTACGTTGGGGGTTGAGTAGCTCTAATTGACTGCGCAAGGCAGATAAGTGTTGCTGATGCCTTTCCTGTCGGTGTTTTGTCGCTTGGTGCAGGCGTCTTTGCATGTCAGTCAGTAATAGTCTGGGCTTGGTCAGATCAGGTTTATGTGCCTGCCAGCTTTGTGTTAACTGTGTCAACTCATGCCTTGCCTGGCGCAAGGGGATGCTGGCGCTGTAGTTGAGGTTGCGCGCCAGATTTGCCAGTTGCAGGCGTCGTGCCGCTATTGCTGCCTTGGGGCTGAGCAGGCGGCGGCTTTGCCAATCCAGGGACTGAGCATGGTCGTCCATTTGCCTGTGTATACAACGGCTAAGTATCTGTGCCTGGTGCTGCAATAGCTGCAGCCAGGCATCGCGTGGAGTTGCAGCCAGTTCTGCTGCTGCCGTTGGTGTAGCAGCGCGCAAGTCAGCTGCAAAATCAGCAATGGTGAAGTCAGTTTCATGGCCTATGCCAGCGATCACCGGCATGGGGCAGTTGACGATGGTGCGGGCCACGACTTCTTCATTGAAGGCCCATAAATCTTCCATGCTGCCACCACCGCGGCAAACCAGCAATACATCGCATTCTTCACGGGCAGCCGCAGAGGCGATCGCCTGCGCGATTTTCATGCCCGCCCCTTCACCTTGGACAGGGGTAGGGTAGAGGATGACATTCACATGTGGCGCGCGACGGTGCAGGGCGATCAAAATATCCCGCAGGGCCGCCGCCTGGGGGCTGGTGACTATACCTATGGTTTTGACAAAGCTGGGCAGGGGGCGCTTGCGCTCGGTATCAAACAAGCCTTCCTGCGTCAATTGTGCCTTCAACCGCAAGAATGCTTCATATAAGTTACCAATACCGGCACGGCGTATGGCTTCTACGCTTAACTGATAATCGCCACGTGGCGCATATAGTGTCACCAGGGCGCGTACTTCCACCTTGTCACCTTCTTTAGGCTGGAAGTCGGCATATTGGGCACGGCCACGGAACATGACAGACCTGACCTGGGCACCGCTATCTTTCAAGGTGAAATACCAATGACCAGACGCGGCGCGGGTAAAGTTGGAAATCTCGCCAGAAACCCAGGTCAATGGTAGGTTACGTTCCAATAGCTGAGCAACGGCCTGATTCAGCGCCGTAACTGTCATGACAGGCTGCGTGTTTGCTGGCTTGGCGTAAGGCGATTCAGGATTCATAAAGCTTGGCGGCGGAAATTCTGTCCACAGTAGCGTGAAATGGTCATTAGCATGTCATTTTGCCTCTGAGATGTCAAAAGAAATGAAAGTTTACTATCTAAGTCTTTGATTTTTAATAAAAATCAATCTGCAAAAGAATGAGGCAAAATGAAAATTCCCTTTCAAATCAAGGACATTGCATTACCTCAGGCAGCTTGTGCACAAACTTATCCACAGAAATTGTGATTAAGCTGTTGAAAACTTTGCTGCCGAGTGCTGTGTGCTTGTTTGCCTAAAATAGTGGCACGGAAGTAATTTTCATTAAAATCAAGCACTTACCTTATTTTCTTGCGCTTTTGCACAAGTTTGTCCACATATTTTGTGCGGAATAGGTGCTTATTCGCTGGGAAAAAGATCAAAAACACAAAATTTTATGAGCAATTGTGAATAAGCTGATTTTGCTACTTTTTTAGGCGTCGATAAAATAGTGAATAAAATCAGTGGTTTAGTTAAAACCCCAATACTTTTTCACATAGTTATCCACATATTTTGTGCAAAAGCCCCGATTTGAGCGATTTTGAGCTTACCTTAATTGTATTAAAGCTAATTTGCGTATGAAAAAAGAAGATTTGTTCCTAAAAAAACGCATTTGCCTGTTTTTCTGGCAGTCTTACTTACACATTAAAAATCAATGGCTTGCGGTGCTTATTTACGGTAATACACAATCTTGTCCACATATTTTGTGCAAAACAACGGACTAGATTCTCATTAATTAATTTTGATGAAAATTTGTGCAAAAATAGCCGGGATTGCCGCTTTGCCTAAAATATTGGCAGTCGAATAATATGCTTTTAAATCAGTCACTTGTCATTAAGTACAAGACTTTTGCACATACTTGTCCACAAATTATGTGTAGAAATGACGAGGGAAAATCAGGAAAAATGCTGTTTTATCCACAAAATCGCTGTGCTTAAATCTTTAGCATGGATGGAAATCTTAAATAAATCATGGGCTTAGCTATATTCAACAGACTTATCCACAAGATTGCACACAGATTTTGTGCAAAACAGGGGCTTATCCCCACAACGATAAATAACGCCAACTTTGTACTTGGGTGAAAAATCCTGTCTTGAAACATTTTGTACCGAGTTTTTTGCGTTGTGCTCTTGCTCACAGGCAGACAACGCGCTACATTGCGGGCTTGGATTTAGGAACCTTCAAGGAGTTATTTTGTTCGCCATCATTCAAGCCGCAGGCTGGCCAATTTATTTGTTGCTGATTGCCTCAGTTATTGCGCTGACTTTAATCATAGAACGCAGTCTTTCTTTACGCCGTAGCCGTATCTTGCCACCCACTCTTGTTGACGAAGTCATACGCGTCTATCAGGCTGGCAAGGTCAAGCCAGAAGTCATAGAGCAACTGGCAGGTAATTCACCGCTGGGTAAAGTACTGGCAGCGGGTTTGCGCAATGTGAATGCGCCACGTGAAGTCATGAAAGAGTCGATAGAAGAAGCTGGCAGCGCCGTCGCGCATGAGCTGGAGCGCTTTTTGACTACCCTGGGCACGATCGCTTCACTGGCACCCTTGATGGGCTTGTTTGGTACGGTTGTTGGCATGATAGAAATCTTCGGTTCACAAAATGCAACGGGTGCCAATCCTGCACAACTGGCACATGGTATTTCCGTCGCCTTGTATAACACTGGCTTTGGTTTGATGATCGCCATGCCTGCCATGGTGTTCTGGCGTCATTTCCGCGCCTTGGTGGATAGTATCGTCGTCGATATGGAACAACAGGCCATCAAGTTTGTTGATGTCGTCCACAGCGCCAGGAAGTAGTCATGAATTTTCGTAAAGGAAGGGGCAGGGAAGAGCCAGAGATCAACCTGATCCCGTTTATCGATGTCTTGCTGGTGATCCTGATTTTCTTGATGGTGACAACGACGTATAGCCGTTTCACCGAATTGCAAATCACCTTGCCGACAGCAGATGCAGAAAAAGCCCAGGACAAGCCGAATCAGATTGATATTGGCATTGATGCTCAGGGACGCTACAAGATCAATAACCAGGCCGTGTCTTTTCTTGACACCTTGACCCTGGCAGAAGACTTGAAAAAAGCGGCTGCAGCGCTGGAAGCTGGCAAGACTGGTGCTCAGCCTGATCCTGTCGTTATCATCAATGCAGACCGTGCGACCAGCCACCAGTCGGTGATTGATGTGCTGGAAGCTGCACGTATCGCAGGCATGGCCAAGGTCACGTTTGCGGCCCAGGCCACTGCAAAGTAATTGGATAGATAGTATGGCCAGTTTCTGAGCAGGGTGCTGCTCACGGACTGGTAATAAAACCGGGGAGTGAGTAACTCCCCGGTTTCTTTTTGTAGAGAATAGCAAGAGAAAAACAAGAGAGTGATATGCGGGCAGTAGTGGAAAAAGTCTTGTTGAATGCCTGGCAAAAGCGCGGGCTGCTGGCTTGCCTGTTGTGGCCAGTGTCCAGGCTATTCCAGCTCATCGTGACTTTTCGTTTTGGTTTGTTTGTGATGGGTTATAAGCTACAGACACATTTGCCGGTACCCGTTGTCGTGGTTGGCAATATTTTTATTGGCGGTACAGGCAAGACACCATTGGTGATCTGGCTGGCGCAGCAATTGCAGCAGGCGGGCTGGCATCCAGCCGTGATTTCGCGCGGTTATGGCGTGCATGCTGAGAGTGTGATCCTGCTGGATGCTGCATCGCAGCCGCAGCAGGCTGGTGATGAGCCTGTGCTGATCGCTGCCAGAGCACGATGCCCGGTAGCGGTAGGGCGTGACCGCATTGCCGTGGCGCGTTGTGTGCTGGCTGCGAACCCACAAGTCGATGTCATTATTGCTGATGATGGTTTGCAGCATTACGCTCTGGGGCGTGACGTTGAACTCGTTCTGTTTGATCAGCGCGGTGCGGGTAATGGCTGGTTATTGCCTGCGGGGCCTTTGCGTGAGCCTGTAGAGCGACGACGTGACTTTACTATCTGTAATCTGGCAGGGCAGGATACGGCCTTGCCTGACATGATGCCTGCGGATACCGTGCGCATGCATTTGCAGCCAGGTCAGGCCTATCGTTTGCATGATGATGCGCAACACAGACATTTGGCAGGGTTCAAAGGCCAGCGCTTGCTGGCAGCCGCAGGTATAGGCAATCCGCAACGTTTTTTCAACATGCTGGCTGCGCAGGGTTTGCCATGTCAGACCAGGGCTTTTCCTGATCACTATGCCTTTGATGCGCAGAGTTTTAAAGGCACAGATGCTGATTGCATCCTGATTACTGAAAAGGATGCAGTAAAATGTAGGCAAATCCCGGCTTTACTGGAAGATACCCGCATCTGGGTAGTGCCAGTCGAAGCTCAACTCGATGCTGCTTTTGCCGCATCCCTGATACAAATGATTTCGGAGAAAAAGCATGGACGCACGTCTGCTTGATGTGTTGGTTTGCCCTTTGTGCAAAGGACAATTGGTCTACCAAAAAGCCAGTCAGGAATTGATTTGCTTTGGCGATAAACTGGCTTACCAGATACGCGACGATATCCCCATCATGTGGGCAGATCAGGCGCGTACGCTGACTACAGAAGAAATTGACGCCAGACCCAAGGGATAAAGTTTTATGAGTTTTATCGCCATCATCCCGGCCCGGCTGGCTTCCAGCCGCCTGCCGAATAAACCTTTGGCAGACATAGGCGGCAAACCCATGGTGGTGCGCACGGCTGAACAGGCATTATTGTCTGGTGCCAGTGCCATCATGGTGGCTACGGACCATGCCGATATCGTCGCTGCATGCAAGGCCCATGGTGTGCCAGTGTGCATGACGCGGGCAGATCACCCGTCTGGTACTGACCGCATTGCTGAAGTCGCTGCCAGTATGAACCTGGCTGATGATGCTGTCATCGTCAATGTGCAGGGCGATGAACCCTTGATAGCGCCGGCACTGATCGCTGCCACGGCGGCACTGGTGAATGCCGATGTTCCCATGGCGACTGCAGCTCACCCTATCCATGCAGTAGAAGATGGCTTTAATCCCAATGTCGTCAAGGTGGTATTAGACAAACATGGTCGCGCCCTGTATTTCTCGCGTGCCACCATCCCCTGGCACAGGGATGGATTTGCTGATAGTCGTGAACAGTTCCCGCCAGCCTATACACCTTTGCGTCATATAGGTTTGTATGCCTACCGCAACGATTTTTTAAAAAAATATCCACAATTGGCTGTTTCTCCATTGGAACAAATTGAAGCTCTGGAGCAATTACGGGTTTTATGGCATGGCCATGCGATTGCCGTACATGTGACTGACTCCAGCCCTGCACCAGGGGTGGATACGGCAGAGGATCTGGAACGTGTCCGGCAGTTTTTTATGGATAAGAAATAAAAAAATACGGAACTTGCCCATGTTTTCGTGGCAAAGCATCAAGAATTACGAAAATTGTGGTAAGTTTCGTGAAAAGAAACTGTGTTATCAAGCTAAAAGAAGAAAAGCAAAAAGCGCTGTGCCTGCAATGAAACTACTGCTGGGCATGTTTTGATAATACAAGCACAAAAAATTCAAACTCGTCTTAGGAAATTTAACATGCGTCTTATTTTGTTGGGAGCGCCGGGTGCCGGCAAGGGTACACAAGCCAATTACATCAAAGAAAAATACAATATTCCTCAAATCTCTACCGGTGACATGTTGCGTGCGGCGATCGCTGCAGGTACAGCTCTGGGTCTGGAAGCAAAAAAAGTCATGGATACTGGTGGACTGGTATCAGATGACATCATCATCGGTCTTGTCAAAGACAGGTTGACTCAGCCTGATTGCGCCAATGGTTATTTGTTCGACGGTTTTCCACGCACGACGCCACAAGCAGATGCGATGAAGGATGCTGGCGTGACGATAGACTATGTACTGGAAATCAATGTGCCGGATGAAGCCATTATCGACCGCATGAGTGGTCGCCGCGTACACCCTGGTTCTGGCCGTACTTACCATGTCAAATTCAATCCACCAAAAGTCGAAGGCAAGGATGATGTGACTGGTGAAGAACTGGTGCAACGACCTGACGATAAGGAAGAAACTGTCAAGAAGCGTTTGTCTGTGTATCACGAACAAACTGAAATCCTATTGTCTTACTATGGCGACTGGGCCAAGTCTGGCAAGCCAGGTGCTCCCAAGTATCGCAAGATCGCAGGCGTCGGACCGGTAGAGTCCATCCGCGACAGCGCATTTGCGGCGCTGTCCGAATAAGTAAGTAAAAAGCGGACTGCATCGTCCGCTTTTTTTATAGCTAAGTACGGCTAAGCCTCAGCCAGTTTCTCCAAAAATATGGGCTACGTAAAAGTTTCGCAGTGTGCAGGATTCATTTTTGTCATTTGGTGCAAAGCAGTCTGGTACTGAAGTCTGGAAAATGAAAAATTGTCGTTGTTTCACTTTGTCGTTAAAAAAATGCATGCGCCCACAAGGCCAACATGCCTATAACATTGGAGGAGTCAACATGACAGCAAGTCTTTGGTTTGTCATCGCATGTGGAGTCATAGCCGTCGTATATGGTTTGATATCGCGTAGCTGGATCTTGAAGCAGGATGCCGGTAATGCGCGTATGCAGGAAATTGCCGCCGCCATTCAGCAAGGCGCAGCCGCCTATCTGGCGCGCCAGTACCGCACTATCGCCATCGTCGGCGTGGTGTTATTTGTTGTTGTAGCCGCCATACCGGGCCTGGGCTTGATCACCGCCATAGGCTTTTTGATCGGTGCGGTTCTATCCGGTGCCTGTGGTTTCATAGGCATGAATGTTTCGGTCAGGGCTAATGTCAGGACTGCACAGGCAGCAACCAAGGGCATGAATGAAGCGCTGGATGTGGCTTTCCGTGGTGGTGCCATCACTGGCATGCTTGTCGTTGGCCTGGGTTTGCTGGGTGTGACTATCTTTTACTGGGTACTGGTTTGCAATGCTGCCGGCAGTACTTTGACACAACATGATGTCATCAAGCCTCTGATAGGCCTGGCCTTTGGTGCCTCGCTGATTTCCATCTTCGCCCGCCTTGGTGGCGGTATCTTTACCAAGGGTGCTGACGTCGGCGCTGACTTAGTTGGTAAAGTCGAAGCTGGTATCCCGGAAGATGACCCGCGTAACCCTGCCGTGATTGCCGACAATGTTGGTGACAATGTGGGTGATTGCGCTGGTATGGCGGCAGATTTGTTTGAAACTTATGTGGTGACCCTGATCGCCACCATGTTGCTGGGTGCGCTGGTGATCACCAGCAATGTCACTGAAGCCATCGTTTATCCACTCTTGCTTGGTGCGGTTTCCATCCTCGCTTCCATCGTTGGTTGTTCCATGGTGAAAGCCAAGCCCGGCAAGAAAATCATGTCAGCCCTGTACACAGGTTTGTGGTGGGCAGCTGGCTTATCATTGATAGGTTTCGCATTCGTCACCTGGCATGTCTGGGCTGACGAAGCCATGCGCATGAAGATGATGGGCTCTGCTCTGGTCGGTATCGTGCTCACTGGCCTGATGGTGTATATCACTGAGTATTACACCGGCACAGACTTCAAACCCGTGCAGCATGTCGCGCAGGCATCGACTACGGGTCATGGCACCAACATCATTGCTGGTCTGGGTGTATCGATGAAATCAACCGCCTGGCCCGTGCTGGCTGTGTGTGCATCCATCCTAGTGTCTTATCATCTTGCTGGTTTGTATGGTATCGCGATTGCGGCAACTTCCATGTTGTCCATGGCTGGCATTATCGTGGCCCTGGATGCTTATGGCCCGATTACGGACAATGCCGGTGGTATTGCCGAGATGTCAGAAATGCCAGCTTCTGTGCGCGCCATTACTGATCCACTGGATGCCGTCGGCAATACTACCAAGGCAGTGACCAAGGGTTATGCAATTGGCTCGGCTGGTCTGGCTGCGTTGGTGCTGTTTGCTGATTACACCCATGCGCTGGATTCTGTCGGCAAGAGCACTTCGTTTGATTTGTCCAATCCGCAAGTCATCGTCGGCCTGTTTATCGGTGGTTTGATTCCTTACCTGTTTGGTGCCATGGCAATGGAAGCAGTAGGGCGTGCTGCCGGTGCTGTGGTGGTAGAAGTGCGCCGCCAGTTCAAGGAAATCAAGGGCATCATGGATGGCACAGGTAAGCCTGAGTATGACAAGGCTGTCGATATGCTGACCACATCTGCCATCAAGGAAATGATTATTCCTTCGCTATTGCCTGTCATCGTGCCCATCCTGGTTGGCTTGTTGCTGGGGCCTGCTGCACTGGGTGGTTTGTTGATGGGGACGATTGTGACGGGCTTGTTTGTTGCCATCTCCATGACTACCGGTGGTGGGGCCTGGGACAATGCCAAGAAGTATATAGAAGATGGTCATTTTGGTGGCAAGGGCTCGGAAGCGCATAAGGCTGCCGTGACGGGTGACACGGTTGGTGATCCTTACAAGGACACAGCTGGCCCTGCAGTCAATCCGCTGATCAAGATCATTAATATTGTGGCACTGTTGCTGGTGCCTTTATTACCTGCAACGGGAACGACAAGCAGTGCGCCCAGCCACGCCAGCCCGCCTGCGCAAATGGCAGCTCCTGCAGCTTCTGCTTCGGCCAGCGTAATGCCTCCTGTCACTGCACCTGCTATGTCTGCTGTATCTGCATCAGTGTCAGCATCTGCTCCGGCCGAGGTACCACCACCTCCAGCCATGGCTGATCCTGCATCTGCTAGTAAATAAGCTTAAGCCTGCCGCATAAGCAGAGTGGCAGGGTAGCGAAAAAGTGGTGGCGAAAATATCGCCACCACTTTTTTATTTTTTGCCTGATGAAGAATATTCGTTACAATATGAAGATATGACGTTTACGTTAACGTAAGTTCAAGCGTAGTGATAAACCTCATTGCATACGTAAATGCACCAATAAATGCAATTCTCATAATTCGATTTACCTGGAGAGACAAACATGCAAATTCAAAATCATGTATTTATTATTACTGGCGGTGCTTCCGGCCTGGGCGCAGCTACGGCAAGAATGATCGTTGCCAATGGCGGCAAGGTCGTACTGGCCGACGTGCAGGTAGAAGCTGGCGAGGCACTGGCAACTGAGCTGGGTGGAAAGTTTGTCAAATGTGACGTGACTTCAGAAGCTGATGGCAAAGCCGTTGTCGAGGCAGCGGCTACTTTGGGTACTCTGCGTGGCCTGGTCAATTGCGCCGGTGTCGCACCAGCCATCAAGACGGTAGGCAAAGATGGCCCACATCCGTTGGATGTTTTCCAGCGCGTGGTCAATATCAATCTGATCGGTACTTTCAATATGTGTCGCCTGGCAGCAGATGCCATGGGCAAGACCGAAGCTGCTGAGCATGGTGAGCGCGGCGTCATCATCAATACCGCATCCGTCGCAGCATATGATGGCCAGATCGGCCAGGCAGCCTATGCTTCTTCCAAGGCAGCAGTGGTTGGCCTGACTTTGCCTATGGCACGTGATTTGTCACGCAGCGGCATTCGTGTCATGACGATAGCGCCTGGTATTTTTGAAACACCCATGCTCTTGGGCATGCCGCAAGAAGTGCAGGATGCTTTGGGCAAGATGGTGCCGTTTCCTCCGCGCCTGGGCAAGCCGGATGAATATGCGAATCTGGCCAAGGCGATTATTGAGAATGTGATGTTGAATGGGGAGACCATCCGCCTAGACGGCGCCATTCGCATGCAACCCAAATGAAACGTTGATAAAGCTACTGCGCGACGCAATTTTGAGCCTGCGATGCTCACCGTACTAAAGTACGGTTGCGCTTCTTAACTCAAACTTGCGCCGCTCGCTACGCTTTCTCAACGCTTCATGCGACAGCCGTGGGTAAAGAAGATAAAGCTACTACGCTTCAGTATGTTTAAGCATGGCTGTTGTATTTGCAGAGCATGATTTTTTCAGTGTGCCGTGCAGCATGACAAATTGCTGGGGGGCTACTACACTAGGGCAAATCTGTATTTGCCCTTTTTTTATGCCTACACAAATGAGCACTAACGCAGGAACGGGATTGATACTGACTGGTGGTGGGGCGCGTGCGGCCTATCAGGTGGGGGTGCTCAATGAAATCTCGACTATCCTCATTGATGCTGGCTGGCATCCGGCCAGTAATCCTTTTGGCATCATTTGTGGCACTTCAGCGGGGGCCATCAATGCTACTTCGCTGGCTTGTGGCGCAGATAATTTTAGTGATGCGCTGGGGCGCATGTTGCATATCTGGGAAAATTTTGAAGCCGCGCAAGTGTACCGGGCTGATTCGCTGGGCGTCATGCGTAGCGGCGCGCGCTGGTTGACGCTGTGGTCTTTTGGCTGGCTCTTGAATAAATGGCGCAAGGCTCCACCGAACTCTTTGTTGGATAATTCCCCACTGGAAGCCTTATTGAATCGCATGCTGGACCTGGGCAGTCTGGATGCAGCTTTCAGCAATGGCAGCTTGCATGCACTGGCGGTGACTGCTTCTTCATATACTGCTGGCCAGCATCTGACTTTTTATCAAACCCTGGCTGATATTGAACCCTGGGTGCGGAGCCAGCGTTTGGCACAGCGCGATTTTATCGGCGTCCAGCATTTACTGGCCTCGGCGGCGATCCCCTTTATTTTCCCTGCCGTGCCCTTGAATTGGGGCGGGCGCATGGAGTATTGTGGCGACGGTTCCATGCGTCAGTTGGCACCCATATCGCCCGCCATACACCTGGGGGCAAAAAAAGTGTTGATCGTCGGTGCTGGTCGTCTCAGCGAGCCGCCCAATGTCAGTACTGAGACTGCTCGTTACCCCAGCCTGGCACAAATTGCCGGTCATGCCTTGTCCAGTATCTTTCTTGATAGCCTGGCCGTGGATATAGAAAGGCTGATGCGCATCAATAAGACTTTGTCGATGTTGCCCCCCGAGTTGCTGGAAAAAACACCTTTGCGGCCAGTGGATCTCTTGGTGATTGCGCCTTCAGAAAGACTGGATGAAATTGCCAGCCGCCATACCAATAGCTTGCCTTTGCCAGTCCGCACCATGCTGGGTGGCATAGGTGCGACCGAGGCGCGTGGCTCGGCGCTGGCATCTTATCTCTTGTTTGAGTCCAGTTATACCAAGGAATTGATTGCGCTGGGCAGGCGCGACACCCAAGCCAAGAAAGAAGAGGTATTGAGCTTCTTCCGTGACCAGGGCCAGACTATCACCTGATTGTATTTATACGTCTAGACCCGGATAAAATGCGGGACGAATTGCATCTTGTGTATCATGGAAAAATCCGGGTTAAAGGGCGTCACCCAGGTTTCCAGTCCACGTGATTTACCTCAGGGGGCAGCAAGAGACGCCTGTACTTCTTTCAATTGCACCCTGGTCGGTATATTCTATCAAGGCCTGTGCCCTGGGCCTTACCCAGCGCTGCACTATCCAGATATCGGTAGCGCTACCGTCCCATGCTGCTCTTGCACTGAGTTCTATGATCAAATCATTTCAGTCCGCATGGGCGGTATAACTGTATCCTCAGATTAAACATCAGCTTAAGTCGCACTGTTGATAATAGCTATCGACAGACTCAAGAGCATGTGAACTAAGCGAATATCACGCTTGACGAAGTGGTTTATTTTTTTAGAGCAACTCATGCGATGCAAGATACTCACTTTGCAACTTATGGCTATATTGGTAACACAAGTGTGCGATCCTGAAGTGGCATGTTCTTTTTGTCAATTGCTATTTTGCAATATTTATATGAGTATTAAATTTAACAATTTAAATTGCACAAAGTGACACAAGTCCAATCTTGCAAGCAAGGCTTGCCTTGTGGCGCGTTCAACGCTTTGAAGTAGTAATATTTCTCCAGGGAAGTGCTAAAGTTCCATCTGTTGTTACAAGGGGTTGCCTCCTTGTAACAAGTGCAACAATGGTTGATTCATCATCGACAAACCGTTAATCTATGCCCTGTTTAAGCACGTGCGGATAGATGAAATAATGATAAATCCAACATTTTTTAAAAAATGGCTGGTTTTCCTGGCGCTTGCTTTATTGGCTGTAACTGGCTTTGCCAAAGACACTGCTGGTCCGTCTCAAGTTGCGCTGGCAGATTTACCCAAGGAAGCTCAGACGACGCTGAAACTCATCAAGCAAGGTGGGCCATTTCCTTATGACAAGGATGGCGTTGTGTTTGGCAATTATGAATCCAGATTGCCGAAGCAAAAGCGTGGTTACTATCATGAATATACGGTGAAAACACCACGTGCCCGTAATCGTGGTGTGCGTCGCATCATTGCCGGTGCAGACCCGCAGGCCTCAGGTGAATACTATTACACTGAAGATCACTACGAGAGTTTTCGCAGAATTAAAGAGTAAATAATTAAAGAGTAAATATGATCTCAGCAATCGAGGGGGAAATGGATTTATTGGCAACAGTGCCGTCAAATCTGGTGCAGTCCATACGGGCTTTTCGCGTGCAGGATTTGCAGGCTGAGGCGAACAAGCTTGGCCAGCATTTCCTGTATGCCTATTGTCTGGAAGCATTAACCAAACAGCAAGTCTTGGGCAAGATAGCCGTATCTTTTGGCTTCCCCAAACCTATGTGCAGGAATCTGGATGCCTTGTCTGATTGCTTGACAGACATGATTTATAAGGCAGGGCCACAACCAGGCTTTCTCATTGTGCTTGAGCAATTGCCAAATACGCAAAAATTTGACAAGGAAGCACGTGAGACTCTGCTGGATGTCTTCCGTGATGCAGCAGATTTCTGGGCAGAAAGAAAAGTTGCTTTCCGGGTGTTTTACTCCTTTGAATAGTCTTTTAATGGTATTTTAATAGCCTGTATAATAGGTGCCGGTAAGTAATTATCGGCATTTTTATTTGGGGCTAGACCCCTGTCGGCGGTACAATGCCGCCATGAAAAAGATTGTTATCCTCATTTCTGGTCGTGGCAGCAATATGCAAGCCATCGTTGAAACTGCTGCAAAACAGCAATGGCCTGCGCAAATTGCAGCCGTCATCAGTAACCGTGCTGATGCAGGTGGTCTGGAATATGCTGCCAGCCATGGCATACCTACGGCAGTAGTTGTCAGTAAGCAATTTGCCACGCGTGAAGCATTTGATGCCGCTTTGCAGGCAAAAATAGATGAATTTGCACCTGATCTGGTTGTCTTGGCTGGTTTCATGCGCATATTGACAGCTGGTTTTGTCGAGCACTATGCAGGCAGGATGTTGAATATCCATCCATCCCTGTTACCCAGCTTTGTTGGTTTGGCAACGCATCAGCAGGCAATTGACGCTGGTGTTAAAGTGCATGGCGTAACTGTGCATTTTGTCACTGCTGAGCTGGATCATGGCCCCATCGTCGCACAGGCTGTCGTGCCCGTGCTTGATAATGATACCGAAGACACGCTGTCGCACCGTGTACTTGAGCAGGAACATCAGATTTATCCACGTGCCGTATTGCAATTCGTCGAAGATAAATTGCATATAGACGGCAACCGTGTTCATATCAGTAACTGATAAGCCAAATAAGTGGCTTGATAAGAAGCCAGGTTAGCCAGTATCAGCAAGATCGTTTTAGCGGTCTTACATCCGCATTACATAGTAAAAAATCATAGCAAAAATAGTAACAAGGCCCGTCCGGGCCATATCAGCATATTAGAAGGAAGCAGCATGAGATTACCTCCAGCCATACTCGTCAATACCGAAGAAGTATTACGTGAGATTTTGCGTTTTACCGGCCCGGCAGATGGCACTTTGTCGCGTTATTTCCGTGACCACCCACGCCTGGGCTCACGTGAACGTGGCGTAGTTGCGGAGGCTGTTTATGGCTTGCTGCGCAATAAAGCGGTGTACACCAATTTCTCTGAGTCCGGCATAGGTTCACCCATGCGCCGCCTGAGCCTGCTGGGTCTGGCTGATGCGGTGGGTGTCGATGCCCTCGGTGGCTTGACGGAAGACGAAACTGCCTGGTTGCAACGTGTCATGGAAATTGATCGCACCCACCTGCCTTTGATGATGAAGGCCAATTTGCCTGAATGGCTGTGGACCAAGTTGCTGCAAAGTTTTGGTGAAGAAGAGGCGCTCAAGCTGGCCATGTCTCTCAACACTCCTGCGCCATTGGATTTACGTGTTAACACCATCAAGGGTGATCGCGAAACCGTCATCACCACACTGGCACAAGCGCCTATCATAGCCGAACCTACACCGTACTCCAGCACGGGTTTGCGTGTACGTAAAAAACCATCTATCCAGAACCTGCCTTTGTTTAAAGACGGCACGATAGAAGTGCAGGATGAAGGCAGTCAATTGCTGGCCCAACTGGTTGGTGCCAAGCGCGGTGAAATGGTGGCCGATTTCTGTGCCGGTGCAGGTGGCAAGACGCTGGCACTGGGCGCATTGATGCGCAATACAGGCCGTTTGTACGCTTTTGATATTTCTGAAAAACGCCTGGCTAAACTGAAGCCTCGCATGGCACGTAGTGGTTTGTCGAATGTCCATCCGGTCGTCATCGCCCATGAAAAAGATGCCAAGATCAAACGCCTGGCAGGCAAGCTTGATCGTGTGCTGGTCGATGCACCTTGTAGTGGTTTGGGCACCTTGCGCCGCAATCCTGACGTCAAATGGCGTCAGACACCAGAAGGTGTAGCAGAGTTGAATGTCAAGCAGGCATCCATACTGGCTAGTGCTGCGCGCATGGTCAAGCCAGGTGGACGTCTGGTCTACGCCACTTGCAGTATTCTCGATGAAGAAAATGAAGGCATAGTGCAAGCTTTCCTGGCTGAACATGCTGATTATGCGCTGGTGCCAGCTTCGCAAGTATTGGCTGAACAAAAAGTGGATCTGGAAATGGGTGATTATCTGAAGCTTTATCCGCATCTGCACCAGACTGATGGTTTCTTTGCAGCGATACTGGAGCGTAAAAAGGCACCAGCTAAAGTTGCTCCAGAACCTGAAGCGGCTGAAGCGGCTGAAGTGGCTGAGGATGCCTGAGTGACTTGCCTGCCCCAGCACCATTTTCATCATTCTTATTTTTTGTGACGCACCATGAGTACGCCTTTGCTTGCCAGTTTATTGTCTGACTTATCGCATGATGTAGGCCAGTCTGACTTTTACTGGCAAGTGGCGGCGGTCATCTTGTGCTTTGCGCTGGCCTGGGTGGTGTCACGCCTGCTCAGGCGCAGCTTTACTGCCAAGGAGACTGATACTGGTGTAGTCAAGCTGGGAGTGGAAAGTTTTACCCGTGTACTCTCGCCAGCCCTGGCGATGATTTTTATCCTGATTGCTAAAATGATTTTAGGCAAATGGCAGCATACGCATTTGCTGTCCCTGCTATTTCCCATCATTGGTTCGCTGGCCCTGATACGCTTTGCTTTTTATGTCGTGCGCCAGACCTTTGCCCGTGATGGCTATATAGGTAACTTCCTGGCTGTATTTGAGAAACTGTTTGCTGGCCTGGTCTGGCTAGGTGTGGTCTTGCATTTCACAGGCCTGGGGCAAGAGTTGTTTTCGTCTCTGGATGATGTTGCTTTACCCTTGGGTAAAAACAAGGTTTCCATCCTGACCATCTTGCAGGCAGTTGCTTCTGTCGTTGTTACCCTGGTGGTGGCAATGTGGGCCAGCGCTGCTCTGGAAGCACGGCTGATGCTCTTGCCGAATGCACATAGCTCTCTCAAGGTGGTGTTGTCACGCGTGAGCAGGGCGGTATTTATCCTGTTGGCGATACTCATCAGCCTGACACTGGTTGGCATAGACTTGACGGTGTTATCTGTATTTGGTGGCGCCCTGGGTGTAGGCCTGGGTTTTGGCCTGCAAAAAATTACCAGCAGCTATGTATCCGGTTTCATTATCCTGCTGGACCGCAGCATGTCCATAGGTGACATGATTACAGTTGATAAATTCAGTGGACGGGTAACCCAGATCAATACCCGCTATACGGTATTGCAAGGTCAGGATGGTGGTGAATCTGTAATTCCTAATGAAATGCTGGTTTCTAGTCCTGTGCAAAATTATTCCTTGAGTGACAGAACCGTAGCAATGTGGACTGACATGACGGTGGGCTATGAAACCGACCTGGGACATATCATGCCCATTTTGGGAGCTGCCGCTGCCACTGTGGAGCGCGTCTGTAAAGATCCTGCACCATCTGCCTATTTAATGAAATTTGGTGCAGATGGTTTTGAGTTGCGGGTAGGCTTCTGGATTAGTGATCCTGAGAATGGACGCTCCGGCGTGATGTCAGCCGTGAATCTTGCCTTGTGGCAGGTTTTGCACGAGCATCAGGTGAATCTGCCTTACGGTCAGAGGGTTGTGACCATAATTAACAGTCCCGCTAAAGAAACTTGAGGCATGGCAATAATTTTAGTTCTAAAATTGGTGGGAATCCTCTAAAGCGGCGTACAATGCCGTCCCATGTCTATAATGAATAAAGTTGATCGCATTTTTGCGAAATCAACCCAGATGTCGTCAATAACAATGGAGTACATGTCATTTTGAGCACTTTTATCGATACTGTCGCCGACTTCCTGTCTAATGGTCTGACGCGTGCCACGGGCTGGCAGGTCTTTATTTTCACTATGGTCGTGACGCATATCACGATTGCCAGTGTGACTATCTTTCTGCATCGCTGTCAGGCACATCGCGCCCTGGAATTGCACGCCATACCCAGCCATTTTTTCCGTTTCTGGTTGTGGTTGACGACTGGTCAGGTAACCAAGGAGTGGGCCGCCATCCACCGCAAACACCATGCCAAATGCGAAACTGAAGAAGATCCGCATAGCCCGGTGACGCGTGGTATCAAAAAAGTCTTGTTCGAAGGCGCAGAGCTGTATCGTGCCGAATGTAAGAACCTGGAGACCATGGAAAAATATGGTCATGGCACGCCGGACGACTGGATGGAGCGTAATATTTATACCCGCTTCAGCTGGCAGGGTGTGGCACTGATGCTGATTATTGACCTCATGTTATTTGGCGTGATTGGTGCAACAGTCTGGGCAGTGCAAATGGCATGGATACCCGTGACTGCTGCTGGCATTATTAATGGCATAGGACACTACTGGGGTTATCGCAATTATGATTGTGTTGATGCCTCACGTAATATCTTGCCTATCGGTATTTTGATTGGTGGCGAAGAGCTGCATAATAACCATCACACCTTTGGCACCTCGGCCAAGCTGTCATCCAAATGGTATGAGTTTGATATAGGCTGGATGTATATACGCGGCATGGAGATCGTTGGTCTGGCCAAGGTCAAGAAAGTAGCGCCAGAACCCAAGTTCAAGGAAACCAAGGCTGTCGTGGATCTGGAAACCCTGCAGGCAGTAATCACTAATCGTTACGACGTGATGGCAAAATATACCAAATCCTTGCGCCGCACCTGGCGTGATGAAGTAGCAAACTTGCGTGAAAAAGCCATGTTTGAAGCCCAAATGCTGAAATCCACGAAAAAGCTGTTGCAACGTGAGCCCACCAAGCTCGAAGCCCCGCAACAACAGCAATTGTCTGAAGTGCTGGCTCATAGCCGCGCCCTGAAGACCATGCATGACATGCGTGTGGAGCTGGGCTTGATCTGGGAGCGTTCTACCGTCAGCCGCGAACAACTGGTGCAGCAATTGCAGGACTGGTGCGTACGCGCAGAAGCGTCTGGCATCCAGACTTTGCGTGAATTCTCTTTGAGATTGCGCACCTACGCTTAAGTCTTTTGCTTCTTCAAAAAACGGCGCTGATGCGCCGTTTTTTATTTTTGGAGTCGTTATGCAGCGCTTATTGTATGAGGTGGTCAGCTGCCTGTGTCCATTGGGGGCTTATTCAGCATGCGCCTGGAGGCGATCAATGCCTCTTGTATGCCGCCCTCCTTGATCTGTATGCATCATGAGCATCTATCGGCAACTGCTCAGATACCTTCAGGGCGACCATAGTCTGTTGGCCCATGTGAATAGAGGTGGATGCTGTCTTTGCTTGCGCTTCATCAAGAGTAAAAGGACACTGTGTTTTATCACTACTTACCGAACAAATAAAAAAACCCTGCAATGCAGGGTTTTTTATTTCTACAAAACTTAAATCTGAATTACTTGATTTTGGTTTCTTTGTAGATGACGTGCTTACGTGCTTTAGGATCGAACTTCATGATCTCCATTTTTTCAGGCATAGTGCGCTTGTTTTTGGAGGTTGTGTAGAAGTGACCTGTACCAGCAGTCGATTCCAGCTTGATTTTGTCGCGACCAGATTTAGCCATGATATTTTCCTAACAATAGTTTAGCTTAAACTTTTTCGCCGCGAGCACGCATGTCAGTCAAAACGGCATCGATGCCGATTTTGTCAATGACGCGCAGACCAGCATTGGACAAACGCAGAGAAACCCAACGGTTTTCTGATTCTACGAAAAAGCGACGATTTTGCAGATTAGGCAAAAAGCGGCGTTTTGTTTTGTTGTTAGCGTGGGATACATTGTTGCCAACCATTGGCCCCTTCCCAGTCACTTGGCAGACACGTGCCATGTTTAACTCCTTAGACGATTCCGAAATTGGAAAAATGCAAGTATAAACAAAATTCCATGAAATATCAACGACTTGCGAAAAACAACTGTGTCATTTTAAAAAAATTGATTTAACAATTCGATTTTCACGATTTTGTCGAGGCTTCCCCCGCAGGTAAACACTGGGAAAAGTCTGAAAAACGCAGTCAGTGGCAATTTCGCCCGGTGTTGCAAAATCTCAGTTGTCAAAGTGAGCGGTGATTACATTAGTCCATGCTCTGCGAACGAGTACACGTTGGGGTTGGCGACGATGAAGTGGTCCAGTATGCGTATATCCACCAGTGCCAGTGCCTGTTTCAGGGTTTGTGTCAGGTTGATGTCGGCAGAGCTGGGTTCGCAGGAGCCTGAAGGGTGGTTGTGTGCCAGGATGATGGCGGCCGCATTTTGATGTAAAGCAGACTTCACCACTTCGCGCGGGTACACGCTTGCATGATTGAGTGTGCCCCGAAACAATTCTTCTGCCTTGATCAGACGGTTTTTGACATCCAGGAACAGGATGGCAAAAGATTCATGTGGCTTATTACCTATCATAAGCTGCAAATAGTTTTTCACTGCCTGAGGTGAGGACAAGGAGGCATTCTCCTGCAGTTCCTCAGAAATTGCACGTTTGGCCAACTCCAGCACTGCCTGCAATTGAGCATATTTGGCAGAGCCCAGCCCATGCACGGAAGAAAAATCCTTGATACTTGCTGCAAACAAGCCGGAAAGTGAGCCAAAGCGGGTGATCATGTCACGCCCTAGATCCACGGCACTCTTGCCTGTGACGCCCGTACGCAGGAAAACGGCCAGCAATTCGGCATCTGACAGGGCACTGGCCCCGTGTTTAATCAGTCTTTCCCTGGGCCGTTGATCTTCCGGCCATTCATTGATTGCCATCTAGGTTTTCTCCATAGAATTGTGTCCTTGTCTCTTAATAAGCAAAAGCTGGCTTACAATATCGGATTCTCAGCCTAAGCCCAGCTTTATATCATGTCTTCCAATGCAATCCCCACTGTGACACCCAATGCCTACCTGACCCTGCATTATCGCCTTGCGACGCTGGCTGGGGAGGATATACTCAGCACCTTCAACGAGCGCCCCGCCACGCTGCAACTGGGGACGGGGCAATTGGCACCTGAGCTGGAAATATCTTTGCTGGGCCTGGAAGAGGGCTCTCATACTACCCAGGAGCTGGCGCCTGAAAAAGCCTTTGGCCCACGCAATCCGGATTTGATACAAAGAGTGTCGCTGGCTACACTAAAAGAAAACTCGGCTTTTGGCGAGCAATATGTGATTGGTGACCTGGTCGAATTTGCCGCGCCTGCGGGTGGAAAGTTTGCAGGCATCTTGCGCGCAATCGACGACGAAGGCGCCTTGTTTGACTTTAATCATCCTTTGGCCGGGCAGACTGTGCTGTTTGAAACAAAAATTATCGGGATTCTTTAATCAAAGCTTATGGACAAAGAAATCTTATTAGCCCAGCCACGCGGTTTTTGCGCTGGAGTCGACCGCGCCATCGAAATCGTTGAGCGCGCTTTGCAACAATTCGGTGCGCCGATTTATGTCAGGCATGAAATCGTGCATAACGCCTATGTTGTGAATGACCTGAAAACCAAGGGCGCGATTTTTATTGAAGAACTGGAAGATGTCCCACCAGGGAACACTCTGATATTTTCTGCGCACGGGGTTTCACAAAGTGTGCGCCAGGATGCTGAAGCCCGCGGCTTGACGATTTTTGATGCGACCTGTCCGCTGGTGACCAAGGTGCATATAGAAGTCGCCAAGATGCGCAAGGAAGGCCGCGAAATCATCATGATAGGCCACCACGGACATCCTGAAGTCGAAGGCACGATGGGGCAGGCAGAAGAGGGTATGTATCTGGTGGAAACCGTGGCCGATGTCGCAAACCTGCAGGTTAAAAATGCAGATATGCTGGCCTTTGTGTCGCAAACGACTTTGTCGGTTGATGACACAGCAGAAATCATAATGGCTTTGAAAGCACGCTTTCCTTTAATTAGTGAACCCAAGAAGGGTGACATTTGTTACGCTACTACCAATCGCCAGGAAGCAGTGAAATTCATGGCACCGCAAGTTGATCTGGTGCTGGTGGTTGGTAGCCCGAATAGCTCAAACTCCAATCGCCTGCGTGAAGTCGCAGAAAAAAAAGGGGTGGCGGCGTATATGGTGGACAATGCCAGCCAGATTAAACCTGAATGGCTGGAAAACCGTATGCGTATTGGTGTCACTGCTGGTGCTTCTGCACCAGAAGTGCTGGTGCAGGAAGTGATCAGCAGCTTGCGCCAACTGGGCGCACGCAGTGTACGCGCCCTTGATGGTGTGGAAGAAGCCGTGACTTTTCCCATGCCCAAGGGGCTTGCCGCACCGAAGATTTAAGGTTAGTTAACTCCTTTAGTAAATGAATTTGATTAAAAATTCGTTTTGGCTGTTGTTTTCGATATTTTATTTTGCAAATACGTGTTTAAGATTGCGGCACAATCAAGCTCGGTACTTGCCGGACTTGTCAAAACGTGTATGCTGGTAAGTGACGGTTGTGGAAAATACGTAGCTTGCGGTGGCTTTTTTACCACTGGAAGAACAAGCAAACTAGGTATAATCCCGCCGACTTTACTGGGATAACCTTTAAGTCAAAATATATTACAAAAACTTTTACCAAAAGTTGCTGAGGAGAGTACTACTATGTGTATCAATTACGCCATTATTGCTTCTACTTTGATGACGCGCCTGTTCGGATAGCGCGCGTTCGAATTCCGGCGGCACCCAAACCAGGGTGCCGCTTTTATTATCAGGAATGATTTTTGCTGAAACCTGCCTGCTGTTATCTGGCTTTATCGGATGGCAAGATGGCAAACAGTTCATCTCCTGTTTTTTCAGAAATTCGTTTCGTTCTTAAAGTGAGAAGCAAAATATGGATACCTTTATCCAACAAATTATTAACGGTCTGGTGCTGGGCAGCATGTATGCCTTGGTCGCTCTGGGTTACACCATGGTCTATGGTGTACTCAATCTGATTAACTTTGCGCATGGCGACGTACTGATGGTGGGTGCGATGGCTGGTCTGAGTATCATTAAAGGATTGCAAGTAATTGCACCTGATTTACCTGGCATCATCAAACTCATTATCGCGATTCTGGGCGCAGTCCCTGTCTGTATCGCGGTGAATGTCCTGATTGAACGTGTCGCCTACCGTCGACTGCGCAATGCGCCGCGACTGGCACCCTTGATCACGGCAATTGGTATCTCCATCCTGGTGCAGACTTTTGCCATGATGATCTGGGGCCGCAGTCCTATTTCCTTCCCTTCCGTGATGCCTTCCATTCCTGTGCAAATTGGTGGAGCCGTGATTTCCCAGACCCAGATTTTCTTGCTGATACTGGCGACACTGGCGATGGTAGGCTTGGTCTTGCTGGTTGAAAAAACCAAAATGGGCAGGGCTATGCGGGCAACAGCAGAAAATCCGCGTGTCGCTGGTCTGATGGGCGTTGATTCCAACAAGGTGATTGTTGCTACGTTTGCGATTGGTGCTGCACTGGCTGCTATCGCAGGTGTGATGTGGGCAGCCAATTACTCCTCCGCACAGTTTGCTATGGGTTTTGTACCTGGCCTGAAAGCCTTCTCGGCTGCGGTGCTGGGAGGTATCGGTAATATTTACGGTGCGATGGTAGGTGGTATCGTACTTGGTCTGATTGAAAGCCTGGGCGCCGGTTATATTGGTGATCTGACTGGCGGTATCCTCGGTAGTCATTATCAGGATATCTTCGCTTTCGTCGTTTTGATTATCGTACTGACCTTGCGTCCATCCGGCATCATGGGTGAGCGTGTTGCTGACCGTGCGTAAGGAGAAAATCAATGTCAACTATATTTGATGTAAAAGCCAATCCAACCAAGGCCTACACCAGCTTCGCGGTGTTGGGCATAGTCATGGTGTTGTTCCCTTTTGTGGCGTCTAATTTCGGTAATTCCTGGGTCAGGATTATTGACTTCGCGCTCTTGTATATCATGCTGGCGCTGGGTCTGAATATCGTGGTCGGTTTTGCCGGCTTGCTGGATCTGGGGTATATCGCGTTTTATGCAGTCGGGGCCTATCTGGCAGCGATTTTCGGGTCACAGCAATTTGCTGTCATCCTTGAATCCTTTGTCAATAATTATCCGGCCGTAGGGGAATTTTTGGTTGCTGTATGCGGACCAGAAATCACCAAAAATGGTATCCACCTTTCAGTCTGGATCATTGTGCCATTTGCGGCGGCGATCGCTGGTTTGTTCGGTGCTTTGCTGGGTGCACCTACACTGAAATTGCGTGGCGACTACCTGGCCATTGTGACTTTGGGTTTTGGTGAAATCATCCGTATCTTCATGAACAACATGAATGCACCGATCAACTTCACCAATGGCCCGCAAGGGATCAACCTGATCGACCCTATCCGTATCTTTGGTGTATCACTGAAAGGCGAAGAAGGCTCAAATGCGACTGTGCACTTCCTGGGGTTAAGCATGCCTTCGGTAAATGCCTATTACTTCCTGTTCTTGTTCTTGTGTATCGCGATTGTCATTGTTTCCCTGCGCTTGCAAGACTCTCGTCTGGGCCGTGCCTGGGTTGCGATACGTGAAGATGAAATTGCTGCCAAGGCCATGGGTATCAATACCCGTAATATCAAATTACTGGCCTTCTCCATGGGAGCTTCTTTCGGTGGCGTGTCTGGTGCGATGTTTGCGAGCTTCCAGGGTTTTGTGTCCCCGGAATCCTTCTCCTTGATGGAATCCATTGTGATTCTGGCGATGGTGGTATTGGGAGGCATTGGTCATATCCCCGGTGTCATTCTTGGCGCTGTTTTGTTGGCGGCCTTGCCTGAGGTATTGCGTCACGTGGTTGAACCAGTACAAAACCTGATCTTTGGAAAAATTTGGATAGAGGCTGAAGTATTGCGTCAATTGTTGTACGGCTTCGCCATGGTTGCCATCATGCTCAATCGTCCTGCCGGCCTGTGGCCAGCACCGAAGCATGAAGATCGTATGGCCAAGAATAACGAAGCGGCAGCATAAGGAAGATCAAGATGATTGAACAGACTATCTTAAAAATCGAAGGCGCCAATAAACGTTTTGGCGGCTTGCAGGCGCTGTCAAATGTCGGCATCAATATCAAGAAGGGCCAGATTTATGGCCTGATAGGTCCGAACGGCGCAGGCAAAACGACCTTCTTCAATGTCATTACTGGCTTGTATCAGCCTGATACCGGCACTTTTGAACTGGATGGCAAGCCTTACTCACCTTCGGCGCCGCATGAAGTGGCCAAGGCGGGTATTGCCAGGACTTTCCAGAACATCCGCTTGTTTGGTGAAATGACCGCTTTGGAAAATGTCATGGTAGGTCGGCATATCCGTACGCATCAGGGGGTTTTTGGTGCGGTATTTCGTCATCCGTCGGCACGCAGGGAAGAGCTGGACATCCGCAAGCGCGCGCAAGAGCTGCTGGATTTTGTTGGTATAGGGCAATTTGCAGACCGTACCTCCAAGTTCCTGTCTTATGGTGATCAACGTCGCCTGGAAATCGCCCGTGCACTGGCAACTGATCCTAAATTGCTGGCACTGGATGAACCTGCTGCCGGTATGAATGCGACTGAAAAACTCGCTCTGCGCGAATTATTGGTCAAGATCAAGGCCGAAGGAAAAACCATTTTACTCATCGAGCATGACGTCAAATTGATGATGGGATTATGTGACAGGATGACTGTTCTGGATTACGGCAAGCCAATTGCAGAAGGCTTGCCAGCAGACATACAGAAAAATCCGGCAGTTATCGAAGCGTATTTGGGAGGTGGTCACTAATGGCTGAGAACGTATTAAAGATAAGCAATCTGAAAGTTGCTTACGGCGGCATCAAGGCCGTTAAAGGAATCGACCTGGAAGTCAATAAGGGTGAATTGATCACCTTGATCGGTGCCAATGGTGCAGGCAAGACCACGACACTGAAAGCCATTACTGGCACCCTACCTGCCTGCAAGGTAGAAGGTGAAATTGTGTACATGGGTGCTTCCATCCGTAATGTCAATTCTTTTGAAATGGTCAAAAACCATCTGGCCATGGTGCCAGAGGGACGCGGAGTTTTCACGCGCATGACGATTCTGGAAAACCTGATGATGGGTGCCTATATCCGCAATGATAAAGAGGCTATCAATGCCGATATAGAAAAATGGTTCTCCATTTTTCCACGTTTGAAAGAGCGTGCCGCGCAACTGGCAGGAACCTTGTCTGGTGGTGAGCAACAGATGCTGGCGATGGCACGCGCCTTGATGAGTCATCCTAATCTGCTGTTGCTGGACGAACCGTCGATGGGCTTGTCGCCTATCATGGTGGAAAAGATTTTTGAAGTAGTGCGTAATGTGTCAGCTCAGGGTATTACCATCCTGCTGGTCGAGCAAAACGCCAAGCTGGCTTTGCAGGCGGCCCACCGCGGCTATGTGATGGATTCCGGTTCCATTACCATGAGCGGCAATGCCAAAGACATGCTGAATGATCCTAAAGTCCAGGCAGCTTATCTGGGTGAAGGTTAATGCGATGATGAAGTAAGGTAAGCCTGGTGCGCAGCAAGTCTGTGATCAGGCATTTTAAATACCTGCAAGTAATTGCAGGTATTTTTTTTCTTATTTTTTTGTGAATGAAAAATAAAGCCGCTTATGTCATTTACAATTAGAGTGGCAAAGAAAGTGCAAACTACCCAGTGAATATATCTAGCGAGGAGTATGCCGATGTCAATTCAGTTCAGCCGCTTGTTCCGTTTTTGCCATCCTCGCTACCTTTCCATATTGAGTTGCCTGGTTTTTTGTGGCTTGCTGCTTTCTTGTGCATCTGCTCCCAGACCAGATTTGTCGCGCTTATACAGGCTGGGCGATCAGGCTGTCGATAATACGCCTGTCATTCTTATACCAGGTTTGTTCGGCTCGAAACTGCGCAGTCGTTCGACCGGCAAAGAAGTCTGGCCAGGTTCTGCAAGTGATATATTATTTGGTGACTACGGGCATCTGGCCCTGCATTTTGACCCGCAAACTTTGCAGGTCTTACCCGATGATCTCGAGGCATTTGATCTTGCTGACCGGGTGCTTGGGCAAGATATTTACGGTCCCATCATTACCACGCTGGAGAAATTTGCAGGATATGTCAAAGGCGTTCCTGGAACAGCCGTACGCAAGGGGGAGCGTCGCTACTATTTATTTCCATATGATTTCCGCCAAGATAACAGCCTTCATGCCGTTGCCCTGGAAGCCTTGATTGATCAGGTGCGGCGTGATTATGGCAATCCCCAGTTACGTGTGGATCTGGTCGCGCACAGCATGGGTGGCTTGGTTGCCCGTTATTATTTGCGCTATGGTGTCGCCGATGTTTTGAATGGTGAGCATGAGCAAGTGACGCTGTATGGGACGACGCGCGTACGCAAGCTGGTATTGTTGGGGACCCCCAATCTGGGCTCAGCTTCTTCACTGCATGCATTCTTAAGCGGTGAGCCAGTAGGCTTTGGGCGCATATTGCCAGAAGTGCTGGCAACCATGCCTAGTGGCTATCAGTTATTTCCTCATCCCCTGGTGAGTTGGCTGATTGATGCGGATGGCAATATTCTTGGGGATAATTTATTTGACGTGGCGACCTGGCAGCGCTATCGCTGGAGTTTGTTCAATCCTGAAATTCAAGCAAGAGTGCAAGCAAAGGGAGCCTCCATGTCCGGCTTGGCCCTGGCCGATTTGCAACGTTTCTTTATCTATAGACTGGAGCGGGCGCGTCGTTTCATGTGGGCCCTGTCCACGCCGGAACCGGAGACGCCCATACGCTATGTCTTGTTTGGCGGTGATTGTAGCCTGACGCCCGCCCGCCTGATGCTGGAAAAAGAAGAGGGACAATTATTAACCAGATTGGATCCTGCACATATACGCAAGCCGGTCGCCGGTGTACGTTATGCAGAGCTGATGCTGGAACCGGGTGATGGTCGCGTTACCAAACCTTCTTTATTGGCCAGAGAAACCCTGGACCCATCTGCAGAGCAAAGTGAAGACAGCTTCATTCCTATCGCCTACTGGTTTTTTCTATGTGAGAACCATGTGCAATTGACGAATAACATCAATTTTCAAGACAATCTCTTGAATGTATTACTGACCCGGTCTTTACCTTGGGAGATATCACCCAAGCAAATGTCGCCTTGAAAATGATGTAATTTTACTAGGTCACCTCAATCAATCGGGCATAAAATAGTGTGTTATTTCATTGCGCGAATATTTAATTTCATAGGTAAAACCTCATGCAAATGAGTATCTTAATGTAAGTATTTGCTTGTTTGTTGCAAGCATATGTTTCCAAGCTTGACCTTGATGTGAGTCAACAGTTATACCCTTTGTTTTTAAGTAGTTTGACTAAAATAACAAAGGAAACGCGCATGGGGATTTTACAAAAATTAAATGTAGCAATCGGTAAAGAGGCTGCTGTAGCGGCACCAGGATATAGCCGCTGGCTGATGGCAGCAGCAGCCTTGTTGATACACTTTCCATTAGGCCAGGCCTATGGTTTCTCGGTGTTCAATGGTCCCTTGGTTAAAGTGTTGGGGTCCAGCCTGACCAGCGTAGGCTGGATTTTTTCTGCTGCCATCATCTTCCTGGGCTTGTCTGCAGCGATATTTGGCAAATGGGTAGAAAGAGTCGGGCCACGCAAAGCCATGCTGGCTTCAGCCTTATGTTTTTTTGTTGGCTTCCTGGTTTCTGCTTTGGGCGTGGTCGCAGCCTCCTTGCCTATCGTCATTCTTGGTTATGGTGTGATAGGTGGTACGGGTCTGGGTATAGGCTATATCTCGCCAGTGTCAACCCTGATCAAGTGGTTCCCGGACAAGCGTGGCATGGCGACTGGCCTGGCCATCATGGGCTTTGGTGGTGGGGCTTTGGTTGGTTCACCATTGGCCGTGAATCTGATGAAGTATTTCAGTGAAGGTTCGTTGTATGGAGGCATTCCGGCAACCTTTGTGACGATGGCCGTGGTGTATCTGTGCTTCCAGCTAGCAGCTGTCAGCATTGCCCGTCTGCCTTTCCCTGGTTATTTGCCAGCAGGCTGGGTACCCAGCAAGACGGAAGCTGATCACATCGCTTCTCAGGGGGCAGATGATTTTTCCGTTGCACAAGCCATACGCAAACCGCAGTTCTGGTTATTGTGGGGCATACTTTTGTTGAACGTGTCCGCTGGTATAGGTATTCTGGGCCAGGCTTCATTGATGGCACAAAAGATGGTGGGTATTTCTCCGGCAGCTGCGGCAGGTTTTGTTGGCTTGCTATCGCTGTGTAATATGGCAGGTCGTTTTATCTGGTCCAGTTTTTCTGACAAGATAGGTCGCAAGTGGGCTTATGCCATGTATTCCGGTGTTGGTGCGCTGGCATACTGGGCGATTCCAGGTGCGGCGGCGGCTGGCAATATGCTCTTGTTTGTGGCCTTGTTTGCGCTGGTTATGAGTTTTTATGGTGCGGGTTTTGCGACCATACCTGCTTATCTGGCGGATATGTTTGGCAAAAAAGAAGTGGGCGCCATACATGGCCGCCTGCTGACTGCGTGGTCCATGGCGGGCGTCATCGGTCCTTTGGTGGTGAATGCAGGTCGCGATTATCTGGTCAAGAACCAGGGGCTGGCTGATGCAGCTGCCTATTCGACGGTGGTGTATATCCTGGGTGGTTTGCTGGTTGCCGAGTTTGCCTTGAATCTATTCGTCAAGGCACCGGAGTCAAATGCCAGCCTGGAAATGCCAGCACAACTGGCGACACAATAAAACCTCAGAAATCATCATTCTTACTGGAGTAATCATGGAAGACGTAAATAAGCATATTGATCCCAGCATGACAGGGAAAGTCATTTTTTACTGGGCATTGGCCTGTGTCCCTCTGGGATGGGGTGTCTGGCAGACGGCGATGAAAGTCGTGGCCATGTTTGCATAAGCTGTTCTTGCAGCAAGCAAAAGCCCCAGCTTGGTCTGGGGCTTTTGCTTGCTGCTTACTCGTCAGGGCAGGGAGGGGGAGCTTCCTGCCAGACTCGCTTAAACTTATTATTTCTACTTATTTCTTGACAACTTTTGGAGCTGCTACTTTGCTGGCTGTAGTGACTGCATTGTTCAGATTGGCTTCCAGTGCTTCAACAGCTTGCTTGGTGGATTTGCTGATGTGGTCGTAGCTGGCGTTGGCATTGTCTATCGATGTTTTGAAGAAGGAGACAAATTGCTCAGAGCCGGCAGGGGCATTTTTGGAGACTTCATCGATCAGTGACAATACTTTGCGATTGGTTTCAGCGATTTGTGCTTCTGCTGCATGCGTGAATTCTGCCTGAGTACTGGTAGCGATATTGGCCAGATGACGGCTATATGTCAGCACTTTTTCTGCCGTAGGCTGAGCCTGTGCTGCTGTCAGGTTGAAAAATTCTTGTGGATCTTTGGCGGCGAGCAATTGCTTGGTGGCAGCAGTGCTTTCTTCCAGAGAAGATTTGGCAGCGTTCAAATTCAATTCTATGAATTTTTCTACGCCTTCAAATGCTTTGCCTGTCAAGTTTGTGAACAGGGCAAGTTGAGCATCAAAATTGGCTTTGGTTGCTGCAGAAAATTGTTCAGGTGCAGTAGACATGGAAATCTCCTAAGGAAAGTGAAATACAAGAAACCTGGCGATTGCTAAGTGAAATGTTGCAGCGCTAAACTTGATTAATAAGCCATGAAATTGTGCGATGCAATAAGTCACATTTTATTGATTCATCAAATGAAGTCAAGTCATATTTGTGCGTCGCAATATAATAATTACGCATTACAAAATACTTGTTTTAAATCACTTCATTACTCCAACAGGAAAATGAGAAAGCAGTGAAGACACTTTTCCTTGGGTAATTATGTATGGCAATTATGACCAGAAAATGAAGTGCTCAGCCTATGTTAGACTTTCGTGCGGAGATTTGCGTCCGGGCAATTCATTTTTTCTATCCAGAGAGGTGGGCAGGCGATGGCGATAGCGGCAACAACTAGAAAAGACTATAAGCACTTTCATGGCATTACTACCCGCTGGATGGATAATGATGCTTATGGCCATGTCAATAATGTGGTGTATTACAGCTGGTTTGATACGGTGGTGAATCAGTTCCTGATTAGTAATGGGGTGCTGGACATAGAAAATAGCCCTGTCATCGGTCTGGTCATAGAAACCCAATGCAATTATCTTGCCTCTGTTGCTTTTCCGGATCAGGTACAGGCGGGCGTCAGTGTCAGCAAACTGGGTAATTCCAGTGTGCGCTATGAGGTGGGGATATTCAAAAATGGCGAAGATACGGCAGCGGCCCAGGGGCATTTTGTCCACGTCTATGTTGATAGGGAAAGTCGTCGCCCTACCGCCATCCCTGAGGCCATGCGCCAGCTTTTGCAAACTATCGAGGCTTGATACTCATGACTATTTCGGCAACTCAGCAAATCGTTGATGAGGCGATTACTTCACGTCGTTCCGTACGGGCTTACTTACCAAAGTTAGTCGCTCGCGACGATATCGAGCGCATACTGGAAGTGGCTGCACGCTCCCCTTCTGGTAGCAATACCCAGCCATGGAAGGTGTATGTGCTGACAGGCAATAGGCTGCAAAGCTTGTCAGATGCCATCCTGACTGCCCACAACAGCGAAGCCCAGGGTGGGCATAAGGAGGAATATAACTATTACCCCGTCAAATGGGTAACACCTTATCTCGAGCGTCGCCGCAAAGTAGGCTGGGATCTGTATGCCTTGCTGGGGCTGGGGCGTGAAAACAAGGCCGGCATGCATGCCCAGCATGGCCGTAATTACGCTTTCTTCAATGCACCTGTTGGTCTGATATTCACCATAGACAGGGTGATGGAGCAGGGTTCCTGGCTGGACTATGGCATGTTTTTACAAAGTATCATGGTGGCAGCGCGTGGCCGTGGTCTTGATACCTGTCCTCAGGCGGCGTTTACCCAGTACCACAAAATCATTGCTGAACAATTGCAATTACCAGCAGATGAAATGTTGGTCTGTGGCATGTCACTTGGCTATGCCGACCTCAGTAAAATCGAAAACACCCTGATTACGGAGCGCGCCAGTATCGCAGAATTTGCACAGTTTTTGGAATGAAAATTGTTTATATGATAAGCCTGCGCATGGCATGATTAAATTTGGTCAAAAGTTTGACAAAATTTTGCAACTTTGTTTAAGGCGCCATATCAATAAGTATCTATAACTCCTTATTTTCCTTGCGGAATTTCCGAATTTTGCTACACTGCACTATCTTTTTGGCATATTAAATCTGGAGTCATTAATGGTGAAATTTGCCCGACATGCGGTGGTTTTTTCATTCATCGCCCTCTTGCCTGTGGCGAGTGTGCTGGCAGCAAATCACGCACACAAAAATACATCCAAAAAGCATGCGGCTCACAGCAAGACGCATGCAGCATCCCATAAGAAAATCATTATCACTACTGCATCTGGCAAGCTGGTCAAGCGTACGGTCATGGTGCATGGTAAACGCAAAGTCATTACCGAACGTCTTGCCGTCGTGCGTGAAGTGCCAGAAAAACCAAGCATGGGTGATAGCGTAGGCCTGAAAAACACCCAGGATCCACTGGAATTAAAATCAAATGTCGCCTATGTGGTTGACCAGGATAGCTCCAAGGTCTTGTTTGAAAAAAATTCAGATGTCTCACTGCCTATCGCTTCCATCACCAAATTGATGACCAGTTTGGTCGTGGTAGAAGCACATCAAGACATGGATGAACAGATAGAAGTCACGAATGAGGACATCGACAAGGAAAAAAATACCAGCTCCCGCTTGAAGATAGGTTCCAAACTCTCGCGTTCTGACATGTTGCATATCGCCCTGATGAGTTCGGAGAACCGTGCTGCTTCTGCATTGGGACGCAGTTATCCAGGGGGATTGCCAGCATTTGTCGCTGCCATGAATGCCAAAGCCAAGCAACTGGGTATGTCAGAGACGCATTATGTTGATTCCAGCGGTCTTTCCAGCCAAAACCGGGCTAGTGCGCGTGATCTGGTTAAGCTGGTCAATGCCGCCTATCAGCATCCTGTCATCAGGCAGTATTCGACAGATTCCAAATATGTCGTCGCACCTGGTGGCAGGCCTTTGGAATATGGCACATCGAACAAGCTGGTGATTAATCCCGCCTGGGAAATTGGCCTGCAAAAAACCGGTTATATCTCTGAGGCTGGTCGTTGCCTGGTCATGCAAGCCATCATAGAGGGACGCAATATCGTCATGGTATTTCTCGATTCCAAAGGCAAGTATTCGCGACTGGCAGACGCTGACCGTATGAAGAAATGGCTGGAAACGATCAAGCCGCATATTTGAACCAGAATAAGGCCTCAGTTGAAAAACTGGTGTTGTTTAAATATTTAAAAACCGCTAAATGCGGTTTTTTTTTGCTTGTCGATATTTGTCGCTCCCCCTCTTAGTCTCTATGCTCAGGTGACGACTTACCTTCTGCGAGTCTTTTATTGAGCGCATTTGCAAGCAGCAATGTTCACATATTCAGATGCATCGCCAATAGCATAGCAATGCCCCTCCGGATACTACTCGCTACATGCATCTACATCTGTTGTTTAAATAAATTCAATTGATGTTGAGTGCGCTATCGCACAGATCAAGTCTGATGAAAAAGAGATAAGAGATGCTTGATACGTTTTCGAGCTCAAGACTTTTGGTCTACTTGTCAGCGCACTCAAGAATACAGACTGCCTCCAATAAGTGATATCGACTCAGACTAGTCATCTCACCTCAGGTAGCGATCGGGAATACGGCATAAAGAAGCAGAAAGAATTGCATTGCGGCCACACCGAAATTACTCGGCACCGAACTTACCTGAAAAAAGGCAATAATGAACATCCTACAGCGCTATCTGAGACCGCTTGCGTGCGTCTCTGCAATGCTCATCACCTCACTTGTTGCCGGTTGCGGCGGTGGTGGTGATCAAGGCCGTGATCCAATTCTGGGCTTGCCCTCATCAACACTGACAACACTGACAGTCAGCCCCGCAACAGCCACGGTAGCGAGCGGTGGCATGCAGCAATTTGTGGCCACGGCAACTTTTGCCGACGGCGCTTCCCGTGATGTCACAACAACTTCAGCTTGGACATCTGGTAGCACGACTATAGCGACCGTGGATAGCGCTTCTGGTATTGCCAAAGGTGTCGTCAGTGGTACAGCGGTGATTTCTGCCAGTTTTGGCGGTAAATCGGCTTCTGCGAATCTGACAGTTTCACCAGCATCCCTGCAGTCCATCAACTTACTTCCTGCCAACCCCTCCGTGGCGATAGGGGGCAAACAGCAATTTGCAGCGATGGGCACGTACTCTGATGGCACGACTAGTGACATCACAGCGATTTCCAGCTTCACTTCGGCTTCGCCTGTCACTGCCACCATCAGCAATACAGGCCTCGCTACAGGTGTGGCGGCAGGTTCTTCCGTGATTACTGTGGCATCAGGCACAACCACGGCCAGTACCAAGCTGACGGTGGCTGGAGCGAGTTTGGTTTCCATCGCGTTGACACCAGCAAATCCAGGTTTGCAAATCGGGACGACGCAGCAATTGACTGTTACTGCAAAATATACTGATGGCAGTAGCGGCAATGTGACTAGTAATAGCAGTTTTTTCTCTGCTACACCGGCCGTCGCCACAGTCTCGACGATTGCCGCAAGCAATGGTCTGGTGACAGCCCTGGCTACTGGTTCCTCGATAATGACAGCAACTTACAATGGCTTAAGCGCGACGACTACGGTTAATGTCAGTTCGGCTGTTTTGCTGTCCATTACAGTGACGCCACCGAATGTGAATTTGGCGGTGGGTAGTACGCAGCAATTCAATGCCAGCGGCAATTATGCGGATGGCACTACTGCGAATATTACGAGCGGCGTGATCTGGACGACCAGTCCTCCATTGATCTCGACGATCTTGTCCAATGGCATGGCAACAGGCGTGGCGACTGGAACATCTCTGGTCACAGCAACGCTGGGTAGTAAGTTTGGTTCTGCATCCCTGACCATCATACCTGCCATTACTTTGAACTCGCTGGCGATTACGCCCTTGACTGCCAATGTAGCTGCGGGTTCAACTCAGGCATTTTCAGCGATCGGTACTTACTCTGATGGCAGTAATGTCGTTCTGACGAACTCCGTAAGCTGGAGTTCTGCCAACACGGCTGTCGCAACAATTTTGTCGAGCGGTATAGCCACGGGAGTATCAGCGGGGACATCAAGCATAAGCGCAACTTCCGGTACTAAAACAGTCTCAGCAAACCTGACTGTTTCATCGGGCGCGGCCTTGACTTCGATAGCTGTGACGCCGGCAAGTGCCAACATTGCTGTAGGTAGCACACAAAACCTGGTGGCAACTGGTAGTTATTCGGATGGCAGCAGTGCCAATATAACCAATAGCGTGACGTGGAGTTCTGGCGTCAATGCGATTGCCTCAGTCAACGCAAGTGGTGTGGTGAATGCGGCCAGCGTGGGTACTACACCTGTTGTCGCCATTCTTGGCAGCAAGTCAGGATCTGCCACGCTCAACGTATTGCCGGCCGCTACTTTAAATTCCATTACGGTGACGCCAGCAACGCCGACCATTGCTGTCAACGCTGCACAGGGTTTTGTCGCTACTGGCAGTTATTCAGATGGCAGCAACGTCAACATCAGCAATGTGGTGACTTGGGCCTCAGGTAATCAGGCAGTTGCTACCGTGTCAGCTACTGGAGTAGCCAATGGCCTGTCAAGCGGAGCAGCAGCGATCACAGCCAGTTTCTCTGGCAAGCTAGGCAGCGCCAATCTGGCAGTTTCCCCAGCATTTATATTGACAGGCATCAGCGTTGCGCCAGTCAGTGCAAGCGCCTTAGTGGGTTCATTGCAGCAGTTCACAGCGACTGGCACATATTCAAATGGCTCGACAAGTAATATCAGCAGTGCTGTGACCTGGACTTCCAGTGTCAATAGTGTCGCCAGCATTTCATCTACCGGGCAAGTAACGGCAGTTAGCCCGGGCGTGACGAATATTTCTGCGGCGCAAGCTGGTCAGATAACTACTACCAGCTTTACTGTCACCGCTGTACCAGTCGCCAGTATTAATCTTGGTAGTGCGGCCAGTTTTGCTGTCCTGGCTGGTACCTCCATCACCAATAATTCTGGTGGCTTGACGCTGGTTTCAGGTGATGTAGGTTCAGTGTCGCAGACGGTTGATCCTATTCAGGTAGCTGGGTACAGCAACTACAAATCCGGATCTATCCTGACTACTGCCCTGGCTGATTTGCAAGTGGCAATTGCGGATGGCAATAGCCGTGCTTGTACCGTCAATACTCCTGGCGGGATTGATCTTGGTGGCCTGACCTTTACACCAGGCGTGTATTGCTACACAGGCGCCATCACGATTACCGGTACTGTGACTATGAATGGTCCAGGTCTATACCTGTTCCGCAGTAGTTCAACTTTGAACACTGCAGCAAACTCTATTGTTGCCTTAAGTGGCGGTGCATCTGCTGCCAGTGTGTTTTGGTTACCAGTTGCAGCAACCACATTGGGTGCTAACAGTGCATTTAAAGGAACCCTTCTGGGACAGGCAGCGATCACCATGGGTGATACTGCTACCTTGCAGAATGGTCGCGTCCTGAGTGGGAGTGCAGTAACACTCAAAAATAATGTGATTGCACGCTAATCATTGATGAATACATGTAAGGGATCATGTTGATCCCTTACAAAAATTTAAGTAAACTCACCGGGAGAAATACATGGCGCTGCCAAAAAATATAGCAAAACTTAACTTGTTTGCTTGCGCACTTTTGATCAGTCAACTGGCACAGGCAGATGAACCCTGGAATAACGCTGACTGGGCAGATAGCGCCTGGTATATAGGCGCAGGCGCAGGTCGTGCAAATACCAGCATTGACAGAGAGAGAATAATACGTAGCTTGATGGACAATGGGGCCAGTTCTGTGGGATTCAGGTCAGATGAACGTGACACCGCCTATAAACTTTTTATGGGCAAGCAAATGAATAAATATTTTGCTTTGGAAGCGGGTTATTTTGACTTGGGTAAATTTGGTTTCAATGCCACCACCACTCCTGCAGGAACTATCAATGGAGAGGTTGGTTTTCGAGGCTTTAATTTTGATTTAGTTGGACAGTTACCTTTGTCCGAACGTTTTTCCCTGCTAGGTCGAGTCGGTGCCAATTTTGCCAGGGCCGATGCGCACTTCACTGGAAATCGGCTGTTAGCTGTGACTGACCCTAATCCCACCGAGAAGAAACTGAATCCAAAAGTCGGGCTGGGGATGGAATATAAATTCACCGAAGCCTTGGCAATGCGCGCCGAAGGAGAGCGATATCGCATCAATGATGCGGTACATAATCGCGGCGATGTCGATTTTTATTCATTCAGTCTGGTCTACAAACTGGGTAAGCCCGCCTATGCGCGACCAGTTGCTTATACAGCGCCCTCAGCGCCTGCACCAGTGATGGAGCAAGCTCCTGCACCAGTCGTACAGAGTGCGCCACCGCCAAGGCCGCAACCAGTCTCTGAAAAAGTCACCTTCAATGCAGAAGCGTTGTTTGACTTTGATAAATCCATCGTCAAACCCGAGGGGAAACGGGCATTGGATGATTTGTTGAGTAAATTGCAGGGCATGAATACAGAAGTGATGATTACAGTCGGCCATACTGATTCGGTTGGTTCGGATGTTTACAATCAAAAATTGTCCATCCGTCGTGCTGAAGCGGTAAAGGCGTACTTGATTAGTAAAGGTATAGATGCTTCGCGCGTCTACACTGAAGGTAAGGGTGAAACCCAGCCTATCGCCGACAATAAGACCAGTGAGGGGCGGTCAAAAAATCGCCGGGTAACGGTAGAAGTGGTGGGCTCACGTCGTTAAGGAAGGAGCAGGTAATCAGATAAAAATGTCGTTCAGTGTCATGCTGAACGACATTTTTTCATTGTAAAACGCTAAACAGGAGATACGATAAAATCTTGGTCACAAGTTTTTAAGGATTGTGATTTCCATCTTAATAGAACTTGTAATTTGCACTCATATAGAAGAAGCGACCACGTGGATTATGAGTGGTCGAGTATCCTAAAGTACCGTATTGTCCCAGTGAACCCATGCGGCTATAAGGGGGCATTTTGTCAAACATGTTTTTGATGCCTGAGTTCAGTGTCAGGTTTTTTATGCCTGTATATTGTGCACCGAAATCCACTTCTGTAAATGAAGGGATCGTTGGCGTACCTGCCGGGATTTTTTCCTTGCCCAGATCTGAATCCAGGGTTTCACCACTTGTGCGGGCAATCAGTGCGAGATTGAAATCGGTATATTCGGCATTGAGCGTGAAGGTGTTGCGATAGCGCGGATTCAAAAATATGCCCAGGCTATTTTTTGTTGGCTCTCCCGCACTTGGGATAGAATCAAGCTGGGTATATATCGTCATGGAGTTGCGCAGGCTGAATTTTCCGTAAGCTGTCTTTGCCAGATTCAAGCGAAAATCGAGATCAAAGCCGGACACATCCGTGCTGGCCAGGTTCTGGTTATTCAACAAGATGCGTGCCTCCCCAGCCTTGATTTCAAAACGACCAAGTTCAATCGCTTTTTCCAGTTCCAATACACCAATTTCATTCTTTTTACTGATCTTGAAGTAATCTACACCAAGCGAGACGACATTACTTGGGGCAAAAACAAAGCCCAGGTTATAGGTCTTTCCAGTTTCTGGCTTCAGATCAGGATTAGAGCCGCTGACCCTTAAATAAGGGAAATTCACGCATTTTCCTGAAAGCGTAGGAAAGGCTGAGCAAATGCTGGGAAGATTCGTCGCTTCCGCGCCAGCGTCCAGGCCGCCATACATTTGCTTGAGTGTGGGCGCCAGGAAACTGCCAGCAAAGGACGCTCTCACCATCAGGCTATCGAGTGGTTGATAACGGATAGCCAGTTTGGGGCTGGCCTTGCTGCCAACCTTATCGATGGAGTCATAACGCACCGCAACCTGTGCTTCTACATTTTTGATAAAGGGTATGGATAATTCAGCAAAGACGGCTTTTGAAGAGCGGCTGGCATTGACTTTGGCCTGTTGTATGCTGCCAAAGACCAGGTTGTCGATTTGGTTTTGATCAGGATTGTCAGCGAGCGTATCCTTCAAGTAAGAAACACCCGTTGCATAAGACAAAGGACCACCTGCCAGGTCCATGATGGCCCCAGATACTTTCGCATTGACAAAGCTCAATTCTGATTTGCCAGTACGAAGTGGTGTCAACCGGAATTTATTAATCTCGGCTTCGGAATTTGTCATGCTGGTTGGGTCGATCAAGTGATTTGCAATCGCCGCATTAAAGAGTTCGGTTTGCGCATAATTGGAGTCTTTGTTGCTGACTTCACTGATGCCCTTGCCAGCTGAGATATCCCAGTCTATCCCTCTGGTATTGCCTTCCAGGCCAACAGCGACTTGTGTCAAAGTAGCTTTTTTATCGGTCGTGCGCGGCCCAATTTGCATGAAGCGACCACTGATATTGCGACCTTTGTCATCCTGGTAAACTCCGGGTGCCGGTTGGGCTTGAAAATGATCCTTGCTTTCCGAATAAGTGAAGTCAGCAAAGGCACGAATGTCATTACTGACTTTCAAGCTGCCCAGGAACATGCCATTGAATCTGTCTGCACCATTCACTGCAGTCAACAGGGTCTTGTTGGTATCGAAGCGGCAAGTGTCACCTGCCAGGTCTTCTTGCGGGCAGGCTTTTAACTGTCCACCATCTTTGATATTGCCATAAGGTGAGTATTGGCTGCGATTATCAGTGCCACCAAAGAAACGGCGAAAGTCGGCTGAGCGGCTGATCTCACGTGCATTTCGCATGATGGGGTCGCGTTTGATCACATCCAGGCTGGCCAATACATTAAATCCAGATTGTTCGTAATCACCAAAACCAAATACCAGGCTGGCGGTTTTTTCCTGACCGTCTGAACGTGAGCTTTTACCATAGCCGACCTTGCCTTCTGCTCCCTGGTAGTTTTTCTTGGTGATAAAATTCATTACCCCTGCCACGGCATCGGCACCATAGATGGCTGAGCCACCATCTTTCAATATTTCCACCCGTTCCAGGGCGCTCAGTGGGATGCTGCCTACATCCACTGCTGCCCCGGCACCTGTGCCATCGGCCAGCGCATTGGCTGGCAAGCGACGACCATTCAACAAGATCAAAACATTGCGCTCGCTCAGGCCGCGCATTTTGACATTGGTTACGCCAGAGCCAACAGGGGAATTGGCCGTTTGCTCACCACTATCATTCACATCCAGCGAGGCCAGATTCTTGATCAGTTCAGAAACCGTAGTCGCTCCAGTGCGTTCTATATCCTTCTTGCTATAGATTTCTATAGGGGCTGCGGTTTCCGTATCCACACGCTTAATGGCAGAGCCTGTGACTGTCACTTTTTGAACTTTCTCTGCCTCGGTTTTTGCCTCTTGAGCCAAAGCTGAGTGTGCAAATAAACCGCTGCCCATGGCAACACCGCCTATAAACATGAGGCGCACGGAACAGGCTATTATTTTTTCTTGCATCATTGACGACATCCTTAAATAAATTGTTTATTTGAAATGCACGATCAAGCCAATCTGATTTGTGGTCCGATAGCATGATGCTGCTTCAGTATCTCTGCACATAGTCATGACACTTAGCCTGCAGCAAATGGCGGGTTTTTTTATCCCGTTTGTTGACGGACATCTGCTGATACGCAGTCACTTCCGTGTATGCCCATTTCGTCAATAGCACTTTGTCCTGTAATCGTGAATAACACATGCATACAGGGACAAGCCTTCAGGAAATTGGTCTGTGCGTGTTGTAAGTTAAATAAAAGGGATGGGCGTCAGGAGTGCGGGGACAGGCGCAAGTCTGAAGCAGCTGTAGACTGCTTCTTGATTGGGGTAACTTGCGTAAATTCCTGGATAATGAGTGGGTGGCATTGCGCAGCACTAGGTAATATGGTTCGAGACAGGCGATTACTTATCCAGTAATTTCTTGGCCCGCTTATAATTTCTGACGCTGATACTCACTTTATCGCCGTTGCTGAGTGCAGTGAAATAACCATACTCGCTATTGATACCTATGCTGCGCATTGCGTCGCAGCGAATGATGGAATTGCGATGCAGTCGCGCAAACAAGTCGGTGGACAAATGTGCTTCCATAAAAGCGATGGTCGAGCGATGCATGACCACTCTGTCACGCAAGTGCAGTTCAACATAGTTACCCGCGGCACTGATCCAGATGATTTCATGTATGCCTATGCGCTCTATATGTCCCACAGAGCGCACGACAATGTGATTCAGCAGAGGTGCTTTTTCGCCAGCTTGTATGGCATCCTGATTCCGAAAGTAATCTTGCATTGCCGCGTTTTGGGCGACTTGCTGATCCATCTCTATACTCAGACTGGCACGTTCCAGCATGGTGGCAAAACGCTCGTCTTCAAATGGCTTGAGCAAATAGTCAAGCGCAAATACTTCAAAGGCAGCGACGGCATGCTTATTGTAGGCAGTGATAAAAACTATCAGTGGTGGTTTGGGCTGGTGGCTGAGTTCGCGAGCAAACTCCAGACCGGATTGCATGGGCATTTCTATATCGAGCAAAATCAGGTCAACATGCTCGGTTTGTAGCATTGCTCGTGCCTGCGCGGTGGAATGGCAACTCGCCAGCAGTTGCCAGTCGCGGTGTGCTTGCAGGGTCAATTGTATATTGGTCAGTGCCGGAAGTTCATCATCGACAGCCAGGATTTTTTTCATGAAAAGCGTTTGTGAACAGGAAGACTATTGTGTGATGTACTGTGCATGCGCGCGTGCCGGAAATTCCAGTCTGGCCGTAAACAGATCTGGTTCGGCATGCACTTGCAAGCTGGCATTTTGCTGATAAAGTATCAGCAAGCGTTGCCCTATGGTGCTTATACCAAGACCATGTCCGCTACGGCCCGGAATGTGGGGGAGATGAGGATTGCGGATTTCAAATATCACGATATTGTCTTGTAAGCGTAGTGCCAGGGTGATGGTGCAATACTCCTGGCTTTTTTCTACACTGTGATGTATTGCATTTTCCACTAGTGGCTGTAGTAGCAAGGGCGGGACGGCGATATTACTCCATTCTTGATCTGCTATGTCAAAACAGATGCACATGCGGTCGCCAAAACGTAAAGACTGCATGGCCAGGTAATCTTGTACAAAGGCGATTTCTTCTGCCATGTTGAGCCACTGGCACTGGCTGGCCCGCACCGCATTGCGCAACAAGTTGTTTAATTGTAGCAAGGCTTTGCCGGCCAGCTCTCGATCTTCTCCACGTACCAGGGCGCTGATGCTATTGAGGGCATTAAAGAGAAAGTGTGGTTTCAATTGGCCTTGCAGAAAATGCAGCCGTAGTGCCAGATTTTCACTTTCGGCAATTTGCAACTGCAGTTTTTTCTCATACCCCTGCCGCCATGCAGCATAGCTGGTATGAAACATGAATATGCACAACAAGACACAGGCAAAGTAATACCAGTCATCCGCTTTATAGCGCAAGACCATGTCTGGCAACACGCCTAGATTCAGGCCGTTGCGCGCCAGTTTTGTCGCAAGTATATTGGTCACCAATAAGGGCAGGCCTGCCACGAGCAGCAAGAAGGCAGTCATCAGCATATTTTTCAGGCGCAGCATTTGCCTGCAATGGTGATAGTAAGCATAAGCCATCAAAGTATTGATAATGGCCAGGGCCAGCATGCCCAGCACGTGCCAGAGCAAAATGGTCCAAAAGTTCACTGGTAAATCGGCTCCCGGCTTTGGTGTCAACATGACGATGCCAAGTACGATAGTCGATACCAACCATGGCAGCACTGCCAGAAAAGCCAGGGGCAGTTTGCCGGGTGCTTTTGTCATACCTGTGCTAGTCATTTGAGATTGTCTGCAAAGGAAAGTGTATGGAAATGGCTTGCCTTTGTTCTTGTAGATTGCTTTGCATGCTTAATTGTGCTTTTCCACCAAATAAAATCTCCAGTCTTTGCCCCACCATGATGTAGCCGGGATTAACGTCTTGCGGCAAGACTTTTGTTTGCGGAAAACTAAAGCTGGCGCAAAACTGGCGATTGGCTACAAAACACTTGAATTGCAGTTCAAGTATCTGATTGTCGTTCGCATATCCCTTCAACATCTGGCAGATACTGGAGTCAGCCAGACTCAGCAAGATCAGGCCCGGACAGGTATAAGAGTGCCAGTCTCTTTCTTCCTTATCCCAGGTAACGCTAAAACCTTGCCCCAGACATAACTTTTGCAGATTGAAGTAGTCACGTAAAAACTGCATCTCGTCGGCGACAGGGATCGCTTCATTGGCGTCATTTTCAAGTACATAGCGCAGCAAATTGCTGAGACGCACCAAGGCAGTATTGGCTTCTGCCTGGGCTGTGTTGTGTATCAGTTTTTGTATATTTTCCAATGAGCTGAGTAAAAAATAGGGCTCCAGCTTACCTTGCAATATCCTGATTTTGAGTGACAGATTGTGTTGTATCGCTTTTTCAAAGGCAAGTTCACGCTGGTGGTGTAGCAACCAGTGGGTATAGAAAACCTGACCAAAAAAGGCCAGGCTGGTATGCATCGCACTTTGGGAAAAATACTCAGGCCTGTAACTTCTTTCTATGTCTTGCATATCAGGCCAGCGATTTGAGCCCTTTTGAACGAAGATAATCAATTGATAGAATTCGGCAATGGGCACGAACAGCAAGATCAGCGTGAAGAGCAACAAGCCCAAAACATGGGGGCGTGATAATTTTTCAGCATACTTATTAAAAAACACCGCCAATATGCTATTGAGCAGGATATAGGGGGCAAGTACAGTGAAATTGAGCTTGAAGTCCCAATCGCGCTGATTGACGGTATTTTCTGCAAAGCCGTCTACATAGCTGGTCGATGCCCATATGAACGCGAAAATACTCCAGACCATGATAATGATCGCAGTTGATTTCCACCATGGCACTGGCGACAGCGTGAAACTGGCTTGCTCAATAGAGAGCGCTTGCTTGCTCATTGTTGGGAAACTAGGTATGGTTTTTATAAAGCATTTTGACACTCGCCTGACAATGGTCTTACTTTGACATAATTGACGTCAAATGTGCAAAGCCAGGGATAGACGATATTAATATGGGGACAGGCGTAAAGCATTGTGGTTTTCTTTGAGTGCCAGTTTCCACAACGGAAAGTGCACTGCACATGAGGCTGCTGCAGTACAGGGAGTGGATTTCCTCTCCTCGTACTGTAGCAATTACTTCAGTTGATGAGACGCTAAAACCCTGTGCCCTGGGGGGAAGTATTCACAAACAGCTTACGCCACAAATCCCTGACGGCGCCGGCCTCTTGCTCTACCACTTCCGGCGTGACCCTGGCACGGTCTTCTCCCTGCAAGCGTATGCCATGCTGAAGTTTGCGGAACAGGCGGTAGGCATCGGCAGTTTTCTTCGCCAACTGAGCATCTATCAGACCAAGTTCGCCACAGCGTTTCAAGAGGGCGATATTGCCCTTGTTGGCAGTCAGTTCAGGGTACTGGCAGGCATATTTCAAGACCAGATATTGCACGATGAATTCTATGTCTATCATGCCGCCAGCCTCATGCTTGAGGTCAAAAAGATCGCTGCGATTGACATTTGCATCTTGCATTTTCTTGCGCATGCTGATGACCTCATCTTGCAACTTGTCTGTATCCCTTTGCTGGCGCAGGACGGTTTCACGTATTTGCTCAAACTGCTCGCCTATGCTGACGCTGCCTGCGCAAAAGCGGGCGCGGGTTAGTGCCTGATGTTCCCACAACCAGGCAGATTTCTCCTGGTAGCGGGCAAAGGAAGAGACTGAAGAAACCAGTAAGCCACTAGCACCATCGGGGCGCAAGGCGATATCAATATCAAACAGGATGCCTGCCGGTGTATGACTGGTCATCCAGGTGATAAAGCGCTGTGCCAGCTTGGCATAATTGGCTGGGGCTTCCTGGTCTTCATCTTCATACAAGAAAATCACATCTAGATCTGAGGCATAACCCAGTTCTTTGCCACCTTGCTTGCCATAGGCGATGACGGCAAAACTGGGTTCTGCTGTATGCCTGCTGGCGACGGTCAGCCAGGCTGACTGCAATACCGCCGCAACGATGATGTCAGCCAGTTGCGATAATTCATCGGCCAGATGCTCTACGCTGAGCTGGCCTTCCAGATCTTGCGCCAGCAAGCGAAATTGCATGGCGTGGTGCATCTCGCGCAGGGTTTCCATCTGCCTTTCGGTGTCGCCCGCATGTTGCGCCAGGTGTTCTTGCAAATCCAGGCGGAACGCCGGCCAGTCTGGGCGCTGGTGGAGTGAGGACTCATCCAGCAATTCATCCAGCAACAGGGGGTGACGGGTCAGGAATTTGGCAGCCCAGTCGGATGCCGCCATCATACGTATCACGCGTGCCAGTGCATGCGGGTATTCGGTCAAGAGAGCCAGGTAGGCCGCCCTGCGGGCAATGGCTTCCATGAAATCCAGCAGGCGGTTCCAGGCCAGTAATTGATTGCTGCCTTGTCTGGCAATGATGTTCAGGGCATTGTTGACCAGGGCAACCAGTTTCATGCGACTGGCTTCAGACAAGGATTGCACCTTGGGTGATTGCCAGGTCGCCTGGAGTCGCTGGCTGAATGCGCTGGCATCCTGGGCTGAAAAATCCAAACCTGCCAGGTGGGCAGAGATCAATTCATCACTGTCCGGGCTGGACAGGCTGACTGCCAGCATGCCTTGCTCATTCTCGCTATTGTTTTCCGCCTTGTCGCGGAAAATAGCATCAAATTGCTCCGCGATGAATTCGCGGTGTGGGCGTAATTGCTCAAGCAATTCAGTGACGCTGGCGCAGCCCATCATCTGCGCGATTCTTTGCTGGTCTTCATCCCTGGCCGGGAATGTATGGGTCTGGGCATCGTCTAGATATTGCAGTCTGTGTTCGAGATTGCGCAGAAAGGTATAGGATTCCAGCAGTTTTTCTATAATGGGTGCATCCATGATGCCTTTTTCGGCCAGGACCTGCAGAGTCAGGCGGGTAGAGCGGTCACGCAGGCTGGCGTCGCGGCCACCCCTTATCAGCTGGAAGACCTGGGCCAGGAATTCCACCTCACGTATGCCGCCACGCCCGAGTTTGACATTATTGCTGCGCTCGGGATGTTTGCTTTCCTGACGAACGACTTCGGCGCGGATCTGGGCATGCATGGAGCGCAGGGAGTCAATCGCACCATAGTCGAGATAGCGGCGATAGACGAAGGGGCGGATGATTTTTTCCAGGGCAACGATATCCTCGGCATTGCCCGTCATGGCCCTGGCCTTGACCCAGGCATAACGCTCCCATTCACGCCCTTGTATCAGAAAGTACTCTTCTATCATATTGAAGCTGGCCACCAGCGGGCCAGATGCGCCATTAGGGCGCAAGGCCATATCGACGCGAAAGCTATACCCATCCTCAGTCACTTCAGAAATGGCGGCGATGAGCTTTTTACCCAGACGGCTAAAGTATTCATGATTGGACAGGCTGCGCTGTGTCGAATCTGTGGTTCTCGTCTCCCCATCTTCTGCATAGCAAAAAATTAAGTCTATGTCAGAAGAAACATTCAGTTCATACCCCCCCAGTTTGCCCATGCCCAGTACGATCATGGCTTGTTCTGTACCGCTTTCTTCCCCGATAGGCCTGCCATGCATGGTCTGCATTTCTGCACTCAGGGCTTGCAAGTGCTGTTGCACGACAAAATCAGCAAACAAGCTGATGCTTGTCACAACTTCATTGAGATCCGCCTGGCCGCACAAATCACGTTTGATGAGGCTGCACACCACCAGTTTGCGCAAACGACGCATGGCTTTGTTAAGACTGGCACCCTGGCATATTTCTTTTTGTAAAAACTGCGCAAAATGTTCCGGGCTCAGGGATAATTCAGAAACTTGCTGTAACTGCGCATTTCGGCTTGCATCTGCCTGCATGCAATGTGTAAAAAAACGGGAAGCCTGAAGAATTTCAGCGAGATTAGTGATGCTTGCAGTCATAATGGGGCGCAGTCTGGTCAGTGTTGTTATTAATTCTAAGCGATCAGGAGCTTTCGGGCTATGCAGCACTGGATTTGTGCAAAAAGTTGGAATTGAATTTATACTCCTTGGGAGTATAGGAATCACTGGGAAAAGAGGGGAGATTTACCAAAAGTAGCGGGGCTAATGATTAAAAAATAATAGAGACAGTGATTGAGTAGTCAGTATGTGTAAAATTTTCTGGATTTTGCTACCATGCTTTTCAGCATGTGAGGATTTACGCAAGAATAATGAGATTGTTTTTATGCAATTGCATTGTTTTTACGCAAGTTTTACTTACAAACAAAATAAATCTTAGCAATGACACAAGCAGATCAAGAGAACATTGCTAACACCTCGGATGAGGATAAAAAGCCAGGCCATTTCTGGCGGCTTTGCCATTTCACCTGGCGTACCTGCGACAAAAGCTTGCGTTTTACGGTCAAGCTTATTCTTTCATTGTATTTCTTGTTCTGCATTCTGGTGCTGATACTGCGCTATGCCGTATTGCCCAATGTAGACAGATACAAACCCGATATAGAACAGACGATCTCAAAGTCCCTGGGGCGGCAATTGAAGATTGCCCACTTGCATGCGTCCTGGCAGGGCTTGAAGCCGCAATTGATGCTGGAAAATGTGGTCCTGTATGACAAGCAGGGTGGCCACGCCCTGGTCTTGCCTGAAGTGTCGGCAACCATGTCCTGGTGGACGCTGGCCGTCGCAGAATTGCGTTTTGAACGTATCGTCATCAACAAGCCCTCGTTGGATATACAAAGAGAGGTCGACGGTAAATTCTATATTGGCGGTTTTTATATAGACCCCAGTGCAGAAGGCAAGGGGCAGGGGCTGGATTGGGTATTGGCCCAACATGAGATTCTTATCCGTAATGGCTCGTTGCGCTGGACGGATAAAACGCGCAAAGCAGCAGAGTTATCCATGCCCGATGTCAGTTTTCTCTTGCAAAATCAGTGGCGGCATCATCGGTTTGCGCTGAAGGCGACGCCGGATGCCAGTCTGTCTGCACCACTCGACATACGCGGTGACTTCCAGCATCCTGTCTTTGCCAAAAAGATTTCTGATTTTTCTTTGTGGACAGGTGATTTATATACCGATCTGCACCGTACCGACCTGGCTGCACTAAAGACTTATATAGATTACCCGGCGGATGTCAAAAAAGCCTATGGGTCTGTGCGTGCCTGGCTACATTTGGATAAAGGTAGATTGGCTGATTTGACGGCGGACCTCAGTCTGGCCGATGTACGCGGTAAATTTCGTGCAGACTTGCCTGAGCTGGATATGGCCCTGGTCAGTGGTCGCCTGATTGCCAGCGAAACCCAGACAGCCAAACAAAAATTCCTGGCTGCTTTCATGGGACAAGCGGGGCACAGTATCTCGCTCATCAATTTTTCCATGCGCAATCGCGAAGGTCAGCAATTGCCGGCAACCACCATCAAGGAGACTTTTACACCTGGTGAAAAGGGGCAGCCGGAAAAAGTGGAGTTGTATGCCAAGACCCTGGACTTGCAAACTCTGGCAAATTTTGCCGAACATCTGCCGCTGCCAGCAGATCAACGCCAGATGATGATAGATTTTGCCCCAAAGGGGCAACTCAGGGAATTCACTGCAAAATGGCAGGGTACTTATCCCGATGTTTCTTCTTATAGTGTCAAAGGCCAGTTCATCGATTTATCCATGCAGGCGCAGCCAGCACAACTGGCCAGGGCCAAAACTGCACAATTGCCTGCCAAGGCGGCGGTGCCAGCCATCCCGGGATTTGAAAATCTGTCAGGTAGCCTGGAAGCAAATGACAAGGGTGGCAGTTTTATATTGGACTCGAAAGACCTGTCACTGCGCTTGCCTAGTTATTTTGTTGATCCGCTCATGCCATTTTCACGTCTGAATATGCATGCGCAATGGCAGTTTGTTGAGCAGGATAAGTTGATTTTCCAGATACATAAAATGGACGCGCAGCAAGAGGGCATGCATGCTGTCTTGTCTGGTAAGCACATCATGTCCATGCGTCATGGGGCCGATGCCCAGCCTGGGGAAGTTGATTTGACTGGCAGTATTTCCGGTTTTGACCTGAAACAGCTGGATCGCTATATCCCTGCGGTGGCAGAAGAGCATTTACGACACTGGCTGTTGAATTCCATATTGGAAGGCAAGGCTGATGATGTCAGCGTGCGCATACGTGGAGATCTTGCCCATTTTCCTTTTAATGGCACGGATGGTAAAAAAGCCCACAAGGGGGAGTTCCTCATCAAGGGCAATTTGAGCGGGGCCAAGCTCGATTTTACCGCCGGGGCTTTGAATGAAGAAGGCAAGCCCGTCTGGCCGGTGATAGAAGATATCAAAGGTGGTTTCGTCTTTGATAAGGCCAGGATGGAAATTACGGGAGATACCGCCAGGACCCTGGGGGTGGACTTGAAGAAGGTCAAAGCCATCATTCCCGATCTTTCACATCATGGTGCCATACTCAGTATCGACGGTGCCGTCAGCGGCAGTCTGCAAAACATGCTGGCCTATGTCAGTGCCAGCCCGGTGAGTGGCTGGCTGGGGCATTTTTTAAAAGAGGCCAAAACTTCCGCTCCGGCGGCTTTGCAACTCAAGCTGCAATTACCCCTGCAGCACCTGATAGAGTCCAAGGTATTGGGAGTCTTGCAGTTCGCCAATAACGACGTGGTATTGCAGCCAGGCATACCTCAGGTGACGGGTTTGAATGGCAAGCTGGAATTCAACGAGACCGGGGTTAACCTGGGTACACTGAAAGGCACTGCACTCGGTGGCACTGTGCAAATCAGCGGCGGCTCGCAAAAAGATAATAGCGTCAAGGTCAGGCTGGATGGCAACGTCACTGCAGAGGGCATACGCAAGATCATGCCAGCCTCGATGGCAGATAAACTGGCTGATCGTATCAGCGGTAGCAGCAGATATAGCGCCAGTATCCATGTTAAAAAGCGGCAGCCGGAAATCATCATAGACGCTACTCTGGCAGGCGTGGCCTTGAATTTCCCTGTGCCATTGAAAAAAAGTGCGGCTGAAATAATGCCTTTGCATTTTGAATTGTTGCCACAAGCAGGCCTGGATGCACAAACCTGGCGTGATGAAATCCGGGTCAGCCTAGGTAATGCCATCAATGCCCGATACTTCCGCCAAAAACAAGGTACTGCGGCCTGGCAAGTGCTGCGTGGTGGCATAGGCGTGAATGCGCCAGCTCCAGAGCCGGATAGCGGCTTGAACGCCAATATAGAATTAAAATCACTGAATATTGATGAATGGCGACGACTGATGTCGCCAGCTACGACGATACAGCAAGCCAATGTCAGTACAGGTGAAAGGGACACTGCCGAACTGGATCTGTCGCCTTATCTTGAGCCAACGACCATGGCGGCCAGAACGCCAGAATTACGCATCATGGGTAAGCAACTGGACAATGTCGTGGTCGGCGTTTCCCGGCAAAATAAAGTCTGGCAGGCGAATATACATTCCAATCAAGCTGCGGGTTACCTGACCTGGAGTGAAGGGACGGGTGGGCAAGGCGTGGCCAATGTGACGGCACGTCTGAGTAATCTCATCATTCCCCAGTCTGCTGCGGCTGAAGTCAGCGAGTTGCTGGAAGGGAAAAATACCACGACGCAAATGCCTGGTCTGGACATCGTCGCTGAAAATTTCGAGTTGTTGAACAAGAAGCTGGGACATCTGGAACTGCAGGCCGTGAATCAAGTCAGTAGCCAGGGAGGGGCACGTGAGTGGCAGATTAATCGATTGATGCTGAAAAACCCGGATGCAGATTTCAATGCCTACGGTAAATGGATTAGCCAGGGCGGCGCAGGGCGTACCCAGCTCAATTATGTACTGGATGTAGCAAACTCCGGCAAATTGCTCGATCGCCTGGGTTTTGCTGATGTTTTGCGTGGTGGCAAGGGCAAGCTGGAAGGGGAAGTGCACTGGAATGGCTTACCTTTCGCCATGGACATGCCCAGTATGAATGGGCAAATCAAGATGGTGCTGTCGAGCGGGCAATTTTTAAAGGTAGACCCAGGCGCTGCTAAACTGCTGGGCGTGCTCAGCCTGCAATCCTTGCCGCGTCGCTTGACGCTGGATTTTCGTGATGTGTTTTCTGAGGGATTTGCTTTTGACTCTATCGCTGGTATCGCCCAGATAGAGCAGGGTGTGGCGAAAACTGATAACCTGAAAATGCTGGGGGTAAATGCCACTGTGCTCTTGCAGGGAAATGCTGATATCGTCCACGAAGCGCAGGATTTGCATGTCACAGTCATCCCCATAGTCAATGTTGGCACTGCATCCGTACTGTATGGACTGGCCGTGAATCCGGTGATAGGCCTGGGAACTTTTCTGGCGCAACTATTCTTGAAGGAGCCTTTGAGCAAGGCGTTTACGTTTGAATACAAGGTCAGTGGATCATGGAAAGAACCCACTGTAACCAAGATCGAAGGGCGAGACAGTCAGGCAAGTATTAAGGCAGCCAGCAAACCTTGAGATTGGGATCGCATACTAGGGATAAATGAGGTAGATATGAAGATTGCAGCGATACAAATGATTTCCACGCCAGTGCTGGCAGAAAACATCGCTACAGCAAGGCGTTTGTTGCAAGCAGCAGCAGATGGTGGGGCAAAATTATTGTTGTTGCCTGAGTACTGGCCTTTGATGGGCTTGCAGGAAACCGATAAAGTAGTAATTGCCGAAACTCCGGGATCAGGCCTGATGCAAAATTTCCTGGCGGAGATGGCCGCCAGCCTTGGCGTCTGGCTGATAGGCGGCACCATACCCCTGAAGGCTGCTGAGCCTGATAAGGTTTTAAATACAACGCTGGTATTTAATCCAGAGGGTCTGCTAGTGGCCCGCTACGACAAAATACATTTATTTGGATTTAGCAAGGGTGAAGAGTCTTATGAGGAAGCGCGCACCATTGTTGCTGGCGATCAAGTCAGCAGCTTTGATGCGGGCTTTGGCAAAGTAGCACTCTCGATTTGTTATGACTTGCGTTTTCCTGAACTGTACCGGGCACTTGGGACCTCTTCACTCATCGTCGTGCCAGCTGCATTTACTTATACCACCGGCCAGGCCCATTGGGAAATCCTGTTGCGTGCCCGCGCCATAGAAAACCAGTGTTATGTACTCGCATGTGGCCAGGGTGGTAAGCACGTCAATGGCCGGCGTACCTGGGGGCATAGCATGTTGATAGATCCCTGGGGTAAAGTCCTGGATGTGCTGGAAGAAGGCGAAGGCATAGTCAGTGGTGAGATTGATGAAAGCCTCATTGCCAGCATACGCGAAAGCTTGCCGGCATTGCGCCATCGCAAGTTATGAAATAAGGCTGGATTGAGCCTGGCCTGTTGTCACGCATAAGGCCCAGCGAATCTGGCAGATGCTCTACAATGTAACTATGTGCGCCATAACTTTTGCGAGCAAAGTGCGCTAACTTGATCTGCTGTATAAATAATTTATTCTATGACTCCATTTGATCCTGCTATTAGTCATCTCGCCATTGCGCGTGACATTTTACTGACCCCTTTTGGCCTGGATGAGGCCAAGCTTAGTAAGGTATTAGGCAGCATGTTTACCCATAAGGTGGATTATGCCGACCTGTATTTCCAGTTCACTCGTAACGAGGGCTGGAGCCTGGAAGAGGGCATAGTCAAGACCGGCAGTTTTTCCATAGACCAGGGTGTAGGCGTGCGCGCCGTGTCTGGCGACAAGACGGCATTTTCCTATTCAGATGAAATCTCTGAGCAAGCCCTGTTTGATGCCGCCAAGGCTACCCGCACGATAGGCCGCCAGGGCGCAGGCAAAATCCAGGTGGCATCCAGCCTGCAAGGGCTGGACAACCGCTCCCTGTATCTGCGCGATGATCCTTTGCATTCCATGGATGCCAATCAAAAAGTCCAGTTGCTGGAAAAACTGGAGAAAATTGCCAGGGCGAAAGACCCACGCATAGTCCAGGTCATGGCCAGCATGGCCGGTGAATATGATGTGGTGCTGGTGGCGCGCAGTGATGGTGTCATGGCTGCTGATATCCGTCCTTTGGTGCGGGTCTCTCTGACAGTTATTGCCGAACAAAATGGTCGTCGTGAAATGGGTAATAGCGGCGGTGGAGGTCGCTATGATTATTCTTATTTTACTGATGCCTTGCTGGAGCAATATGCAAATGAAGCTGTCAAATCAGCGCTGGTGAACCTCGATGCACGTCCGGCACCAGCAGGCCCGATGACTGTGGTACTCGGCCCTGGCTGGCCAGGTGTCTTACTACATGAGGCGATAGGCCATGGGCTGGAAGGTGATTTTAATCGCAAGGGATCAAGCACTTTCTCTGGCCGCATAGGCCAGCGTGTGGCGGCCAAAGGCGTGACCGTGGTTGATGATGGCACCATGCTGAACCGTCGCGGCTCCCTGAACATGGATGATGAGGGCAACCCCACTCAATGCACCACGCTGATAGAAGATGGCATCCTGAAAGGCTATATGCAGGACACCATGAATGCCCGTCTGATGAAAATGCCAGTGACCGGTAATGCCAGGCGCGAATCCTTTGCCCACCTGCCCATGCCGCGCATGACCAATACCTATATGCTGGCAGGCGACAAAGATCCCGAAGAAATCCTTGCATCTGTTAAAAATGGTCTCTACGCCCTCAACTTTGGTGGCGGTCAGGTCGATATAACGAATGGTAAGTTCGTGTTTTCAGCCAGTGAAGCCTATATGATAGAAAACGGTAAGATCAGTTATCCGGTCAAGGGCGCTACCCTGATCGGCAATGGCCCGGAAGTCCTGAATCATGTCAGCATGATAGGCAATGATTTGCGCCTGGATGCCGGTATTGGCGTCTGTGGCAAAGAAGGGCAGAGCCTGCCGGTTGGTGTAGGTCAGCCTAGTTTGCGCATAGAGGGTTTGACAGTCGGGGGAACTGCCTGATGTGCAGTGTCAGCCCATGTATTGACAAACTGGAGCTGTGCACATGTTGGTAGTCGCTATCGTCTCTGCGAAAGGTGGCGTGGGCAAGACCACCATTACTGCCAATCTTGGTGTCGGTATGGCGCAACGTGGTTTTCCCGTGACGATACTTGATCTTGACCCGCAAAATGCCATGCAATGGCATTTGGGTGGGCTGGAGCAGGGCGAAGCCAATGGCATCAGCCTCTTGACTGCTGCCCGTGCCAAGCTCATGGATGCTTGCTATAACAGTCCATTTGGGGTGAATTTCGTCCCTTTTGGAAATGGGGGTGAAAAGCAGCGCATGCGCTTTGAAACCCTGCTTGAGCAACAGGAAGTCTGGCTGCGCAAAAAACTGCAGGCAGCCAAATTACCAGCCAATGCTATCGTCTTACTGGATACGCCGCCTGGCCCCTCCGTTTACCTGAAACAGGCGATCCACGCGGCAGATTTTTTACTGGTGGTTGTGCTGGCAGATGCCGCCTCGTATTCAACCTTGCCCGAGATGGAAGAATTGATATCCACTTATGGCCATAGAAGTCAGGCTGACGTTGGCTCAGCCTATATCGTCAACCAGGGGTCGCAGCGGCAACTTGCGCAGGATGTGCTGACCCTGATTGCCGACCGCCTGGGTAAGCGCATGGTCCCCTTCATCGTCCAGGAAAGTCCGCAAGTCGAGGAGGCCCTCGCTTATGAGCGCCCCGTGCTCGAATATAAACCGGATAATCCTGCGTCTTTAAGCATACAAAAAATTATAGACTGGTTACTGGCTGGCTTAAAGAGCGGCCGCTGAACTTGACAATGCAAGACATGTTTGTTTTTCGCATGCTTGCAGAAATTTGATTTTTTGAACTGCAATTGAATTTTCCGCGAAATATAGATTTTTCACTGGAATAAGCAGCAAACTGAGCAGTTTTAGCAGTGAATTGTAAAAATGTTATTCAACATAATTAAATATCTATAAATCCTTGATCTTATTATTAATTGTTGACATTTCACCATCCATTTTGGCTGGACTAGCAATATTGGCGAGTGGTAAAGTCACAACGAATCAACACTCTCTATGATTTGCGTGTCACGATAGTAGCCATAGAGAAAAAGTCAACGCAAGGGCGCCAAAGCATGTCGACAAATACCATTCGTTATTACGAAGAGCATCAATGCTCAATTCAGTGGAGATCTTTCCTCGGGGCATTTTCTACCGAATTTGCTTCCAAGGGGGATGTTAAAGATTTACGTGCTTTCATGCATCAATTGGGACGCACCATGGCGGCAGGTTTCAATGTCACTGATGGTAGCAGTCTGCAGGCGCTGGAAGCATGCATGAACCGTGTCTGGTCAGACATGAACTGGGGATGGGTGGAATTGGTGGAGGAAGCTGATTCCCTGGTGGTAGCCCATCATGCCGCCCCACTGAAAGTAGCTTTTGGTGACAAGGCTCTGGACTGGACACCAGCCTTGCTGGAAGGTATCTACGCCCAGTGGTTTGAAGGTCTGGGAATGGATAAAACCTTGCGCTTGATACAGCGTGAAGGGGTATTTGATGAAGGGCAGTTGTTTGTATTTGATTTGAAGAAGCAGTCAGAAGAGCCGTCTTATTTCACACGTCGTTAATGTCTTGTTGACGCTACAAGTAACCGGAACTGGTGGACACTATGGATGATGATGTAAAAAATCTTTTTCAGAAATTCGGGCAATCTACTGATGCCTATCGCGAGATCAATCGGGATGCAGACAGTGAATTGGCTAAACAGCGCTGGCCTTTATTGCGTGATGTGCATTTGCACGCTGCACCGGCACCTGTACGAGCCATGCCCAGGGTAGAAGAAATCACTCCACCGGCACCGGTTCATCACCATGAAGACGCATTCCGCTCAGCAGCCATCAAGTCGACAGCCAGCAGGGCTACGCTGGTAAAGGCAACATCGGCGACGCCTGTTGTGGCCAACACGGCAGCAAACAGTAAGTCTGCTGTGCAGTTGCCCCTGAAGCAATTATTGATGCAGCCTCCGGTGATGGAAGAATCTGAAGTTGAGCCAGCGCCAGCACCAGCCTTTCTTTCCAAGATCATGCCCGCTGCACAAAGGAAAAATGTCAGCGAACAAAAAAAGAGTGATGTGGCCAGCAGTTTCTTTGCTAACCGCGAACAGGCCTCAAATGGGCATGAAGCAGCACCGGTGCAGACTGCAACTGCTGTCAAAAGCAGTGCGCCTGTGTTTCCTGGGCAAAAAAACGCAAAGTCTCCCACTGTACTCACTCAAACTGCCACGCCAGGTTTTCTACATGGCATAGCCGGTCATGCCATGCCGGAAAAACTGGCGGTGGCCAGCAATGAGGAGGTAGCCGTTCCGGCGATGGTGAGTAATACAGCGACCTCAGCGACCATAGAAAAACCTGTGAGCGCCGTGTTTGGGCGTTTGGCTGGGAAGCAAGAAGAAGCCAAACCTGTCAATGCAGCGACAAATTCATTCTTTAATAAGATATTTAAACCATGAGGGTAGTTGCCGTCATTTCTCCCAAAGGTGGGGTAGGTAAGACAACAGTGACTGCTAACCTGGCAGCCTCGCTGGCGCGGCTGGGGCCGCGCATTACCATACTTGACCTTGATCCGCAAAATGCACTGAGATTGCATTTTGGGATGGCGCACGACGATGCCAGTGGCATAGCGCAACAGGAGACGATGGACGGTGGCTGGACCAATGTTTTGTTTGAAAGCGCCTATGGCGTGAATTTCTTGCCTTATGGTAGCGTGGATGAAGTACAGCGTAGCGTTTTCGAGCAAGACATCAAAGACTTGCCCAAATGGCTGGCTAAGCATCTTGCCAACCTGAAACTGACTGAGAACAGCGTGGTATTAATTGACACCCCACCTGGCCCCAGTATTTATCTGCAGCAAGTTTTAAGTGTCGCCAACTATGCCCTGGTTGTATTGAAACCAGATGCTGCGTCTTACTCGACCATACCTTCGATAGAGTCGCTGATAGACTACTACTGTGCTGGTCGCAAAGATTTTTTGGGGTATTGTTATTTGCTGAATCAGATGGATGCTTCCAAGCAGCTCAGTCGCGATGTCTTTGGCATGATGCGCAGCAGCCTGGGTAAACGCTTCATTCCTGTCACCATACACAAGGACGAAGCTGTCAGTGAAGCACTGGCCTGCCAGACACCAGTATCTTATTACTCCCAGCATTGCTCTGCCACCCATGATATGCAGGAACTGACATCCTGGCTGCAAACAAATTTCAGATTGGTTGATTAAATGCGCTCGATACTCAATTCCCGATATCTCTATGGTCGCCTCAACGACCTGGGGCGCAGCATGGTCAACTGGCCAGGCTGGGAACGCAAGACACCGCGTTTTCTGGCTTTGATGGTTGCAGTCTTTTTGTACTGGTCGAGTATCAGCATACCGCTGGATTTGCCTTTGCAAACACTGTTTTCCATTATCATTTTCAGTACTGCGCTGTATTTGCGTCGCTATACGGGGACACTGATATCGCTGGTCATGGTGATGTTTTCCATCAGCGCCACCAGCCGCTACATCTACTGGCGTATTACTTACACCATAGGTACGGACAATCTGATCGACCTGTTTTTCGCGCTGGTACTCATCATGGCTGAGGTGTATGCCTGGCTGGTGCTGTTGCTGGGATATTTACAGACAGCCTGGCCCTTGAAACGCAAGCCGGTGATGTTGCCGACGGATACTTCCAGCTGGCCCACCATTGATTTGTTCATCCCCAGCTATAACGAAGACCTGGCCGTGGTCAAACCTACCGTGCTGGCTGCGATGGGCATAGACTGGCCCAAGGACAAGCTCAATATCATTATCCTGGATGACGGACGTCGCCCGGCCTTTGCCGAATTTGCCGAATCTGTGGGAGTGCAGTGTTTTACCCGGGCCGATAATAACCATGCGAAAGCCGGTAATATCAATGCTGCCCTCAAGCGTACCACGGGAGATTTCGTCGCCATCTTCGATTGCGATCACATGCCTACGCGCTCGTTTTTGCAATACACCATGGGCTGGTTTCTGGTCGATCCCAAACTGGCCATGGTACAGACCCCCCATCATTTCCTGTCCCCTGATCCGTTTGAGCGCAATCTGCAGACCTTTCGCAATGTGCCCAATGAAGGTGAGTTGTTCTACGGCCTGATACAGGACGGTAATGATTTGTGGAACGCGACTTTCTTTTGTGGTTCCTGCGCCATCCTGCGTCGCACTTATCTTGAAGAAGTCGGTGGCATCGCCGTCGAAACCGTGACTGAAGATGCACATACAGCATTGAAAATGCAGCGCCGCGGCTATAACACTGCCTACCTGGCCTTGCCGCAGGCAGCTGGTCTGGCGACGGAGAGTTTGTCAGCCCACGTTGGTCAGCGCATACGCTGGGCACGTGGCATGGCGCAGATTTTCCGTACCGATAATCCCTTGCTGGGGAGGGGCCTTAGTTTTGGCCAGCGGCTTTGTTATAGCAATGCCATGCTGCATTTCTTTTATGGTTTGCCCCGCATGGTGTTCTTGCTGGCACCACTGTCCTATCTGTTTTTTGAAGTGCATATCATCAAGGCATCGGCCTTGTCGATTGCCGCGTATTCCTTACCCCATCTCTTGCATGCCAACCTGACCAATTCACGCATACAGGGAGCACACCGGCATTCTTTCTGGGCTGAGGTGTACGAGGCAACACTGGCCTGGTATATCTTCCGCCCTACGCTGGTGGCGCTGATCAACCCCAAGCTGGGTAAGTTCAATGTGACCGCCAAGGGGGGGCTGGTAGAGCAAGAGCATTTTGACTGGACCATTTCCAAACCCTACCTGATCATGCTGGGCATGAACATACTTGGTTTTTTTGTCGGCTTTGGCCGGGCGCTGTGGTGGAATACCTATGAGATGGATACTGTCATTCTCAATATGCTGTGGACTATCTATAACCTGGTCATCCTGGGGGCAACCCTGGCGGTGGCGACAGAGTCCAAGCAAGTCCGGCGCACCCACAGGGTCAGGGCAGTATTGAGTGCTACCCTGCGCTTGAATAATGGCCACTCCATCGTCTGCAAGACCGAAGATTTCTCCATGGGTGGCATGTCTTTCCGGGTGCCAGATGGTTTTCAGATGCGCAAGGATGAAGATTTGATGGTGTCGCTGTATGGCACCAATGGGGAGTCAGTTTTTCCTGCCAAGACTGTGTTCTTCAAAGACAATCTGCTTAGTGTGCAATTCCTGCCTTTGGATTTGCAACAGGAAATGGATTTGATCAACTGCACCATAGGCCGTGCCGACGTTTGGTTGAGTTGGTCAAATGACAGGGATATAGACCACCCGCTCAACGGCTTGAAAGAAATCGCTTACCACAGCATGCGTGGATTCAGCAGGTTTGGTACCAGCATCAAGCAATACGTAGTGGAAAGAACAGAACATATGAATAAAATAAATGAGGCGTCCATCGTGAAAACCATCGTGACAAGTATACGAACTAAAATATCGCGCAAAGGCAGTGGCACGGCTCTGGCCATACTTTGCGGTTTGAGTGCGATTGTCCACCAGGATGACGTACTGGCCAAATCCAAGCGCGCCAGTGTATCCGCTACGGCTGAGCCTGTGGTCGCTGAAAAACTGGCAATTGAAGAATTGCAACCAACTTCAGTTGTTGGTGGACAAAAGACCTATAACCTCAGCCTGAAAGATATGGTAGGGGTAGGCTCCAGCGTTGAGTTGCGTGGTACAGAAGGCGAGCGCTCTTTTCCATTTACAGTACGCAGCGACGAGGTGATCACTGCGGCCAAGATCAAATATGGCATCGCTTATTCACCAGCCCTGCTGCCTGATCTGTCGCATATACAGGTCCTGGTCAATAATGAACTCGTCAGTGTCGTTCCTCTGCCCAAGGAAACCTCCAAGGGCATAGTGCGTGAAGATGTTATCGACCCACGTTTTTTTGCTGACTTCAATCAACTCAGTTTTAAACTCATAGGCCATTACACCAGGGATTGTGAAGACCCCTATCATTCCAGCCTGTGGGCCAAGGTTAGCCACACCACCAATCTGGAATTGACCGTATCCCCGTTGGCACTGGCGAATGACCTGGGTATGTTGCCAGCACCTTTCTTCGACCGGCGCGACAACAAATTGCTGGAACTGCCGTTCATCTTGCCAGCTACGCCTTCACTGGAAGTTTTGCGTAATGCTGGTGTGGTGGCTTCCTGGTTCGGTCACCTTTCATCGTATCGTGGTGCTCGCTTCCCCATAGAAGCAAATACCCTGCCTCGTGGCAATGCCGTCTTGTTCGCCACTGCCAATGAAGCGCCGGCAGGCGTGACCCTGCCAGCAATCGCCGGACCTACTTTGGCGATCATGCCCAACCCAAGCAATCCCAAAGCAAAGTTGTTGCTGGTCCTGGGGCGTGATGTGGCTGAACTCAAGATTGCCGTGCAAGCACTCACCATGGGCCAGATCGCCATGTCCGGTGAGTCTGCCCTGATCAAGAACCTGAAAGAAATCGATCCACGCAAACCTTATGATGCACCAAAATGGTTGCCTACAGACAGGCCAGTCAAGTTTGGTGAACTGGCTGCACCACCAGCACTCAGAGTCAATGGTTTGACGCCAGATTTGATACGTGTAAATTTGCGTGTGGCACCTGACTTGTTCACCTGGCAAAAAGAAGGCGTGCCTATTGATTTGCGTTACCGTTTCACGCCTCGTCCTACGGTCGACAAGTCAACACTGAACATAGGCATCAATGATGAGTTCGTGCGTTCCCTGCCTTTATCCGGAGGTCAGATAGAAAAAGGCAAGATCAAGGAATCGGTCATGCTGTTCTTCAAGGATGGCCAGCGCTATGCCCAGGATGAAATCCAGGTGCCGACCTTCCGTATCGGGGCAGAAAACCAGCTGCAGTTCCACTTTTTTTACGATTACCCTAAACAAGGTGCCTGTAAGGATGTCTACCTGGATAATGTGCGCTCCGCCATTGATCCGGATTCGACGATCGATTTTTCGAATATGCCGCACTATGCAGCAATGCCTAATCTGGCCTACATGGCCAATGCCGGTTTCCCATTCACCCGCATGGCTGATCTGGCACAGACGGCCATCGTCATGCCGGATCGCCCTAATGTGCAAGAGATGGAGTTATTCCTCAATGTCATGGGCCGCATGGGTGAGTCCACAGGTTATCCCGTCTTGAACACCAGTCTGATTCGTAGTGCGGATGTAGAAAAATTCAGCGACAAGGATTTCCTGCTGATAGGTGCCAGTGCCAATTTACCACTGCTCAAGCAATGGTCGAAATACATGCCCATGAGCATGGATGAAAACGGCAATCGCTTGCAATTGCCAACAGGTTTCTTGCGCCTGGTGACGCGCTGGGCTGGCCGTGATCTCGATACCATGGAACGCCATGCCGGTGAGATGCTGGCCAAGACGGGCAATGCCTTTGGCGCCATGATGCAATTTGAATCGCCCTTGTCCAGCGGGCGTAGCGTGATCGTCATGACATCGGGTGATTCTGCCAGTTTGTCCGACCTGACCATGGGTTTGAACAAGGCTGACTTGCGCAGCAAATTCCAGGGCGACCTGGTATTGATCAAAGGTGAACGTATCGCCAATGCGCAAATTGGCGATACCTATTACTCTGGTAGTCTGCCGTGGTGGATATGGATCAAATGGCATTTGTCTACCCAGCCTTTCATCATGATTATTTTCCTGATGCTGGCATCGCTGATTGCTGCAACCATGTTGTTCCGCTTCTTGCGTAAGAAAGCAGCATCACGACTGGCCCTGGAAGACAAAACGAAATAATTCATTAAAGCCGACCAGGAGGGCAGCGTACTATCTGAATACGAAGCAAACAGATAGCGCTGCCCGTTTTGCTCTGGTCATGTCAAATCTGACACAGTGCTGATTTTCTGAGCTGGCAATAAAGTATATGCTCACAGAAAAAAGCGATCATTAGGGGATGTAAATGGTCTTGAAGAAAAAAGCGATGTTATTAGCGCTTTTGACGGTTTTTTTTGAGAGTGGAACTGCGTCTGCAGAAACGGCTTTGACGCAGCAATTAAAAGAACAGGCACAGTTCTGGCAGCAGCGCGGTCGCGACGATAATGCGGCCGATATCTGGCGCAAGTTGCTGAAGGTCGATGTCAATAATGTCGATGCTTTGATGGCGCTGTCCATACTCGAAGCCAAGGCAGGCAACCCTGAACAAGCCAAAACCTATTTCGCACGCTTGCGCGGTACTCAAGCTACATCGGGACAAGTACGCAGCGTAGAGCAAGCCTTGCGCCAGGGGAGCACAGGTGGTGTTGGGCAACTGGAGAATGCACGCAAACTTGCCAAGCAGGGTGATACCGAAGCCGCAGTTGATGCCTATAAACAGATAGGTGACCCCTCCAAGCTGAAAGGCGATGCCGCCTACGAGTATTTTCAGGTATTGGCGGGCACCAAGAATGGTCATGCTGAAGCCAGGCAAGGTCTGGAAAAGCTCAGCAAGGAAAATCCAGCCAATACCAAATATGCACTGGCCTATGCACAAGTGTTGACCTATCGTGAATCCAGCAGGGTGGAAGGCATGAGCTTGCTGGAAAACCTGGGCAACAAACCAGAGGTCGGTAAGCAGGCGACAGAATCCTGGCGTCAGGCGCTGAGCTGGATGGGGCTGAAACCAGAAAATACCAAGTATTTCAGTCATTATCTGGATAAACATCCAGATGACAAACTGATACAGGACAGGTTGGCCAGCATGAGCAGACCTGCCAACGTTGCCGCACCTGCAGTCGTGGCAACGGTCGCGCCAACAGCAACGCCAGTTGAAGGCAGCAAGGCAGTCGAAGGCAAGCCTGCCAAAGAACACAAAAAAATCGAAAAGACCGAAAAAATCGAAAAAATCGAAAAGGCTGACAAGCCAGAGAAAGCCGAAAAAGCTGTAGCCAAGCCTAAACCAGTGGCAGAAAACCCCATAGAGACCAGCCGTATTGCTGGCTTCAAGGCCCTGGACGCGAATGATGTAGATACTGCTGCCAATGAATTCCAGGCCTTGATCAAATCCCATCCCAAGAACCCTACCGGCTATGGTGGTATGGGTCTGGTCAAAATGCGCCAGGAAGAATTCATAGAGGCCAGGGGTTTCTTGCAAAAAGCAGTGGACTACTCACCAGGGCAATCCAAAGACCAATGGCGGCAAGCCTATGAAGATGCTAGTTACTGGGCCATCGTCGCTGAAGCCAGGACTGCTTTTGAAGATGGTGACAGTGTCAAGGGTATAGGTTTTTTACGCAAGGCGATTACCCTCAACAGCAAGGAACCTGCGGGTATCTTGCAACTGGCAGATGCCTTGCAGGCTGAAAATGACCTGGCAGGGGCAGAAGAAAATTATCGCCGCGTGTTGAATGCAGACAATGGCAATATTCGTGCACTTGATGGTGTTATCGGCGTGCTGGTTTTGCAAAAACGTATCAGCGATCTTGAAGCTCTTGGCAACATCATGTTGCCACGCCATCTGGCGATAGTGGCGAATTTGAAGTCGGAAGATTTATGGAATAAGGCCAAGGCGGCTGAAGCCGCAGGCGACATCAATACAGCGCAAAAGATGCTGGAAGATGCCATCATGATCAAGCCTGATAACGCCTGGTTGCGCATGGCACTGGCAAGAATCTACCTGAAGCGCGATATGCCAGGCCAGGCCAGGGCACTCATCGATGCCATGACCAATGTAGAAGCACCAGACCCAGAGGCTCTGTACGTCAGCGCCTTGCTCAGTGAAATGCAGCAATTCTGGTGGGAGGCCTTGACGACACTGGAAAGAGTACCAGTCCCTTCGCGCAAGAAAGAAATGGTGGATTTGCAAAAACGCCTGTGGATACGCGTGCAAATAGACCGCATCACCTTGCTGGGCAAGCGCGGCAATACAGCGGCAGCAAGAGATGTCCTGGCATCAGTAGAGCAGGTGGCAGGCAATGACCTGGAATTTACCGGTACCATGGCCAATCTGTATATACAGTTTGGTGACAAGGAGCGTGGCTTTGCGATGTTGCGTCAGGCTGTGCAAAATACGCCCAAGCCATCAGCCGGATTATTGTTGCAGTTCGCAGGTACTTTGATGCAAAGCAATCAGGAAGCCGAACTGGAAGCTGTCATGCGCAAGGTTGCTGCCATGCCGAACTTGCAAGAGGGCGAGATCACTGCTTTCATGCAATTGCAAAGAGTGCTGGCCATGCGCTATGCCGAGCGCGCGCGCGAAGCGGGTGACTATGCCAATGCCTATGCCTATATCCAGCCCATGCTGATCGCCGATCCTGATGACAATATGCTGTTGCTGACACTGGCCAGGATATACAACGCTGCCGGGGATAGTGAGGCAGCCAAGGAGTTGTATGTCAGAGTCTTGCAGAGTGATCCAGACAATACAGAAGTCTTGCAAGGCCTGGTCTACGCCGCCATACAAGCCCGTGATTTTGGCAATGCCGAGCGTTATCTGAGTGTCTTGCTGCGACAAGAGCCGTATAATCCGCGCTATCTGTCACTGGCAGGCAATGTTGCACGGGCACAGGGTAATAATAGCCGCGCCCTCAGTTATTTCAAAGAAGCACTGGCAATGGAAAAGGCGCAAAAAACCGTTACAGGCACAGGCCCGAATGGTTTGCGCCTGGTGGACTCTGCTCCCGCCAGCGCAGTCAGTGATTTCAAGCTCAATCCCTTTGCGGATCGTAAACCTGCGATAGCCGGACAGCCACAATTGCAAATGGTAGGGCCAAATGCGGCGGCGGTTACCCGTAATGCCCCGGCTTTGAAAGAGGTTCCAGCCAGCAGCTATACCGGTGGCATTTTTGCACCTGTGGGCAAGCCTTTGACATCGCAGCCATCCCCTGCAGCGGCACCGCTCAATAGTGTTACCCCTAATACTGCACCCAAGGCCATACCGACATTGCCGACCCTGCCTCCCGCACCCAAGTCTCAGGCCGTGCCAGCCAGTGCGCCAGCAGGCTCAAGTCTGCCACCAGCAACAGCACCGGTGAATATTTTGCAGCCGCCATTGCCTAAAACTGGAGGGGTCTCGCCTGAACCCAACCGCTATAGCCCGGATACTTATAGCAATGGCGCGACCATGCAAAACCCTTATCCGGCACAAACCATGCTGGCGCAATATACGCCAGCGACGCCCTATGTTCCGCCCAAGGCCAGCTATACTGCAAACCCAGTGCCAGTACCGCAGCAATATGCAGCTGCCGCAGTACCAAGCAGAAGCAAAGCCAGCAAGCCAGCCAACGTCAGTGCAGAAGAAGCGGCTTTACTCAAAGAAATAGACGCTATCAATGAACTCAATCACAGCGACATCACGGTCGCAGTAGCGGGCCGAGTACGCAGTGGAGAAAAAGGTCTGTCGGCCCTGAGTGATCTTGAAACCCCGATAGAAGCCCGCCTCAGCACCTTAGGCCTGGGCCAGTTCGGGCTCAAGATCATTCCCGTCGTAGCAGATGCAGGCACCCTCAACCTCAACGACAGCAATATTGCAGGCCAGTTCGGCCGCAATGCGATCGTAGTAGAACGCGCCAAATACGCCAAAGTCCCATTCACCACCATCGCCCGCCAGCAAGGCCTGCCCACAGTCGCCAGCCTTGATGAAGAAGCCAAAGGCGTCGCCCTCAGCCTCAGCTACGAAATTGCCGGTGTCCGTGCCGATATAGGATCGAGCCCCATAGGCTTCCCCATCCAGAACGTCGTCGGTGGCCTGCGCTGGAGCGGTAGCGACGATGGCGCCAGCCTTGGCATAGAACTCGCCCGTCGCTCCGTCACTGACAGCTACCTCTCCTATGCCGGTGCCAAAGACAGCCTGTACGGACTCACCTGGGGTGGCGTCACCCGTACCGGCGTCAAGATAGACACCTCCTACGATGGAGAAGACGGCGGCGTCTACGCCAGCCTTGGCTACTATAGCCTGACTGGTAAAAACGTCGTCAAGAACACCGAAGCAGAATTTGGCCTGGGCGCCTACTGGCGCGCCTACAAAAGCAACGACTTCAGCTTCACCACAGGACTGGGCCTGACCTCCTTCTTCTACAACAAAAACCTGCGCTACTTCACCTATGGACACGGCGGCTACTTCAGCCCCAAATCCTATGTCGCAGTAGGCATACCGCTGGAGATCGCAGGACGCAAAGGCAAATTCTCCTACCAGCTGGCGACCTCACTCGGCGTCCAGCACTTCAGAGAACTGGCTGCAGCCTACTACCCCAACTCACCGGCAGACCAGACTGATCTCGAACAATTCGCAGCAGCCAATCCTACGGTCAACATCCAGACCAGCTACCCTGGCCAAACCAGGACGGCATTTGCCTTCAAGATAGGCGGGGCCGCCGAATACCAGTTAAGCCCGCATTTATTCCTGGGAGGCAAACTCAGTGCAGACAACTCAGGTGATTTCAACGACACCTCCGCGGCAGTCTACCTGCGCTACAGCTTTGAGCCACGCAAGAGCCCGGTCGGTTTCCCGCCTGTTGCTCCCAAGGCTTACTATCAGGGGTATTAAGCTAATTGAGCATTTGATATAGCCAGTCTGTAAAAGATAAAAAACCGCCATATTTGTGAGGATATGGCGGTTTTTTTTATCGGATTTACAATAGATTTACAATTCGCGCCACACATATACTTCCTATTTGGGCTGGCTTACTTCAAAATGCAGGTGACGTGAGTGTTTGTATATAAGACATTGAAGACATTGATACACAATATATTCACGAGGCAATAAGTAGTTAAAAGGGGACATGAATGACTTTTAAGAAGAAGGCGCTGGTCATGGCGCTTTTGACGGCATATCTGGAAAGCGGGGCAGTACTCGCGAATTCCCCTTTGACGCAGCAATTGAAAGAGCAGGCGCAGTTCTGGGCGCAGCGCGGCAAGGATGAAAATGCTGCAGATGCCTGGCGCAAGATCTTAAAAATCGAACCTTCGAATGTCGATGCCTTGCTGGCCTTGATACTATTTGAAGCCAAGGCCGGTAACACTACGCAAGCCAAAGCCTATTACTCCAAGCTGAGAGGCTCGCAAGCCACAATCACGCAATTGCGTACCGCTGAAAATGCCGTGCTTCATGGCAATAACGGAGTAGGTGGCGGGCAACTCGAAGAGGCACGCAAACTGGCCAAGCAGGGGGATGCCGACAGTGCGGTAGAAGCGTATAAGCAAATGGGCGATCCTGCCAAACTCAAGGGCGATGCCGCATTTGAATATTTCCAGGTCCTGGCAGGTACCAAGGCTGGCTATCCTGATGCCAAGCGCGGAATGGAAAAACTGCTCAAGGAAAATCCAGGTAATAGCCGTTATGCCCTGGCCTATGCCCAGGTGCTGACTTATCGCGAACCTACGCGCATAGAGGGTATGGCAGCCCTGGAACAATTGACTGCCAAGGCAGATGTCGGCAAGCAAGCTGGCGACTCCTGGCGGCAGGCGCTGAGCTGGATGGGCGTAAAAAATGAGAATGCCAGACACTTCCGCCGTTATCTGGATAAGTTTCCTGAAGACCAGGTCATCAGCGAACGTCTGGCCAGCTTGAGTCATCCAGCAGCACCAACAGTGCTTGAAGAAAAAAACAATCCCGCCAAAGTACTGGCAGCCGCCAAGCAGAATACTGCAGTCAAGGCAGCGGCAGAAACCAGGCAAAAAATTGAAGCTGCACCCAAGGCAGAAATCGTAGCAAAGGCTGAAAGTAAGACTGAATCTAAAGCTGAAGTTAAAGCTGAAACTAAAGTCGCCAGCAAAGCAGAAGCCAAGGCAGAGGCACATACGAAAGTCGCTGGTGATAGCCTGGAAAAAACCCGCATGGCTGCCTTCAAGGCGCTTGATGAGAATGATCTCAAGACAGCAGAAACTGCATTCCAAGCCTTGATCAAATCCCACCCAAAGGATTCTGCCGGTTATGGCGGCATGGGCCTGGTGAAAATGCGCCAGGATGAGTTTATTGATTCACGGGCACTATTGCAAAAAGCAGTGGACTTATCGCCAGCGAATCGCAAGGATCAATGGAAACCCGCTTTTGACCGTGCCAATTACTGGGGCACGATAGCTGACGCACGCACGGCATTTGAAAACAGTGATAGTGCCAAGGGTATAGCTTTGTTGCGCAAGGCTGTCGAAATGGACCCCAAGGAAAGTGTAGGCATACTGCAGTTGGGCGATGCCCTGATGGCAGAAAATGATCCGGTCGGAGCTGAGGCAAATTTCCGCCTGGTCTTAAAAAATGATGCAAAAAATCTGGGTGCACTCGATAGCCTGATAGGTTTGCTGGCTTTGCAAAAACGTATCAAGGATCTGGAAGAATTGAGCGCTTTCATGTCGCCGCGCCAGATGCAGGTGCTGTCTGAATTGAAGGCCACACAGTTATGGGACAAGGCCAAGCTCGCTGAGGCAGCCGGGGATATTGCGACAGCCCAGGCCAGTCTTGAAGATGCGGTGCTCATCACCCCTGATAACCCATGGTTGCGCATGGCCCTGGCAAAAATTTACCTTGGACAGAATGCCCCGGGTGCTGCGCGCGCCTTGATGGATGCGATCGCCAATGTAGAAAATCCCCAGGCTGAAGCCCTGTATGCTAGTGCCTTGCTAAGCGCCATGCAGCAATTATGGTGGGAAGGTTTGATGACACTGGAGCGTTTGCCCGTTGCTGCCAGAAAACCAGAAATGTTTGAGCTGCAAAAACGCCTGTGGACCAGGGTGCAGGTCGACCGCCTGAATGTCTTTGCCAACCGCGGCGATACTTTGCGATCCCGCGAGCTGTTGGGCCTGATAGAAAACGCTGCGGGCAATGATGCAGAGTTTGTTGGCATCATCGCAGCTTTCCACATGAAAGTGGGTGACCCCGCCCATGGTTTGGCGCTGGTCAAGCGTGCTGTGGATAGTACACCCAAGCCTCAGGCTGGTTTGCTGCTGCAATACGGCATGGCCTTGTTGCGTGCAAACCAGGAAGCTGAATTGCTGGCTGTCATGCGCAAAGTCACGGAGATGCCCAACCTGACGGCGGCAGAAGTGGCTGACTATAAGGATTTGCAGCGCATAGTCTCCATGCGCTATTCAGAACGCGCACGTGAGGCCGGTGATTATGCCAGTGCCTTCAATTTTATCCAGCCCATGTTGATGGCGGATCCTGACGACAATCTCTTGCTATTGTCGCTGGCGCGTATTTATACATCGGCAGGTGATACCGAGACGGCCAGGGATTTGTATCAACGCGTATTGCAAGCCGAGCCAGAAAATCCCGAGGTATTGCAAGCCCTGGTTTATGCGGCAATACAGGTCAAAGACTTTAACTCGGCAGAACAATACCTGGCTACCCTGATGCAATTACAGCCAGATAATCCGCGCTTTATTTCCCTGGCCGGAAATCTTGCTCGTGCCCAGGGCAATAATGGCCGGGCGCTGGAATACTTCCGCCAGGCACTGGCCATGGAGCAGGCGCAAAGGCCAAATAACGGCATGGGGGCGAATGGCATACGGCTGGTGGCACAGGCCCAGCCAGCCATTGCCAATGATTTCAGCGTGAACCCGTTTGCCGATCGTAGTGGCAGGCCGCAAACCGCTGCCGCAGTCAATTATGCTCCTGTACAGCAAGCTCAAATACCTAATTCCAAGAGTGCCATATTTGCACCAGTAGGTGTACCCATGCAGCAGGCAGTGCCGCAATATGCGCCACCATTGCAGGCACAATTCCAAGGGCAATATCCACAAGCACAATATGTGCAACCACAATACGCGCAACCGCAGTATGCCCAGCCTCAGTATGTGCCTGCACCTCAGGCGCAGTATATTCAGCCAGCATCGCAATATGTGATACCGCAATTATCGGCCGCTGCCCTGGCTGGTGCACAAGCTCGCGCCGGCAACCAGGCAATGGCAACAGCGATAGTTACACCTGCACCTGCACCTGCGATTCCGCAATTGCCTGCAATTGTCCAAAATGCCAGGGCACCTGCAGCAGTAACACCACAAGCTTATGCGCCAACTGCTGTGCCAGCAGCGGTGCAGGGCGGCACTAGTGGTAATACTGGCAGTGCCAGCGGAGCCGCCACGGTATATCAAATTCCACCAGCCAATTTAACGCGTAGTCCGCTGACGCAAGCTCCAGTGTTACAAGCTAATCCATTGCAAACACCGGCTGCAGTACCAAGAAATAATGATGGTGCAGGGAGTAGTGGCTATGGGGGGAATGCACCGGCAGTCCCAACACCTTATATTCCTCCCAAGACCAGCTATACGGCGACACCAGTGGCAGTGCCTCAGCAATATGCGTCTGGTGGCAGCAGTGTAAACTACGTTGGCACGGTAGCGGCCAACACCAGTAATGCCGCAGTACCAAGCAGAAGCAAAGCCAGCAAGCCAGCCAACGTCAGTGCAGAAGAAGCGGCTTTACTCAAAGAAATAGACGCTATCAATGAACTCAATCACAGCGACATCACGGTCGCAGTAGCGGGCCGAGTACGCAGTGGAGAAAAAGGTCTGTCGGCCCTGAGTGATCTTGAAACCCCGATAGAAGCCCGCCTCAGCACCTTAGGCCTGGGCCAGTTCGGGCTCAAGATCATTCCCGTCGTAGCAGATGCAGGCACCCTCAACCTCAACGACAGCAATATTGCAGGCCAGTTCGGCCGCAATGCGATCGTAGTAGAACGCGCCAAATACGCCAAAGTCCCATTCACCACCATCGCCCGCCAGCAAGGCCTGCCCACAGTCGCCAGCCTTGATGAAGAAGCCAAAGGCGTCGCCCTCAGCCTCAGCTACGAAATTGCCGGTGTCCGTGCCGATATAGGATCGAGCCCCATAGGCTTCCCCATCCAGAACGTCGTCGGTGGCCTGCGCTGGAGCGGTAGCGACGATGGCGCCAGCCTTGGCATAGAACTCGCCCGTCGCTCCGTCACTGACAGCTACCTCTCCTATGCCGGTGCCAAAGACAGCCTGTACGGACTCACCTGGGGTGGCGTCACCCGTACCGGCGTCAAGATAGACACCTCCTACGATGGAGAAGACGGCGGCGTCTACGCCAGCCTTGGCTACTATAGCCTGACTGGTAAAAACGTCGTCAAGAACACCGAAGCAGAATTTGGCCTGGGCGCCTACTGGCGCGCCTACAAAAGCAACGACTTCAGCTTCACCACAGGACTGGGCCTGACCTCCTTCTTCTACAACAAAAACCTGCGCTACTTCACCTATGGACACGGCGGCTACTTCAGCCCCAAATCCTATGTCGCAGTAGGCATACCGCTGGAGATCGCAGGACGCAAAGGCAAATTCTCCTACCAGCTGGCGACCTCACTCGGCGTCCAGCACTTCAGAGAACTGGCTGCAGCCTACTACCCCAACTCACCGGCAGACCAGACTGATCTCGAACAATTCGCAGCAGCCAATCCTACGGTCAACATCCAGACCAGCTACCCTGGCCAAACCAGGACGGCATTTGCCTTCAAGATAGGCGGGGCCGCCGAATACCAGTTAAGCCCGCATTTATTCCTGGGAGGCAAACTCAGTGCAGACAACTCAGGTGATTTCAACGACACCTCCGCGGCAGTCTACCTGCGCTACAGCTTTGAGCCGCGCAAGAGCCCGGTCGGTTTCCCGCCTGTTGCTCCCAAGGCTTACTATCAGGGATATTAAGCTAGCAAGCTACTAATTGAGAAAGCAGAATGAAAGTCATGATATCCATAAATCAGCTTGTCAGCGCCAGTTTGCTGGTGCTAAGTGTAAGTGCTATTGCGCATGCACAGGACCCGAATGTAGAAGGGCGTAACTTCCTGGCCGAAGGAAATAATAGCGCGGCCAGTAAAAAATTTGCCGAGGCAGCCAAGATCAATCCCTTTGATGCTTCTGCACTGAATAATCAGGCGGTGGCCCTGGCAGCTCAAGGCGACAATGAAAAAGCCCTGAACTTGCTGGAAAGGGCAAACCGTCTTGCGCCTAATCGTGCCGATATCGTTGCCAACCTCAATGAATTGCGCAACTGGATGAATCGCAATACGCCCCAAGTGGCTGCCGTGCAAAGAAAAGCCCCAGTCCCCGGTGCTTATCCCAATCAGGGTGATATCCCGCCAGAACCGCCACCATTGTGGAAAAAGTGAGTAAGAAATAGCTAGAAGCGCCAGAGGCATCAAAGAATGCATAAGCTTATTTCAGGAACATTCTTGCAAATTGCTGAATTCTGAGGCACTATGGTTTTGAAATACTCATTTTGACGAGTAAAACCATGCAAAAACAATAATTGAGCTGAATATACACGCGACTATTGCAAAATATTGATATGAAACAAATTGCTTTCTTTTTCTTCTTTTATTTTAGCTATTCCAAGCCAAGGGCGGTGGAAAGACGGTAAGCACTCGAAGAAAAAGAGCTAAACCAAAATTCTAAAAAACCGCCCGATCAGGCGGTTTTTTTTTGCCCTTGCATTTACTACCAGTAAGTTGCGATCAGGCACGAAAAGAAATTGAATAGTAATTACCTTTACCGATCAGAATTTTTACTACATTTAAACATATTATTTTTTAAGAAATTCTCAGGAGAAGACATGCAACGCACCGATGATTTACGCATACGCGAAATGAAGGAACTGGTCCCACCCTCACATTTGATACGTGAGTTTGCCTGCTCTGAAAAAGCCTCGGAAACCGCAGCCAATGCCCGCACCGCCCTGCACCGTATCCTGCATGGTCAGGATGACAGACTCATGGTCGTCATCGGCCCATGCTCCATCCATGACACCAAGGCTGCAATGGAATATGCACATCGCCTGGCAGCAGAGCGCCCGCGCTTTGCTGGTGAACTGGAAATCATCATGCGCGTGTATTTCGAAAAACCGCGTACCACGGTAGGCTGGAAAGGACTCATCAATGATCCTTACCTCGACAATAGTTTCCGCATCAATGATGGCTTGCGCATTGCCCGCGAACTGCTGCTCAACATCAATGAACTAGGCTTGCCAGCTGGTACGGAATATCTGGATGTCATCAGCCCGCAATACATTGCTGATCTTATTAGCTGGGGTGCAATCGGTGCCCGCACGACAGAGTCACAAGTCCACAGGGAACTGGCATCTGGCTTGTCATGCCCGGTAGGTTTCAAGAATGGCACTGATGGCAATGTCAAAATCGCTGTTGATGCGATCAAGGCTTCGTCGCAGCCCCACCATTTTTTATCGGTGACCAAAGGCGGCCATTCCGCTATCGTCTCCACCAACGGCAATGAAGACTGCCACATCATCCTGCGCGGTGGCAAGACACCTAATTACGATGCTGTCAGTGTCGATGCCGCTTGCAAGGATATCGCCAATAGTGGCCTGGCTTCGCGCCTGATGATAGATGCTTCGCATGCGAATAGCTCAAAAAATCCAGCTAACCAAATCCCCGTATGCGCTGACATAGGCAAGCAAATTGCCGATGGCGATACCCGCATCGTCGGTGTCATGATTGAGTCCCATCTGGTTGCCGGTCGCCAGGACCTGATGCCAGGCAAGGAACTGGTCTATGGTCAATCAGTGACAGACGGTTGCATAGATTGGGAAGCCAGTATCAAGGTGCTGGAAGGTCTGGCTGAGGCTGTCAGGCAAAGGCGTTTGAAGCAGTCTTATTAATCGTATTAGTTGTATTAATACGGCCAAAGTATTTTCCATACTTTCTGGCTTGCGCTAGTTTGCAAGCCAGAATATTGGCAGATGAGTTTGATTTGTAAATGCAAAATCACAATTGGTGGGTTAAATAGCGAGAGATCAATACCGCTTCGTCAAAGTCATCTGATCCCCCTCACGCCGCATTTCCATGCGATTTAAGAAAGACATGCCCAGCAAAGGGACATCCAGGCCTTCTTCTATCACCGAGGCATCGACTTGATTGAGTTCCACGTCACCAATCCTGACTGAATCCAGCTTGATGATATAGATGGGGACAATACCGCCCGCGGTGCGACTGGAGCTTGCCAGGCCCTTTTTGTAATTGATGCCCAGCCTGATGGCATCGGCAGCGGGCAAGGCGATCAGGCTGGCACCAGTATCGACCAGCATATTCACGCTGCCACCATTTATCGTGGCCTGGGCCATGAAGTGCCCACGGTCCCCAGCCTTCAATACCACGCTACTATTACTGCTGGCTGCCGACCTGTGTACTGTTTGGCCCAGGGTAATGACCTTGCGTTTGCCATTGACCATGACAGTGGCTGATTCTCTATCAGCATCAACAAGCTTGGCATCGCTGCCTATATTGCTGCCTACACTATAAGTTTTGGGTGGTGCGCCATCAACGACCAGAATAGCCTTGCCCGGGAATAAACCAACTACCCCTATATCTCGGTAGCATGGGCCAGCATGGAACAAGCCAGCAGGCTCAGGGTGCTCAATAGTTTCAGATTTTTCACAGGCAAGGACATTCTTGGCTTAATTCCAGGTTTAATCGCGGAAATTATTGAATTCCAAAGGCAAGTCCTTGATTTCCTTGCGCAGCATGGCCATGGCCGCCTGCAAGTCATCACGCTTGGTGCCGGTGACACGTACTGCATCGCCTTGTATGCTGCCTTGTACTTTCAGCTTGCTGTCCTTGATGGCCTTGACGATTTTCTTTGCATCTTCAGTTTCTATGCCGTTTTTAACCTTAATGCCTTGCTTGACTTTATCGCCACCGATTTTTTCTATCTTGCCCATGTCCAGGAAGCGCACGTCGACATTGCGTTTCGCTAAAGTCATGGTCAATTCCAGTCGAACCTGGTCGAGATGGAATTCAGAGTCGCCATAGATCGTCAATTCGCGGTCTTTTTGTTCGACTTTGGCGCTGCTGCCTTTCAAGTCAAAGCGGTTGGTGACCACTTTATTGGTTTGATCAATGGCATTCTTGACATCAACCATATTGGCTTCAGAGACGGTATCGAAAGAGGGCATCTTGCTTCCTTGCTTAAAATGATGAATTAGCCGCCATTTTAGCAAATGCAGGCAGTCATGAGAGAGCAAAGGCTATAATTTGGGTCTTATGACGAATTTACTCACATTTTCAGCAGATTATTCTCTGCAAAGCCTGAATACCTTTGGTATCGCTGCTCGCGCCCGCCAGTTTTTGCGTGTAGAACAGATAGAACAATTGCAAGCCATACAGGCAGATGAGCAACTGAGGTCCATGCCGCGCCTGATTTTGGGTGGTGGCAGCAATCTGGTCTTGTCGGATCAGGTCGATGCCCTGGTCTTACAGGTGGCTCTCAAGGGCAGGCAAATCCTGGGCGAAGACGAAGACTATGTCTATGTGCAGGCCAGTGCAGGCGAGAACTGGCACGAATTTGTGCTGTGGACCCTGGAGCAGGGGCTGGGTGGCCTGGAAAACCTTTCCCTCATACCTGGCACAGCAGGGGCTGCACCTATACAGAATATCGGCGCCTATGGATTGGAAATCCAGGAGATCTTTACCAGCCTGACAGCCTTGGACTTTGAAACCGGCGAATTGGTCGAGATAGACAAGGTCGCATGTCGCTTTGCTTATCGCGACAGTGTATTCAAGCATGAATACAAAGACCGCATGGTCATCGTCAGCGTGCGCTTTGCCTTGCCTAAACGCTGGCAAGCCAAGCTGGGCTATGTCGATGTCGCACAATATTTACATCAGCATCACATTGATCGTCCCACTGCCAAAGATGTCAGCAATGCGGTGGTCGCTATACGTCAGGCAAAATTGCCAGATCCCGCCAAGATAGGCAATGCCGGCAGCTTTTTCAAAAACCCTATCGTGCCTGCTGCTCAACGCGATGTCTTGCTGGTGGACCATCCGCACTTGGTCAGCTATGTGCAGGATGGCGGCGCTTATAAACTGGCTGCCGGTTGGTTGATTGATCAATGCGGCTGGAAGGGTAAGAAATTAGGCCGGGCAGGCGTATATGAAAAACAGGCTTTGGTGCTGGTGAATCATGGTGGTGCTACTGGCGCAGAAGTAAAAGCCTTGGCACAGGCTGTGCAGGCCGATGTCATGAGCAAGTTTGCTGTCCTGTTGGAAGTCGAACCTGTATTTTTTTAATCTATTTATTCATCAATCCTTTTTTAACGACGTACCGAATATCATGATTGAGCATTTTCTAACAGGTAATTGAATGACGGAACTTTTAACAATAAGCAGTGCCGGGAATACACCTGAATTAGAGCAAGAAGTGCTGGCCGCAACTCCTATTACAAAATCCCAGCAATGCCCTGGCAACAATAATGCTAATGCAGTACGCCGTTTGCTGGTGGAGGCCTTGCGCGTCAGCATCTGCTTTAAACCGAGGTGGCAAGGATTGCCAGCATCGCCCTGGTTGATCTTGCTATTGATATTGATATACATGAGCAGCCATATAGGCATACAGCGCCTCATGATTCTTGGGCCAGCACAGTTCTATTGGCAGGTTTTTGCTACTGGCTGGTTTTATTTTGGTGCTATCGCCTGGGCATGTTATTGCTTGCGGCCGACGAATATGCAAGCAAGCGAATACCTCGAAGGTAGCAAGGCACCGAGTGCTGCACATTTTTTTGCATTGGCACTTGCGCAAACTTTGGTCATGAATGTGGTGATCTGTGCAGTAGGTGCTTTACTTATACGATTGGGGTGGTATGACCTGTCAAAATTATCCGTGCGTATGCAGTGGCTGGTGTATCTTACGCCACCTGTTGTAGTCTTATGCATACAGTTCTTATTTTTTTGGCGCGCTAGTGATAGACGTAGGCTTGCCATGTTATCGGTCGTCATTGTCATGGCTCTGGCTTGTGCATTGGGCATAAGTACGCGGGCAACGCAATTCTGGTACCCAAATCAGGAAAGGGCAGAAACAAATGATGACGAAGCAGAGAGTAAATCACCCGAAATCACACAGGAAATATTCGAGCAGCAAGCAGCGCTGTTAAACCAAAAACTCCAGGAGTTGAAACCCCACAGACCAGGTATCATCGATCTATACAGCCTGAGTTTTGCCCCCTATGGCGAAGAAAATGTTTTCCTGAACGAGACCAGCATGGTCACGCAAGTGATGGCAAAACGTTTTGATGCCGAAGGCAGGAGTTTGCAACTGGCCAATAATCCCGGCACCGTGAATAGTTTGCCCTGGGCTACACCACTGAATTTGCAAAGAGCCATCCGGCACATTGCCAAGCGCATGGATGTCAATGAAGATATCCTGTTCCTGCATATGTCTTCGCATGGTGCCAGTGATGGTGTGTTGTCCGCCGGGATGTGGCCACTCAGCGTTAAATCCGTCACACCAGAAGACTTGAAGCGCTGGCTGGATGAGGCGGGTATCAAATACCGGGTTATCTCGATTTCTGCCTGCTATGCCGGTAACTGGGTGGCCCCTTTGTCGGACGAAAATTCTCTGGTCATGACAGCATCGGACGCGGATCATACTTCCTATGGCTGCGGCAGCAAGTCTGATCTGACTTTCTTTGGGCGTGCCATGTATGATGAACAATTGCGCAACCAGACCTTGTCTTTTGAAGTTGCGCATGCAGCGGCCAGGCCCATCATCAAGCAGCGTGAAGAAGAAGCAGGCAAGTCGGATGGGTATTCCAATCCGCAAATTGCGGTGGGCGAGCATATACGCACAAGGCTGAAGTTGCTGGAGCAGCGTTTGACCTCGGCTCCGGTTGCTAACGCTGCAGCAGTTAAATAACTGCTCGCAATCCTGATGTAAGCAAGCCAGGCCAGCAATCCCAAGGAGTGGGCATGATGAAACAGCCGCTAGTGTTGATGTTTGATCTGGGTGGAGTGTTGATAGAAAATGACACTTTCAGCCGCTTGCAGGCATTGCTACCGTATGTCATGTCGGTGGCTGAATTAAAGCAAAAATGGCTGATGTCAGATGCAGTGCGCCGGTTTGAATTAGGACAATGCCTGCCGCAAGAATTTGCTCAGGCATTTCTGCTGGAATGGTCTTTGCCTTTGACCGAGCAAACCTTCCTTGCAGAATTCATGTCCTGGCCAAAGGGCTACTATCCTGGCGTACTGGCCATGTTGCAGGCCTTGCGGCAGTCTTATCGACTGGTTTGCCTGAGTAATTCCAATGTGCTTCATTGGGCCAGGTTTGGCAGGCTGGATCAGGATTTTGACCTGGCCCTGTCCTCCCATTTGCTCGGTGCGATCAAGCCAGATCCAGCTGCATTTGCGATGGCCCTGGCACAATGCCAGGCTACCCCTGATGTGGTTTGGTATTTTGATGATGCCCAGGTAAATGTGCTGGCTGCGGCCAGTATGGGTATCAAGGCTTTTCATACCGATGGCTTTGAGGAAGTGCAGGCGACGCTGAGAGCACATCATATTCTTTGATCCGCCTGTCCTGTCAGCCATCACTCAGCGTATTTTCTTCCATGATGATATTGCGGTCGTGCCATTGCCGCTGGCGCTGGCTGGGACGCGGTAAGTCAGTTCATTCGCTTTCAATTCAAATTGCCTGGCTTGTTCGCTGCCATCCCAGTTAGGGAAGGAGGCATGTTCTATCCTGAACACCATCACGTTACGTTCAGTATCGATAAAACAGCGCCCATAGTGAGAACTGGTATCCAGCGCTGCAGCTCTAAACTCAGCATCCGTACCTTTGCGCTTGTCGCCTGCTGCAAACTTGTTGCGTCCGGATTTATAGATTTGCAGTGAATAACGCCCGCTGTCGTCGATGATGAGCAAGCCTTGCGGATGCTCTCCAAAGGTTTCCCCGCGACTGCCATCGGCATGGATTTCGGGCGCTGCAACCAGGGTCCAGGTACCAGTCAATTGTTTTTGGATAGCGTCATTCCTGTTTGTTTCCTGATCCATGATAGCCTGTGCTGGCAAGCTGAGGCCGGCGAGACTGAGTATGCTCATGCCGATGAGGTGCTGGATAGACTTATTCATGATGATTTCTCCTGATAGTGTTTTTTGCGGAAGGGCTGATCGCCAGCAATAACTTGCCCGTGGTTTGCCTTGATTCCAGCGCTGCGTGTGCTAGTGCGGCGTGTTCCAGTGGGTAAATTTCATGTATGCGCAAGTGCAAGATATCTTCGGCTAACCAGTGCAGGGCGCGCTGGCTGCGATATCTGAGGCTATCGGCATCAGCAACATGGTGGGCTAGCGTAGGGCGAGTCAGGAATAGCGAGCCCTGACGACATAGATGCATGGGGTCTATGGGCGGCACATTACCACTGGATTGACCAAACAGGACCAGGCTGCCCAACGGGCGTAACGCCGCCATGCTGCCGAGATAAGTGTTCAAACCGACTGAATCATAGACGACATGCACGCCTTTTTGTTGCGTCAGGTCTTTGACTGCAAGAGTGAAATCAGTCTGATTGTAGAGAATCACATGATCGGCACCGGCGGCCCGTGCCAATGCCGCTTTTTCAGCGCTGGATACCGTGCTGATAACGCTTGCCCCTTTGTGCTTCAAGGCTTGCGTCAGCAACAGGCCCACACCGCCGGCGCCGGCATGCACCAGGGCAGCATCACCTGCTTGCACACGATAGCTGGTTTCGCACAGATATTGGGCGGTGACCGCTTGCAGCATGGCCGCCGCCGCTTCTTGTGTGCCCAATTTTGCGGGCAAAACGATGAGTTTCCAGACGGGGATGGCGACGTATTCGGCGTAAGAACCTGCATGCGATAACCAGGCAACGGCGCTGCCTGCCGACAGTTCTGCATTGCCTTCTACCACCATGCCTGCCCCTTCTGCGCCGGGTATGCAGGGCAGGGAAGCAGGGTTCTGGCCATTGCGCTGATACACATCGGCATAGTTGATACCTGCATAGTCCACTCTTACCAGCACTTCACCTTCTTTAGGGACAGGTATGGCGATGTCGCGGACTTCCAGTACATCTGGCCCACCTTGCGAAAATAATTGTATGGCTTGCATTTGCTCTCTCTGTTTGAATGATGCTGCGATGCACCCCTTGGATAGGGTACTGAGATGCAGCTTAGCCAAACTCATGCAGAAAGAAAATTACTGAAAAATTCGCCTGGACTGTGCATAATTGCACCATGATGAATTGGGATGATTTACGTTATTTCCTGGCACTGGTCGACAGCACGACACTGACCGGGGCAGCGCGCCGCCTGCAGGTGGAGCACACTACCGTTGCCCGTCGTATTGATGCGCTGGAAAAGGCATTGCAGCTACGCCTGTTTGACAGGCTGGTGCGCGGCTGGCAATTGACGGCAGAAGGTCATGAGCTATTGAGTCAGGCCAGGGAAGTAGAGGAACGCTGGTTTTCTTTTGAGCGAAAAGCCTTGAACATGGGAAAATTAGAAGGTGTAGTGCGCATTTCTGCACCACCCGCTTTAAGCGCGTTTCTGCTGGCACCTCAATTAAAAACCTTAAGCCAGGCATTGCCTGATATAGAACTGGAATTATTCGCCGAAAGTCACCATGTCAGCCTGGGTAAGCGCGAAGCAGACATTGCCTTGCGCATGGTGCGGCCGCAAACCGCAGGCCTGGTGATCAAGCCGCTGGCTGCCATCCAGTATGGCGTGTATTCCAGCAAGGCTTACCTGAAAAACCGTGAAGAGGCAAAGTGGGAGTTTGCTGCCTACGAAAAAAATTCTGCGACCCCGCACCATCAATGGCTGGAAAACTACATCAATGGGCGCAAGCTTATCTTGCGCAGTAATGATCAATTGGTCTTGAGCCAGTTTGCCGCTTCAGGCATGGGTGTGACGGTGCTGCCGCATTATTTACGCCATTCCCACCGTAGTCTGTTGCAGGTGGAACAGGAAGTTGACCTGGTCGCCAGGAAACTCTGGTTGGTCATGCACGAGGATGTGCGTCGGTCTCCCAGAGTGAGGGCGGTAGCAGATAGTTTGATTGACCTGTTTGCCGGTAAAGCGATGAGCGACATGCTGACTTGGTATTAATTACATATTTATAAAAAATAGTTGGCATTGATGCTATTTTAAAGTATTGTAAATATTAACATTATTTAATTTATTGGTATGGGCACTTACATTTCCATACATTAATATCTGCATGCCTAAGTAGCCTGGGCCTAAACTTTTGACAAAATCGACCGTAATACACAATATGCGGTAATCCGCCATGCTGTTTAATTCGAGGGTCGGAGAGTGAAATGAGCATCAATTCAATACCAAGCGGGAGTGCTGGCGGTGTCAGTGTTGACTCTCGACAAGATGTCAGGGCTGCCCCTATCCTGGTCAAGACCACTACTACGGCTGTGCCTGTATCGGCCAGCGATGCTAGTCAGGATGTTGCAAAAAACAATAATGCCCAGCATGAGATCAGCGCCTCCGAACTAAAAAGCTCTGTGGAGCAGATCAATCGTGCCATAGGCTTTAATAACAGCGTTAATCTCAATCTTGACCATGATTCCGGGAAAGTGGTTGTGCAAATTGTCGATAATGAAACCAAGGCAGTATTGAGGCAAATCCCTTCCAAAGAAGTATTGGCGATTGCACGAGACCTTGAGGGTAAAAAAGGTATATTCCTCAACGATCTTGCCTGAACGGATGAATGCGTGATCCAGACACCGGATGTGGATTATTGGGTCAGGCAAGGCCAACTCCCCCTTCTCGACCGGCTGGGTAATGCCTCTGAGGAATTGCTGGTCTATGTAGCCAAGCACACCAGTACTGAGTACACCCCCGTCCAAGTCGAACCCCATCCCGAGTTTTTAATTGATGTGCGCGCTGCCATGGCTGAGCTGCCTGCTGCAGTCTTGCAATTGTTGGATAAACCTTTGCTAGGCGTGTATTTTGGGCGTGGCCTGGGCTCATCTGCTGTCACGGATGTTATCGTCGGGCCTGACGGACAAGTATTGGGCATGGTCATCCTCATGGATGATGCGGCTTTCTTGCAACGTAGCGCCAATGAATGGGCTAGCTGGAAAGAAAATACCCCATTTCTACCTGATTCAGCCTATCAACTGAGTTTGCAAATTGAAGCCAGCGAGAACGATAATCGAAAAAATGCCATACAGTTCTTGCTCTTGCATGAATTTGGTCATGTGCTGACTGCCAATAGCGAATTTTTGCCGGATTGGTGGATAGGCGCACAGAAATTCAAGCCTGGTGAAGAATATACTTTTCTAAGTCTGTGCTGGCAGATAGCCATGAATGGTGACATCATCCCTCTGCTCAGACATGATTTTGCGCATCGCAAAGAGCTGCGTTTTTATAGCAAGCAGCAAGTTTCTGGTGATTTGATACTGGCGATCTATCAGGCGCTGGAAAAAACCGGTTTCCCCAGCCTTTATGCCGCGACCAATGCCTACGATGATTTTGCCGAGTCCCTTGCCATGTATGTGCATGCTGTCATCATGGGCAAGCCCTATCATCTGAAGGTAGCTTCGGGCGATCAAATTATCATGGAGATAGGCGATTATTGGTCCAGTCCGCGCGCCAGGGCAAAGAAGCAGCTCTTTGCCGAATATCTGGGCGACTGACGCTTATCTTGTACTCTTTTCGTACTCATCCCAGGCAAAGCTCCGCCAGTTTGTTGCCCGCCCGCCACTCCCGGGAGTTGAAGTCCTCGTTTGCTGCAATAAAGCTGCAAAATAAGCTTTATTTGACGCTTGATACGCCATACCCTCATCCATAATACGTATAAGCATAGACAGTAAAGGTCTATGCCACTCTGTATCTGCAACGATGAAAGATGGATCTTTGAATGACAGAATCCCCCCACAATTCGCTGGACCCTGAAGACTGGCAGGCATTGCGTGCCCAGGGGCATCGCATGCTGGACGATATCCTTGATTATGCCGAGCGGATACGTGAGAGGCCGGTATGGCAAACCATACCGGACCAAGTCAGGTCGAAATTCCAGTCTGGAGTGCCAACTGCCCCTGCAGAACTGCAAGAGGTACACCAGCAATTCATGGATAACATCTTGCCCTATTCAGTAGGGAATAGTCATCCCGGTTTCATGGGCTGGGTGCAGGGTGGTGGTAACCCGGTGGGGACACTGGCAGAGATGCTGGCAGCAGGCTTGAATGCCAACCTGGGGGGGCGTGACCATATACCCATAGAAGTCGAGCGCCAGATCACGCGCTGGATGAGCAGCTTGTTTCATTTTCCCGATACCGCAAGCGGCTTGTTTGTGACTGGCACATCCATGGCAAATTTCATCGCCGTTCTGGTAGCCCGGGTCCGCGCCCTGGGGGCAGAGGTCAGGCAGCAGGGGCTGGGGGCTGCTCCGCAAAAACTGGTCGCCTACACTTCGGCTGGTGCACATGGCTGCATAGCGCAAGCCATGGATATCGCAGGTTTGGGCAGGAATGCCTTGCGTGTGATACCCATGAATGCGAATTTTGAAATGGATACCAATCAATTGCAGGCTGCAATTGAGGCTGACCGCGCCGCAGGCCAGACACCCTTCATGCTGGTAGGTACAGCAGGCTCTGTCGATGTAGGGGCCATTGATGATTTGCAGGGCCTGGCAGACATTGCCAGTGCCGAAAAATTATGGTTCCACATAGATGGCGCATTTGGTGCAATGGGTATCTTGTCTGCTACGGTTGCACCGCGTCTGGCCGGTATTGAGTGTGCCGACTCGATTGCCTTTGATTTTCATAAATGGTTGCAAGTACCCTATGATGCCGGGTTTATCCTGGTGCGTGATAGTGCAGCGCATTATGCGACTTTTGCCACGCCTGCCAGCTACCTGCGTCGTGAAGACCAGGGTTTGGCAGGTGGTTCCCCCTGGCCCTGTGATTTTGGCCCGGATTTATCGCGTGGCTTTCGTGCCCTCAAGACCTGGTTTACTTTGCAAGTGTATGGCACTGAGCACTTGGGCCAAATGATTAGCCATACTTGTGAGCTGGGTCAGTACCTCAAAGACCGTATCCAGGCCAACCCCAGGCTGGAATTGCTGGCGCCAGTTGCCTTGAATATAGTCTGCTTCCGTTATCGTGTCGACGGCCTAAGCGCGCAAGCGTGTGATGCCCTCAATGCCAGAGTCGTGGTACTGGTGCAGGAGTCAGGTATCGCAGCACCGTCCACCACCATCATTCGTGAGCAACTGGCCATACGTGCAGCCATCGTCAATCACAGGACCACGACTGCTGACATCGATGCTTTGCTGGATATCACCCTCAGCATTGCTGAACAAATTCACCTTTCAGACGACTACTAAGGCGACTACTCATATGGACAATAATCTCAGTGAAGACGGTAGCAAGAAATCGCAAAGCAAATTAATCGGTCTTGCTCCTTTGATGCGCCAGGCATTTTCCGGCGGTGACTTGAAGCCACTGGGGACAGAATTGATCGCCTATTCCCAGGAACATCCCGACGATGCCCATGCCTTGATGAACCTGGCGACCGTATTGCTTTTGCTAGGGCATCGCGATGCTGCCTTGTCCACCCAGATGGAAGCATTGAAGTTGCAGCCACTATATTCGATTCCTGCGATTGGCAAACCCAAGTTGCGTTTGCTGGCCCTCATGGCGGAGGGCGATCTGATGGCCAATACGCCCCTGGAATTTTTGGTGGAAGATTCTGACATCGCGCTGGAAATGCTGTATGTAGGCTTGGGCATACCAGCCATCCCGGAAGTGCCGCCGCATGACGTAATGTTTGTTGCAGTAGGCGAGGCCGATGACAAGAATGACTTGCTGCTTGACCTGCAAGAAATTATCCAGACCTGGCCAACGCCGGTATTGAATGCCCCTGAGCGCATCACCCATCTGGGCCGTGACCGTGCCTGCGCCTTGCTGCAAGACGCGCCAGGAGTCGCCATGCCGACCTCGGCGCGTATCAGTCGGCAAACAATGGAGCAGATAGCTAGTGGTGAAGTGGCTGTCAGCGGTATTTTGGGAGGAGATGATTTCCCTATCATTGCCCGCCCTTTGGGTTCACATGCTGGGCAGGGTTTGCGCAAGATATTGTCTCCAGAGGATGTGCCGGATTATCTGCAAGCTGTTCCCAGTGAAGAATTTTATATCGCGCGTTTTGTCGATTATCGCAGTGTTGATGGCCAATTCAGGAAGTATCGCATTATCCTCATTGATGGCAAGCCTTTCATCTCGCACATGGGTATTTCCAAGCACTGGATGATCCATTACCTCAATGCTGGCATGACAGACAGTGCAGAGAAGCGGGCAGAAGAGGCGCGTTTCATGGAGAGCTTTGATGCAGACTTTGCCCCACGCCATGCCACTGCCTTTGCTGAAATATTCAAGCGCCTTGATCTCGACTATGTGGGCATAGACTGTGGCGAAACCCAGGATGGCAAGTTGTTGATATTTGAAGTGGACAGCGACATGATCGTGCATGCCATGGACCCCGTCGATATGTTCCCTTACAAGCAAGAGCCCATGAAAAAACTGTTTGCCGCCTTCCGCGATCTGCTCATCAAGGCGGCCTCAATGTCACCTGCCTATCAAGGATAAGCGGGGCGAGCGACAAGATCATATGTTAATTCACAGAGGCATGAATTTACCTCCCCTGGAACAACTCCTGACCCAGGGTGGTGATGCGCGTATTGCCTTGGATAATGAGGGTTATAACAAATACGGCTGCGGCATCGTACCAGATAGCATAGCGCTGGCCTATGGTTCAGCCACCGCCTCGACAATCTCAGCCATGGCCAGATCCGCTGCTTGCGCTGTTTATCAAAAACTGGAATCAGCACATGACCATGTCAGCCTGTATGCGCTGGTAGAAAATGAATTTGAACTAGCCAGGCAAGAACTCAAGCAATTGTGTGGCTTAACTGGTGATAAAGCTGATGCAGGTTTGGCGGAAACAGATATTGTATTTGCTGCCTCTGGTACAGATTTGCATTTGATTGCCGCGCAATTGCTGGCGCAGTCGGGTAAGCAAGACGCACCCATGTTAGTCATCATGGTTGAACCTGGCGAAACCGGCAGTTCAGTACCTGCTGCCCTGAGCGGGCAGCACTTCAGCCAGCGTACTGCCCTGGGTGTGACGGTTGGTGCGGGCGATAAAATGGTCGGGGCCAGTCCCACAGAGCTGGTGAGCATTGCCATCCGGGATGTGCAGGGCAGGGCGCGCAATGCAGGTGAGGTGGATGCAGAAATCAAGGCTCTGGTCGACACTGCTGTTGCCCAGCAAAAGCAAGTCATGCTGGTGCTGGCAGATGTCAGCAAGACTGGCATGTTGGCACCCTCCATCAATCTTGCTTTAGGTGTGCAGCAACGATATCCCAAGCAATTCAGGGTGCTGGTTGATGCCTGTCAGTTCCGACTCTCGAATGCCAGTGTGCATGGCTATTTGCGCCAGGGTTTCATGCTTGCCGTGACGGGTTCCAAGTTTGTCAGCGGCCCCAGTTTTTCTGGTGCGCTGTTTATTCCTCAAGGTATCGCCAGCGAGCTCAGGCAAGTGCCGCTGCCGCAGGCATTGCAAGCCTACTGCAGTCGGGCGGAATGGCCCCGTCTTTGGCGAGGGGCTGCGCATTTGCACAAGCATGCGAATACGGGTTTGCTTTTGCGCTGGGTAGCTGCGCTGGCAGAATTACGCGCATTTCGCCAAGTGTCCGATACGGCTATCAGCGATTTTATATTGCAATTTGGGAATGCGGTGCAAGCGTATTTTGCGAATCAAAGAAAGCTAACTCTGCTACCTATTACGGTGCCAGATCGAAGTGCCTTGAAAACAATTACATCGTGGGATCATCTACCCACCATTTTCTCTTTCTTGCTCAATGATGTCAGCAATCAGCGAGTGCTAGGGTGTGATCAAACCATGCAGATATATAAACAATTGCAAAAAGAAAAACATGTGCAACTAGGACAGCCAGTTACTTGTGGGGTACGCCAGCAAGTGCCGGTCAGCGCCTTGCGCTTGTGCTTAAGTGCGCGCCTTATCGTTGCTGCCACGGCATATCCAGGCAGAAGTGCAGAAAAGATGATAGAAGAAGCTTTGCAAGTGTTGGATAGTGTTGCTGAGCTAGCTTCAACCTTAAGCTAGCTGATTGTCTCTGGCAACAAATAATGGCGCTAAAAAGTGCTGACAAATCGTCGATGTTGCACTGCACGCAGACCAATATAAAGCAGTATCATATAACTTTAGCCTATTAAAGCATTGTCAAATGAATACCCTAATTATTATCGATATGCAAAATGCCTGGCTGCATGGCCCGACTCCGCGTTTTGACAAAGCCAATGTTATAGCCCGTATCCGCCATGCTGCTGAGTATACCCGCAGACATGGGGGACAGGTTATTTTTGTGCGCCATGCCAATGATGATGCCTTGGCAGGGTCGGGCGGTTGGGAAGTGATACCAGAACTGCCGTTTGCTCCAGGCGATGTATTTGTCGATAAAACTGCCTGCGACTCGTTTGCTGAGACTGGCTTGTTGACGCATTTGAAAATCACTGGTGCACGCAATTTGATTTTATGTGGTTTGGCGACGGAATTTTGTGTCGATTCCACGATACGTTCTGCCGCCTCGCATGGCTTTGATGTGATCGCACTATCCGATGCACATACGACGGGCGACCGGCCACATATACGCGCAGAGAAAATTGTTGAACATCATAACTGGGTGTGGGCGAATATCTCAACACCAGTCAATAGCCGCATCATGGTGCGCACGACGCAGGAAGTGTTTGGTGATTGATGGTGGAGTCAGATGGCCTGGGCCAGCTTGCTCTTCAAGAGATAGCACGTCATATGGAACTGTGGCAGGGTAGTTGCCACCTGGGCAATTGCAGCAAGAGACAAGAGCAATGCCAGGCAGCGCCTGGCAAATCCTGAGGGGGCTGGTGGATCACCAAAGTCATTACTCCAGCTTGACCCTGACATAAAACACATCAGGGTACAAAATCACACCCAAAAACGGCAACGCCAGGACCTTGGCAGCCCAACCAGGGAAATTCAAATCGCGGGCGTCCGGCTGATAGTGGATAAAAAGCCAGGCCCACAAGCGTACTAAAACCAGAAGCATAGTACGCTAGTTCTGTACTGTTTATGACTGTTGCTGCATCAAAGCCTGGCAGGTATATAGCGTCGCTTGCGACCAGGCGATCATTAAAGACGACATGCAGAGAAGATAGGGACCTGCACCGATTCTATATTTCATATGATCTTGTCAGGCGCGTGTCTTATCTGCTGCAACCCATTTCTTTGAGCATTTTCTCCACTTCACGCTTGCTTTCAGCCAGATTTTCCATTTCCTGTGCAGTCCCACCTGATCTTTGAGCATTCTGTGCAGCGGTGATTTTCTTGCGCACGCCTTCACATAATTTTTGCAGGCGAGCGGCATCGTCAGCTTCGGGCTTGGTATTGTCTTTTGCCTTGTCTCCATTGGCCGCTTTACGCTCAGCAGCTTCCTGGCGCTTGAGGTCTTCATCGCCAGGTCGAACGCCAAGTTTGCGTTCGCTGTCTTTGTCTGCCATGCAATCGCTTTCTATCTTGAGCCGGATGTCATTGGAGTTACCACGCTGGGCGTAGACATCGGCAATGATTTTGCGCTGTTCACTTGTTTTTGCATCAGCAAGCAATTTATCCTGGAAGGCACCTGCTTCTTTCATCCAGATGATCTTTTTAGCTTCTTCGCCACGTCGTATGCAATTCGCATCCAGAGGTGGTTTATCCGAGAGAGAGGGGCTGGGATTCTTCTTGATGATCTGGCCAGTCTGGCCGTTGTCACAAGGTTTATCCTGATAAGTGCTGCCGCAGCGATATAGATTCTGGGCATGAGTATTGGAGGAAACACCAAGACCTGCACATGCGAATAAAAATACGGATACACGCAAGGGTATCGAAAAGTGGGGGAGTGTAAACATGGTAACTATGCTCATGATGGAATGCTCTAAACCAGCACTTTACCACCCTCAATGCTAGAATTGTCGGAGTAAAAACAATGGCATTAATATTATTTTAATAAAATCCATGAATTTCAAAGTTCTATTTGAGGGAGTAATTAGCAATGCAGAAAGCCTGCGTTTCATCCTCACGTGGTCAATTGTTGTGGGCTTAGGCGGTTTTGCGATACTTTTCCTGCATGCTCACCAACAAAAATGGTCATTAAAAAAGACGGGCTGGATTGCTGGCACACTCAACGCCATTATTGCTGTCGTCATTCTATTTGCCTGGCGTGATGGCCGACGCCTGCAAGAACTAAAAGAATTGGGCACACTGCCCACAGTAGAAGGGCCGGTCAGCCAATTTCGCCAGGCTGGCAATGGACAAAAGTTCGATAGTTTTTGCGTTATCGATACTTGTTTTCAAATCTCTGAATTTGATAGCAACAATGGTTATAAAGTCCTCGCCTCCAAAGGTGGCGTCATCCATGAAGGACAATATGTTCGCCTTACTTATGACAAGGGCGTGATCTTCAAGATTGAGGAAGCGCAGTGAAACCAGCAAGGCTGAACACCATTTCAAACACAGAAATTAACGTCCGCCCGCCACATCCAAAAAAGACCCGGTGATATAAGATGCCGCATCGCTGAGCAAGAAACTAATGGCTGCAGCCACTTCACTTGCCTCGCCACCACGCTTGAGCGGGATGCTTGCTTTGACTCTTTGCAAGCGATCAGGCTCACCCCCATCAGCGTGCATATCGGTATCGATAAAGCCAGGCCGCACGCAATTGACGCGTATGCCTTCTTCTGCCACTTCCAGTGACAAGCCCTTGCTGAGAGTATCTATCGCCCCTTTGGTCGCTGCATAATCAATGTATTCATTCGGCGACCCCAGACGAGAAGCTGCAGACGAAACATTCACGATAGCACCACCCTTGCCGCCGTGCCTGGTCGACATGCGCAGTACCGCTTCGCGGCAACACAAAAAATAACTGCAGACATTGGTATTGAACAGACGATTGATGCGCTCTGCCGTCAGGTCTTCAAGGCGACTTTGCGGCAAGAGTATGCCAGCATTGTTCACCAGTGCATCCAGCCTGCCCAGTTGCTGGTCCAGTTCGGTAAACAGACGCAGGACTTCTGATTCTATTGCGACGTCGGCTTGTATGGTGATGGCCTGGCCGCCTTGAGACAGTATGTCTTGCACAACTTGTTGTGCAGCAGCGTGGTTGTGCAGGTAGTTGATGCAGACCGCGTAGCCAGCAGCAGCCAGTTGTCTTGCAGTGGCAGCACCTATACCGCGGCTGCCGCCTGTGACTAATGCGACTTTAGCGACCTTCGCAAGCTTCACTACTGTTGTCATGGCTACTCCTTCTTATTTGATGTGTGGAATCATGCATCAAAAATGTGGAAAATACATCATCACGGCATGGTAACCGGAGTGAAGACTTTTCGCAGATGGAGTTGGATTGATGTTTTTTGGAGAGGGTAGGTTGGTGCGCATGGCGCACCCTACTCAAATGCATCCCTGGCAGTTGCGAGGGATGCTATGTGCTGTGGACAATCATCAACCTTTACTTCTGGCTTCTATCACTTCCCATTTTTCCAGCGCTTCCAGCAATTGCTCATCAATCTCGGCATGGCGAGCATTCAAGAGATTGGCTTGCTCTGGACCATTCTTATACAGATTGGCATCGGCCAGTTTTTCGGTAATGGATGTCTGCTCAGCTTCCAGAGAAGCGATCAGCTTGGGCAATTCTTCCAGTTCACGCTGCTCTTTGTAGCTGAGTTTTTTCGGCTTCACTGCTGCTGGCGCACTCATGGTCGATACTGCTGCTACGGCTGGTTTTTGCTCGGTCTTTGCTGCTTTGGTGACTGGCACTGTGCTGCGATAGCGTTCCCAGTCACTATAACCACCGATAAATTCACGCCATTGGCCTTCGCCTTCAGCGACAATAACCTGGGTCACCACATTGTCGAGGAAGGTACGGTCATGGCTGACCAGGAAGACAGTGCCGGTGTATTCTTCCAGCAATTCTTCCAGCAATTCCAGCGTATCGATATCCAGATCATTGGTCGGTTCATCCAGCACCAGAGCGTTGGCTGGTTTGGCGAACAAGCGGGCCAGCAACAGGCGGTTGCGTTCACCACCTGAAAGTGATTTAACTGGTGAGCGTGCGCGTTCTGGTGCGAACAAAAAGTCACCCAGATAAGACATCACGTGCTTGCGCTGGCCATTGACTTCTACCCAGTCACTACCCGGGGCTATCGTGTCTGCCAGGCTGGCTTCTTCATCCAGTTGCGCGCGCATCTGGTCAAAGTAAGCGATTTGCAATTTGCTGCCTTGCTTGATAGTGCCGCTGTCTGGTTCATCCTGGCCCAAAATCAGTTTCAGCAGGGTCGTTTTACCAGCCCCATTTTGACCGATGAGGCCCACCTTGTCGCCACGCAAAATAATGCTGGAGAAATCATCAATGATGACTTTCTCGCCAAAACTCTTGCTGACATTTTCCAGTTCGGCCACGATCTTGCCTGAACGTTCGCCAGAGCCTACATCCAGCTTGACCTGGCCTTGCTGTTCACGACGGGCACTGCGTTGCAGGCGCAATTGTTCCAGGCGTTTGACGCGGCCTTCATCACGCACGCGACGGGCCTTGACGCCTTTGCGTATCCAGATTTCTTCCTGCGCCAAAAATTTGTCGAACTTGGCATTTTCCACTTCTTCATTTTCCAGCAAGTCTGCCTTGCGAGTCTGGTAAGTCGTGAAATTGCCAGGGAAAGAAGTCAGCTTGCCGCGATCCAGTTCTATGATGCGGGTGGCTACATTATCCAAAAAGCTACGGTCATGGGTAATGAACAGCACGCTGCCTTTAAAGTCTTTCAGCAGGGCTTCCAACCATTGTATCGATGAAAAATCCAGGTGATTGGTTGGTTCATCCAGCAACAAGACATCAGGCGCACTGACCAGCGCACATGCCAGCGCCACGCGCTTTTTCATACCGCCCGACAGCGTGCCCATGATGGCGTCTTTTGCCAGGTTCAGCTTGTCCAGTGTGGTTTCTACCTTGTTACCCAGGCTCCAGGCATCAGCGGCATCCAGTTTGACCTGTATGTCATGCATGCGCTCCATCAGGGCGTCGTCATTGTCGCCACCAAACTGGCCAGTCAACGCTTCATATTCCTGCAACAGGGCAGGCAATTCACCCAGGCCAGATGCAACTGCGTCAAATACGCTGAGCTCCATGTCAAATTGCGGCTCTTGCTCGACATAGGCGATCTTGATGCCTTGCTGCATGACCAGCAGGCCATCATCAATCTTGGACGTGCGGGCAATGATCTTCAGCAAAGAAGACTTGCCCGTACCATTGCGCCCGATCAGGCCTACGCGCTCGCCTGCTTCTATGGAAAACTCTGCATGATCGAGCAGAGCAACGTGACCGAATGCCAATTGGGCATCGCTTAATGAGATAACTGCCATAAAACCCTGTGGAACCGGCATCAGGTAGATGCGCGGACATAAATTAGAGAAAAGCAGTATTGTACGCTAGCTAGGCAGCTAAACTCATCTGCTGAATTGATTGTTGGCCCAAGCTCAGGTAAGATGGCGGGCTGATTGAGAAATGCACAAGCAAAACTTGCCATTTTTCACCGTGTCTCGCCGTAGTTCAATGGATAGAACGTATGCCTCCTAAGCGTAAGATACAGGTTCGATTCCTGTCGGCGGGACCAGGCACCTAAATGCGAATTCTCGCAAATCCTCGTAAAGCCAAGCGTAGTAAGGCTTTCCAGCCGATTGGTACACTTTCAAAAACATCAAAGCCCCGTAAAAAACAGTAAATTTCTGCTAGTATCTCCCCACGATTTACCCACCAATTACCCACGGGAGATAGGGTTTGGCTAGTTTTGAAAAAAGGGCTTCGGGCTGGCGTGCGCAAGTTTATGTCAAAGGCACAAGAGATTCACAAGTTTTTGCTACAAAAAGCCAGGCGATAGCGTGGGCAGCTATTCGTGAAACCGAATTTCGTAATAATATTGCAACTGGTGTAGTTGATGGAAAAACACTAGATCATGCATGCCGTCGATATGAAAAAGAAGTTTCTGTTCATAAACGCGGCCATCAATGGGAAGTAAAACGCCTTAACGGGATGTGTGTGTGCGTTTGCTAGCTGAATTGACCCTGTCAGTTTGATCCACCTTCCACTTCCTGGCGAAGGCTGCCACCCGGTCATACGACCCTTCAAATCCCAGTTCTTTTAGATCCAGATGAAGTTGTTTTAAGCTTCGTCTCTGCTTACGATTTTACCCGCTTCGGTTTTAAGCCAGCTCGAAAGCTGTAATGCATATTTGTCGATAGCACTGGTTGTTTGTCGATCCGCATAGGCTGGCTCTGTGACTTCAGAGCGCAGATAGCGCCGGACAGTGTTGCGAGAGATGCCCAGTCTTCTGGCGATTTCGCGTAATGGGATCTGGTCACGAATGTGCCAGCGTCGAATAATACCTAGTAATGCCACGTCAATCACTCCTGCTCCCTACTCATCAAGATAAGTAGGATTGTGTGCTAAACGTGGGTCACAATAGATGCAAATTATCCAGCAAAAGTGGGGGTCAAGTTTCAGTGCAAATCAACAGGCTTAAGTACCATAGGTGTTGAAGATGATATGGATGGAAAAATCAACGAAAAAATTATTTTGTTAGCTATTGAATTTTTTAATACTCACAAAATTAAGGCAAATTAGTCTTCGCTATTCTTTTCACTTTTATCTGTTGCCGGGGTGACGGGTCAGGTCTAACATTCATACATTTCCAACCCGGCGGTCGATTACAGAGAGGTTTGTGTACATGCAAGTTGAACGACATTCGCTAATCGCCCACACGCGGGCTAACATATTTGACAAATTTCATCGAAGCTTTAATGCAAGCTGTTTTCTAAATATATCGATAAACTCTAAGTTACTCTCGGCTTCAACTATTTTTGACTTTTGAACCTCTTTGTCACTTGCATTCGAAGACAGGATTAGATCTCGTCTAGCAGTCTCTAATGAATTTTTAGCAAGTCTCTCACCAATATCTAAAGCTTTCGACGCATCTAAATTCTTATCAAGCGCCGTGAGTGCTCGTGCCTTCACGATGAAACAATTGAAGTTACTATAATTGGTTTTTGTGCAGCGATCAGAAGCAATTAGAGCATCTTTGTACTTACCATTCTCTACGTAAGATAACGCAAGGTTTCCATATGTCGACGATATGAACTTATATTCATCTGGCACAAGTGTTTTTTCACATTTGGCTAGAAAGACTTTTGCCAAACGTTCGAGATTTTCCCAATCCCTTGCGGCCACTGCAGAGGCCTCTTCGATCAATGCTGATGAGCATAACATTTGAATTCTCTCCTGCTGTGCTTCTTTATTTAATCGTTGTTCCTTCATTCTTGCGGCAGTATCTCTATCAGAGTCAGCAGCGCAAGATGAATTTAAGTGTGTGAAAAAAGCGGCGCAACAAAGAATTTTCAATAATATATTTTTCATGTAGGTATTCCTAAACTTGTAGGCGTTTGGTGAAAAGGCAGCATTAAGGCTAGGGATGATACTTTACCATTATTGTTGCAAAATCTTATATGACCGTTTCTCTGTTTTCGCCATCAAATTTTCTCGTTTCCATCTCCAATTGAGTGATAAATCCCTGTGCCGTTACGCTGTGCATGGTCTTCACAATTATCCAATCCGTATCTCCGATAGGCGCTTTTAAGCTGGAGATGTGTACACCCATCATGGGGGTAATATCTGGCCTGCCCAGGGCGAGGGTAAATTGCAGGGTTGCCTTGCCACGCTTCACCCGGTTCATTTCTGCTTTTGCTGCTTGCTCTGCAGCCTCTTGATTGGGGTAGGTGTGGCGCAGGCGTTTGGGATTGTCGTCTTCACCTATCAGTTCGCTTTTTTCCTTGGCGTCGTTGGGGGTCATGCCATTGAGCGCGGACGCCGCTGTAAGCGTCGCGGCTAGCGGTGTGCTAGCAGTGTGGTAGCGGTGTTTGTCGCCGTCGTGGCGTTCCAGGGGGACGGTGGGCAGGTTTTCACCTTTGCTGTTGCTGGGTGCGGAGGTGATTCGCTTCACGCCTTATTCATTGGGTGATGGGGGAGGTAAAACGAAATGAGTGATTTTGCGGATATGTCAGATAAAAATGTCGAGACGTTATGGTGGTCAAGTATTTTCGGGCACGGTGATGGTTCTTTTTCAGGGCGAAGCCGTGATAATATTTTCTACTCTTATGCTTTGCTGTACTTCTACATTCACTTCAAATTGCATGCGGCAGAAAAAATTCCGCGCTGACATCGATGACCAACTACTTTGAAAGTCCCTTCAAGGGTGAACTGCTCACTGAGCAAGTGAAGAACCCAAATATCAAGGTTGGGCGGTTTAGCTATTATTCTGGCTACTATCATGGTCATTCTTTCGATGATTGCGCGCGATATCTATCGCCAGTTAAAAATGACGAAGATCAACTCATCATAGGCAGTTTTTGTTCCGTAGGTACAGGTGCATCTTTCATCATGTCTGGCAATCAGGGCCACCGTTACGATTGGGCATCCTCTTTTCCTTTTTTTTACATGAAGGATGGATCTGCGTTTTCAAATGCATCTGACGCATTCCAAAAGGCGGGCGACACAGTCATAGGTAGCGACGTGTGGATAGGATCGGAAGCCATGATCATGTCTGGGGTTCATATTGGACATGGTGCCGTGATCGGAAGCCGTGCCTTGGTCACGAAAGACGTGGAGCCATTTACTATTGTTGGAGGCAATCCCGCAAAGCCATTAAAAAAGCGTTTCTCCGATGAGGAGATTTCGATGCTTCTGGAAATGGTATGGTGGGATTGGCCACTTGAAAAGATAGAGGGGGCAATGCCTTTGCTGTGTTCATCTGATATTGCTGGACTGTATCGGTACTGGCAAGGACTTTTCCGCTGAGATGCCGTTCCAGCGCTAACATTTCAGGAGAACAAGCGCTATCCCACGGCCCAGTCTATCCATTGAAATGCTCATCCCCGGAGTATTAAGCTACTACATTGGTGCGCTATTCTGGGTTCTATACTACCGAGGCTCCAGGCGTGAGTAGGGGAGTCACACCTCTGGTTCGTGATAAACCGCTTCGACGTTATGGCCATCAGGGCCAATCACAAAAGCGGCATAGTATCTTCCTTGATACTGTGAGCGCAGACCAGGCGGGCCATTGTCTTTGCCACCGGCCTCAAGTGCTGCACGGTAAAAATCTTCCACCTGTTGCCTGCTGTTGGCTTTAAAGGCCAGGTGAAGATGGGCTGGTTTCTCATAGGTTTGGAACAGGCACAATGACACCTCGTCTTGTGCAGAAAGCTCCACGCCGTATGTCGGCACCCCTTCCCCTATCACTGCTACACCTAAAGGCTCTAATGCCTTGAGGAAGAAAGTTTTGCTTGCGACGAAGTCGCTGACTCCGAATTTGACGTGATCAAACATGGATAATCCTGAAATGTATTTGCAAAAAGATAGATTAATTAAAAATGCTAATTTACAAATAAGTTATCAGAAAAGTGTGAATATGGCAATTTTTGCGCACCCTTCGGCAAGGAGGTGTCAGCCTGATCATAGGTTTTGTTATGAATCATTAAATGCAACTTGCAAGTGATTAATTGAAAGAACAAAGATTTCTGTCACCACGATTTTTACAGTCATTCCATGTGCTGGAAATGGGTAATTGTTATTTGTGCAGGTATGCAAAAAATAGCTGATTCCATTTCGATGCAAACCGCTTAATTTCTGATCTACCGAACCACAGCTATGATTGGCCCCAAATCCACTGTCACATCATTCCTTTCAAGCTCTACAGAGTAGATCCCAGAGATATTGCCATCAAGGTAGAGGGCGTCCTGGCAATGCAGTATGTCGCGAAAAAAAGTTGCCATCTCGTGGAAATTAACGGGCTGCTCGGTGATGACGAAGATGGCTTTCTTGCCTAGTACACCTACGCCATTGCGTTTCAAGCGAGATGTAGAGTCAGCTTTGAATGCGGGATGTATTTGCCCGTTTCGCAACAAAAGGGGGCCGGACTGTGTGGCAAGCAAAACGTCCTTGGTAAGAGCTGGATATTCTGAAGATTCCACCACTTGTGGGCCAGATGATGTGAGCAGGAAGACGCCATTTGGTTTCAGGAAAAAATTTCCCCGGGCATCTGCCAAATTCAAAGGACTGACTTGTTCTGCATTTTGCACCAGTAAACCTACCGGAGCATAATCAGCATGGTACATGCCTGCGTTCATGGCAAAGCGTAATTGTTTGTTTTTTGCGCCCAGCCAAGTTTTCAAGGTATCAAAACGCTTGAAACCTTTGCCATTCTCATCGCGCAGGAAAAGCTGCAGCTCTTCGTGTTCGGTGTCGACCGTGATTACGGTGAAACGTGGGTCGGCAGCCTGACATGTCAGACAGAGCAGTAGCAAACTCAGGACAAGTGATATTTTTTTCATTCAAGAAGGGAGCCAGGGCAGCATGCAATTGCTGGCAAAGAAGCCAGGGAACGCCAGATTTTACACGATGCTGTTAGACCAGCGTGTAACGAAACTTGCCGCAAGAGACAGTCAGTTCGCGAGGTTTCAATTCTTCATCTATGCGCAGATAAGCGAGTTTACTTGTATTTCTTTTCTATCGCTGTGCTAGTGCCATCTTTTTCCATCTCTTTCAAAATCTGATTCCATTTATCAATTTTTGCTTGCGACATGCTGGTATTGCAGGCGAGGTACATTTCAGTTTGGTTGAAAGTGAAGAGTTGAATGACCATCTTGGTCAGGCCTTGTTGTTTGAGAATTTCCCATCCAAGTAATTCGCCACTGGCCCAAAAGTCAAAACGGCCAGCCAGCATTTTGCGTGGATTGTCGGCGTCTGTGCTGGCAAGTTCGGTATTGAAGCCTTTCAGTGAAAAATATTCTGCGATGGCGTCATTGCGGTAAGAACCTATGACATAAATACGCAAGTCTTCCAGGCTCTTGGGGTGGCGAGTGTCATCGGCACGGGCGAAGATGACCCAGTTGTTTTTTACCAGGGGACCTACCCATTTGTATAATTGTTCCCGACCCGGGGTGCGTGATGTTGAAAAAACGCAGGTATCTGGGTTATTTTGCGCCATCTGTATTGAGCGCGCCCAGGGATAGGCGGTGATGCTATATTTTTCTCCTGCACGGCGCATCAGCTCTTGCACTTTTTCAGTGGAAATTCCAGTCACCTCACCTGTTTTGGGATTGACAATATTAAAGGGCGGATAATCTTCCGTTACCAGTATTTCTGCATGGATAGGGATAATTGGTAACAGGCAAAGCAAGGCCAGGCAAGTGCGCAGTATGTGCATGATTGTTTTCCCCTTACTATGACTTCCATCCTGTTCAGAATAGAACATTTGCTGGTAAATACACGGAATTTTGCAGCAGTATTGACTACTCCAAGGTGAGGGTATTTCTCTTTGGAAATCAATGCAAATATGAGGAAAGGTCTTTTATGACAAGCAGTACAGGAAAAGTTGAGGCAGAATTTCAGTTTGCCATTCAAGTCATCAGTGTTTGCTGGAGCAAACGCAGCCGCAGTTATCCCGCGGCAAACAGGCGTAACCAAATTCCCCGTGCATTTCCATTATCACTGCAGGCAGGCTCTTCACAAGTGATAGAGCGACGTGATTTTCATGAGGCGCATCATGGAGAATTTACTTGCTCATCTGTGCGCACTGGAATTGCATCGACCTTGCCTTGTAAAGTTGATGGCTTGCTGGTGGAGGTGATGGGAAATCAATTACTGGCGCGACTGCATTGGGACAAGAATTTTCATGGCATGCCCCAACGATACAATCCTGTACGCTCACTGTGCATGGAGTTGGGAGAAACAGCACAGATTATTATTAATGGCCGGCATAGTGCAGAGGCGCAGTGGTATACCCAACATTGTTACAATATCGCGTTTGCTGGAAAGATGATGCAAGATGTATTTGTTAAGGCAGGCTTTCAGCATGTGTTCTCTTTTGAGGAAAATCTTTTTTAAGTAGCCTGCTTTGTTCGTCGCTTGCCAAATGGTGTGGAGTGCTTGATATTTGAAGGGAAATTGATGTTGAGGACGCTTATTAATAAATAGCAGACGCCTCTTGTTTTTTGATTGAACTTAAACGCTCCCTCTATCAGCTAAAGTTGAGGATGAGAATAAATGCTGAAGCTTAGCCAATTTTCATAAGCATCGCTTCAGCATGAAAAGTTAACGTGATATTTGATTCGTATTCAAGCGCGGCACGCACTTGGTTTCTCTTTGCTCAATACTGAGCAGGCTTTGTTGTAACGGGTTTTTCCATGCGCTTCCAGAGGTGTTGATCGTGCATGGCCGTTCTGAGTTGGTAGATCTGGAGTCGGCGTATTCGCTATGTTTTTTGCGTTGCGTTTCCAGCAGTCGCTCGTTTATTTTAGTGGCTTCGTCCTGATCACCAGCACCGCGTAAACTCTCAATTAGCATCAGATCTGCGTGGTAACTGCTAGCGGGACGCATGCGTCGAAAGAGTACATCAGTCAGCCAGTTGCCTGTATCTGGTAAAAACACTTGATTGACTGCCAACGCCTCTTGTTTGGCTTGCTTGTAATTCTTTTGTAATATGGCGATCAGCCATTTTATCTGATGCTCTTCCAGGCTGGACTGCTGGTCTGTTGACCGACTTTTCGTTACTGTGGCAAAGGGAGCGAGTACTTGCTTGGCTTCTTCAAATTTCTTCTCACCGACCAGTAACCAGGCTTGATTCAGTTTTAAGGAGTGACATAAATAATTATCGGTTTTCTTAGTCGCGCAGTCGTAATCTGTTTCTGCCATTTGCAATTCTTGTGCGGCTTCGGCTGCCCGGCCAGATGTGTAGTAGCTACGGGCCAGTGCTTGATGTGCCCTCAGAAGCTGAGTGTCATCCTGGTCTTTGTCTTTGGCAAACAGCTTGACGATTTCCTGTCTTAGTATCAACTGGGTCGGGTTATCTGTATCGCTATCACGCGTTTGTAATATCTCGGCCAATAAGCGCGCATCATTCTTATCACCCTGGGTATGCAGGCGTGCGCGCAAGATGGCTTCTGCTTCTTGCAGGTAATTGGCAATGTCTGTGTCATTCTTGCTCTTATTGTCCTGTTCGTCTTGACCAGACCACTGACGTAGGGCGATAGCCATGGCAAATGCGGCGTCTGCATGGAAATAAGTCGCCTGCACGGAGTTATTGTTTTCAGCATAATAAATTTTGGCGATGCGCAAAGCGTCCTCGGGGTCATCATCACCGGCTTCTTCGAATGCATTTTTGAGTATGCTAGCCCTCTCATCGCCCTGGGCGGCAGCGATTTTGTCAGCGCGAGTTTGCCTGAGGATATTTCTTTCTTCCTCCCACGATTTGCTTGCCTGAGCCTGGTTCAATTTCACGGGTTCAGCTGTATCATTCTTCGCCAATATGCCAGAAAAACCTTGCCCTGCCATGTGTAGCATGGCATCTGGTGATGCGTAAAATAAGCCAAGTAAGGCCGCGACGGGGAATATGATGCAAGCCAGATAAATACCTAATCCTGCGCTGCTTTCCTTCCAGCCTGGCAAGCCACCAAGATAACGTGTTAATAAATTTTGGCCTACTGCGAGCTTGCTGGCATAGTTCCATTTTGAAAAGCTGGCATGACTCAGGAAATCAAATAAATCACCTGCTTCCCTGGCGAAATTTTTATTGCCTTTCGCAGGCGGTACTTTTTGCTGTAATAACAAAGAGGCTGCTCTGGCAAGCTTGAATTGAAAGCGGGCGCTGAACACGATCAACATGCCTATTCCCAGTAACACCTTGTCACCGAGGTTCAAGCCATAGACCAGCATGGCCAGGCCGCTGGCAAGTGAGAAAAGAAAACGCAGCCATGGCAGGCGGGCGACGATTAACAATTCTATGATGCGGCCGCCGTCCAGTGGTAATACTGGCAAGAGGTTGAAGCCATTGACCAATAGTGAGGCCAGCGCGGCCATGGAGAGATAAGGCCCCCATGTAGTGTTCAATAAATCTGGTTGCCAGGCAATCAGGGCAAAGCTGGCAAGTGATAATATCAAACCAGGCATGGGGCCAGCCAGGTAGACCAGCATATGTGTCAGGGGGCGGGCTTCATGTTTTTCACCGCTGGTGACGCCACCCATGCCGGGTATGAAAAATACTTGTACATCGCGAAATCCAGCCAGCTTCATCGCCAGCCAATGACCGGCTTCATGCAGTGCAATGATCGCACCAATGAGCACTGCTCCCGCAAGACCCCACCACCAGGCACCCAGTGCCAGGAAGGCAAGTGCAGACAGGGTAAAGCCAGTATATTGATACCAGCGTGGAGCCTGCATGGAGCGCAAGGCGCATAGCGTACGCATAAAAGCATAGCGGTCACGTAGTTGGCGGGCTACGGCAATATCTGCAGCGAGGTTAGTATTGGATGCATAGACCTGGGATCTTTTTTGTTGATTGGCCTTGCGCATGTTCCAGGCCATTTTCAAGGCTGGCAAAATACGAAAACCATAGATCGTTTCATCGCCACGCTGGCTGCGTTGATACACTTTGCCTTCTCTTTCCAGTCGTACCAGCCAGCGTTCAACCAGGTTTTGTGCGATTTGAGGGGCTTCAGCAGGGTCGCTACGTTGCACGGTAATCAGCTCGCGCACATGCAAATGGGTGGCTAGCTGACCAGCAAAATCCTTGCTTTTATCATCGATGACAGTAACACGTGATGGGTAGGGCACTATGGTATGTAGCATGCCACCATTCACGGTGAGTAAGGCTTTACCATCAATATAGGTATTCCAGAGATAGATGGTATACAGGCGTTTATCGTAAGGGGATTCAGTAGGATAAACTTCTGCATGCACATCCTGGCCCAGGTGATGATAGACATCACAGTAGCTGGCTGGAATATCATTGGCAGCGACCATGGAGCGTTCGCGCCAGCTATGCATATAGCGAAAACCTGCCGCTTCCATTTCTATGCGCGCAGCGTCCAGTACAGGTAAGAGATCACCACAGGCCGTGCGCAGACTGGCGGTCTTGCGCGGGGCCCATAACTGCAATTTGAGTAAACGGTTCATGCCTATGAGCAGAACCAGCACTTGCAATAATAACACGACGGCGACGACCGTTACACCTACGGTCCATACGAGGTCCATCCCAATTTCCACCCAAATCTCCACCAGCAAAGTATCACCCGCATTGTCAGCTAAATAGCGTGAAAATGCGAGAGCATGAGTGCATTCGGAGGGTAAATCAGTAGTTTTAATATCAGAAATAGTAATCGAATTGGCACTGCATAAACGTCTTTTGTTATTTCGATAGTTTTTGTGTATGTTTTTTAATATTCTGTCTTATGCAATTGGCATTTGCAGACTGATATTGATCAATCAACGTGCAGGGCAGTCCCTGGTGCGCGCACAAGTGTTCGCACCAGGGATTTTTCACGTGTGATTTTGCAGCTCAATACTGAGCAGCGATGATTTCTATTTCCAGCAAGAAGCCAGGTTTCACCAGCGCAGGGGTAATCAGCATCATTGATGCAGGACGTGCATCCCCCAGGTATTTGGCGCGTACTTTGACATACTCCGCCATGTCGGATTCGCGTATCAGGTAATGCGTGACTTTGACGACATCCGCCATTGTCATATGGGCGCTTTCCAGTAGTTTGACAATATTACGCCAGGCCAGATCTGCCTGGCTGCTGATATCTGCAGGTAAATGACCATTCTGATCCAGGCCCGGTGTGCCCGAGGTGAATAACCAGCGGGCCGGGCCGCTCACTTCCCTGGCGTCACTGTATTTACCGATTTGGCTGGCTACGTCTATATTGTGGATGATATGCATGTTCATCTTTCGTTGTGGACAGAGATGCCTATTATGGGCAAGATGTAGTCCCGACATTTCAGCCCAGGATGAAGTATGGATGATGCGCAAAATATTCCACGTATCGCTGCTTTGCTGGCAGATCCGGCGCGTGCCGCCATGCTCTGGACCTTGATCGATGGCACCACGCGTCCGGCAGGGGAGCTGGCATTTGCTGCCAATGTCTCGGCGCAATCGGCCAGTGCCCATCTTGCCAAGCTGGTGGATGGTGGCCTGTTAATGTCGCAGGCGCATGGGCGTCATCGCTATTTTCGTATCGCCAGCACTGAAGCCGCCAGTCTCATAGAGTCTATGGCGACGCTCGGTGCAGTAACCCATACCCTTGATGCACGCCAGCCACCCCGGCCTGCACTGGTGCGTAGCATGCCCAGCCAATTTGTACATGCCAGGACTTGTTATGATCATCTGGCGGGTGAACTGGCGGTGCAATTGCTGGATGCCATGTTGAAAGGCAAATGGCTGGAGCCAGAAGCCAAGGATTTCAAGCTGACTGCTCATGGTCATGACAAGCTGGCAGGACTGGGTATTGATAGTCGTCAGCATCAGCCTGGCCGTCGTGTCTATGCTCGTTGTTGCATAGACCTGACACAGCGTAGGCCTCACCTGGCTGGCGTGCTGGGGGCAGAATTATTGGCCTTGTTTGTCCGCGAAGCCTGGGTCTTGCGCAACCAGGGTTCACGCGTGCTCAGTATTACTCCCAAAGGCCAGCAGGCATTCCGGCAAATACTTGAGGCTTGAATATGCGTTAGCTATAGCGCAATGATTTGTATAGTTTTAGCTTTCAAACCCGAATTGCTATCTTGCGCCCTTGAGAACCGCAGACTATTCTGACTCAGGCAGATTTTAATTCTGTTTAAGTGTCTAAACTCTTTTTTGTGGAATTACATAGCGAACATAGATTTCGGCCTGACTATCAAAAAGACGAAGCTTGCACGGTCTTATGTCACGCTGGATTGCTAAGGGTAGTAACAATGCAAGATATATTTGTAACGCCTTGTAATTCATGATTATCAACCTAGTTTCGAAATTGTCATTCTCATGCCAGTCGCGTATATTTCGCCGTTCGCGTCGCAATGCTGGCGTTATTTGAGTTTCTTTTAGGTAATATCATCATGAAAACTAAATTATTTTTTTGCTTATTGAGCGCGCTTCCACTGGTGGCAGCGGCTGACATTACTATCACCATGAATCAAGTCAGTGAAGCTGGTGTTGGTGCCAAGCTTGGCCAGGTCGTGGTTTCAGAAAGCAAGTATGGCCTGGTGTTCACACCGGCCTTGACAGGTCTGACACCAGGTTCGCATGGTTTTCACGTGCACCAGAATGCAGATTGCAGCAGCAAGGAAAAAGACGGCAAGATGGTTCCTGCACTGGCCGCGGGTGGTCACTATGATCCTGAAAACAGTAATCACCATGGCACACCATGGGGTGATGGTCATATGGGCGATCTGCCAGCTTTGTATGTTGATGGCAGTGGTAATGCCACTCAGCCAGTACTGGCCCCGCGCTTGAAGATGGCTGATCTCAAAGGTCGTTCACTGATGATACATGAAGGTGGTGATAATCACTCCGATCATCCGGCTGTTTTGGGTGGTGGTGGCGCACGCATGGTGTGTGGCGCTTCCTGAGTGATATCAATAAGGCTGCCGTTTACATGATGGCAGCCTTGAAAACATGACTAAACCTGCACTTCGTTTTTGGCCGCTTTCTCTTTTTTGAAGGGGTTGCGGTCAGGAGCATCTTCATGTTCTATGCCCAGTAGCAGGCGTTTCATGAGCTTGTTCAATACTGGCTGGCGGTGGCGTACAAACACGCCAAAGGTTTGCGGTTTGGCGCCAAGTGCGGCTTTCGGTTCCAGCGCCGTCCTGCCGTAAGAAATCCGTTTGCAACCCAGGTCGATGGCATCGGCGATACCCGCATGCAGCAGGCGCAGGTAGATAGGCAATTCTTCGGCGGCTTCACGATCAAAACCTATGTGATAGGCAATCGCCGTTTCGCCATCGGCGACGGAGATCAGGAAGCCCAGTAGATGTCCTTCGCGTTTGATGACGCTGCACCGGAATTTATCGCCAGCGGTGGCCTGCAGGACGGGAAAGTATTCTGGCAATAATTCAAAGGGACGGAAGCTGGCATTGACCTGTACTGCCTTGTACAAGGTAAATATCTCATCGAGCACTGGTGTCAGATCAGCCAGTCTTTCCACGGTACAGCCTGCTTCATCCATGGGTTTGAAGATGGCATTGCGGATACTGCTGCGGTATTTGGAGGCCAGGCCAGCCAGGTAGTCGTCGTAATTTTTCCAGGCAGGTACCAGGTCCAGCACCATGTTAGGTTCGGTTTCTATATAGCGATAACTGAGATTTTCCAGATGTGCGGCCTGATCTATATAGGGATCGTGCAAATCCTTGATCATGACAAAATGGGTTTTGCCTGCAAGTTTTTCTGCCTGGCGTACACGGTATAAGACTTCGACGACGCCATGCCATGCCAATTGGGGATCCACCTCTTTTGCAAAGGCAATGCCATGCTGGCCAAAGCTCAGGAAATTGCCACAAGTGAGTACGCGTTGTTTTGCGTGCTGGGCCAGTTGATCCAGTGGCAGTGCCCATTTCTTGTCTGTCTCCGCTGATTTTTCTGGCCTGGCTTGTGCCAGGCTGATATCGGCAATTTGCATATAGACGGCAGCGATGGCGCGCCGGTCTATACCTGTGCCGTCAAAGATCAGGGCATAGCGGGCTGACAGATTGAGTGGCAACACTTGCTCCAGCGCCGTCAGGTATTCCAGCGACATGAAAAAACCAGAATTAGCTGCCAATTCTTGCCAGGAGCTGGCGTCAAGCATACTGATGGAATCAGCAATGGCATAATACAAGTCAGCAGGGCCGCGTAGACGCTTGCGTTCTTTTTGGCGTTCCCTTAAAGCGCTGGTAATGGATTGCAAGGCAGCAGGAATTTTCATGTCTCAGGCTTATATGAATGATGAGTTTGCATCATAAGCGCATTTCAGCATGCAGAACAGCATGCGCGGGACTGTATTGTTAGAATTTGCAACAGCGACCGCTACTCAAAAAAAGCAATGGCAGAATTATTGCTCACTATGAGCTCAGTTGCTAAGGCAGGTAATCAAGTGTAAGGATATTGTGGATATTTTATTTTTAGGCACCTCCGCAGGTGCCCCAACTCGTCAGCGCAATGTTACTGGCCTGGCTTTGCTGCCTGAGCGAGGGAGTGAATGGTATTTGATCGACTGTGGTGAAGCTACCCAGCATCAGTTATTGAAGACGCCTTTGTCGGTACATGGCTTGCAGGCGATTTTTATTACGCATGTGCATGGTGACCATTGTTATGGCTTGCCGGGCTTGCTTGCCAGTGCGGCCATGCATGGTCGTAAAACCCCTTTGCATATCATTGCACCTGCAGGCATACAAGCCTGGTTGCACGCTACCCATACGATGTCAGAATCTTTCCTGCCGTATGAATTAATTTTCACGGATGTCGATGACGCCATTACCTGGCAAGACCATGCCGTGAATGTGCAGGCAATCAAATTGTCGCACCGCGTGCCTTCTCATGCTTATCGCTTCAGCGAGCTTCATACCGAAGCAGTGCTGAATACGGAACAATTACAGGTCGAGGGTGTGCCAGCAGGCCCATTGTGGGGACGCCTGAAAAAAGGGGAAGATATTATTCACGAGGGAAAAAAATTAGCCAGCGCTGATTATTTGCATCATCCCCATCCCAAGCGCAGCATCATCGTCGGCGGTGACAATGATGAACCCGGCTTGTTACTGGCAGCCAGCCAGGATGCCCAGGTACTGGTGCATGAGGCGACTTATACAGAGGAGGTTGCTGAGAAAGTCGGGGCGCGTGTCCAGCATTGTTCGGCTGCAGCCGTTGCCAGCTTTGCGGCGACTGCTGGCTTGCCAAATCTGGTGTTGACACATTTCAGTGCACGCTATCAGGCTGATAGTGAGAAATCACCTTTCATCGGTGACATCGAGGCTGAGGCCAGGGCACACTATCAGGGTAATCTCTTCCTGGCGGAGGATTTTGCCCGCTTCCACCTTGACAAAGCAGGTGTGTTGAACCGTCTTGACTAAATCTTGCTTGTTGTTCCTATCCCTCATCTTGTTGAAAAAATAAGCATATTTTTTGTATGCATAGCATAATCGCTGACACTGAAGAGTATTGACCGCTCTTCGGTTCAGCGATAAACCAGACGAGTGAGGAGCGAACATGAAAACAGAATTACTATACCTTGTTTATGTCACCATACTGACAGGTGTATTGTGGATACCTTATATCCTTGACCGGGTACTGACTTGTGGCTTGCTGGCCGCAGTTGGTTATCCCGACAACGGCAAGACCCAGTCCAAATGGGCACTGCGCATGATGAAGGCGCATGGCAATGCGGTAGAAAACCTGGTGGTATTTGCGACTTTGATCCTGCTCGCCAATGCCATGAATGTGTCCAACGCTGTTATCGCCAATGCCAGCATGCTGTATTTTGGTGCGCGACTGGTGCATGCTGTCTGCTATACCTTGGGCATACCCTGGGTGCGCACACTGGCCTTTGTCTCTGGTTTTGTTGCGCAAGCCATGGTGGCCTTGCAATTGTTGACGCACTAAATTGTTTGCAGTTGCAGGTTTGGGCAAACTCCTGGCTTTGTCATTGATCTGGTGGCAAAGTTATATTTCGAGAGGTAAGGCATACTCAGGTGTGGGATTACCTTAGCATGATGGAAGCTGATGATAGAATTTATCTTTGAAGTTTTACTGCAACTGGTATTTGAAGTATTGGAATTTGGCGTTTCTTCAGGCGTGGAGCGTCGTAGCCGCGAATTTTTGCCGTCCTGGTTGGCAGTCATTGTGTATATCGCATTTGGTGTTCTTGCCGGTTATGTCAGCATATGGATCTTTCCTCAGGCGTTCTTGCATGACAGCCACGCCCGTATTGCCAATTTATTGCTGACACCTGTGCTGATGGGTTTCCTGGCTGGAGCTTTTACTGCCTGGCGTACAGGGGATGCGCCTGGGATATTCAAGTATCGTTTTGCCTGCGGCTATGCATTTGCCGTGTCGCTGGCCTTGGTCCGTTTTTTCCTTACTCATCATGCTTAATACTTTACGTTTGCCTGCATCCAGGCTGGCACTATGTTTTTTTGGTCTTGTCATGATGGCTTGCTCCAGGACCGACTCAGTGACTACTTTGGAAAAAGATGCTTTGACTGCTCTGGTTTTCAAGGATTGGAAGCCTGCTGAAAAAGACAAGGCAATTGAACACCCATTCATCAAGTTAAACCCTGACCACAAGGGTAAAGAGCAGATGCTGCTGCGACCCTTGCATGTTCTTAAATTAAATGATAGCCGTGCTGTCTTGCTGCTGGCTGCCGAGCCTGTGGGTGCCTGGCATGGTATGCCAGGTGTGCTCAGTGCCTATTGGTTCAAGCGTACAGGCGAGAACTGGTCTTTGGATAAGAGGCAGGAAGAAGTGGATTTTCTGGGTATCTTTGGGCGTTTTGATGACACCAGCCTCCATGAATTATGGCCAGGTCATTTTGCTTTGGCAGTCTACTCGCATCAGGCCGGTGGTGGCGAGGAAGGGACAAATTTATCACTCTTTAAAATAGACGAACAGCAAGTCAGTACTATCACGTCAGAGGGAGGTTTAATGATTAGTTCGAGTACAGAAGGTACGCTAGGTTGTGAAGAGAGAATGAAGCAAGTGCCCGGTAAAAAATTACGCAAACGCTACAATGATATCGAGACTCAACCCGTGCAGTGCTATGACCTGAAAACTACATGGTCAATTAAAAAAGGGCAAACTGCACCTGGCGACTTGATGCTGGAAACATCTGCCAGAATCTTTAGTAATAAAGAAATTGGTCAGGATGCCGATCCGGATGGCGAGTCCTATATCAATTATGAACTCACGGCTCAAAGAAAACACGACAAGCAGGTATTTCACTACGATCCTGCTGCAGGTGTTTATCAACTTCATAGCAGGAAAAAATTGCTACCTGATCGGTAAGCTGGACAAGGGGGCAGCCTGTATCACAGGCTGCAAGAAGAACTCAACTTAAGCTCAACCAATACTCAGGAAACCAGCGTTGGTGCTCAGAATCGATATTGTGCACCCAAAGTGGTGGTAGTGACTTCGCTTTTGGCAAAACGTGTTGCTTCCAGCTTCAGGCTGAATTTTGGTGATATCTGATAGTCTGCACCAATGCCATAGCTGCCTTCAGTCTCGCGTTTGTCTGCAAGTGATTTGGAATCCGCCTTCATGCTCGTTTGGCCTATGCCCACGCGGCCATAGACGCCCAATTTTTCATAGACAGAAACCCTGCCTATGGCAGCAATGCCAATATGGCCGTTGGGATAATAGTTCTTGTCACCAATTAAACCATCCAGCATGCGAAAACTCATACTGCGATAAAACACTTCTGCCGCAAAATTTTGATTGAGCTGATAACCGGCATTGATACCACCGATGAGGTCTTTGCCATCGTTGATGACTTTGGACGAGACGCTTGATTTTCCCACGTCCAGGCCCGCATAAAATCCTTGCTCTTCCCCGCCATCGGCAGCAGAAGCACTTAATGAGATTACTAACAAACTGCTAGCCAGTGAAATAAAGGTCAGCTTCATTTTTTTCCTTGTTACGATTAAATTAATGGCAATGCCATAGTGTGATGATGCATTAATTTTCTACTTGGTTTTTACTGCTGCGGCAATAATGGACGCAATAAAGAATCCGTAAAATTATCCAGCTTGCTAATGGTGTCTGTGTCATAGCAATTGCAGGCGATAGCAAGCGCAACGTTTTTGCTGGGAATAACTCTATTGCTTGCGTAGTAAGTCAGCTCTGTACCGCTATGTGTGCTGATATTTCCCAGACCTTTAACGTTGGTGATACCCCAACCAAGGCCATAGTTGTCTATAGGCGTATGCATCAGCGTGAAGTTGGCTTGACTCAGATAATTGCTTTGCCCTTGCAAGCCACGCAAGTGTTCACGCAAAAAGACACCGTAGTCAGTCAGGTTCAGATTCATGCCGCCAGCAGCATTGATAAAAAATGCGTAACGGGGATCGACTACAGGTGGCGTGACTTTCCAGTTGCCAGCGACCAGGGTATGGCCAATATTATTGTTGATGCCTACATCTTCAGGAAAACCAAAACGTCCTTTGATGTTGAGCGGCGTGAAGACCTCTTTTTGCATCAGGTTTTCATAGCTGTCGCCACCGGCAACTTCAGCCATCAGACCTGCCAGGGCGTAACCTATATTGGAATACACGAACTTGCTATTGGGGGCATATTCAGGTGCATCTTGCAATATCAATATTGCGACCGAACGACGATCAGCCAGCAAGTCACCAGTCAGCAAGGGCAGCGCTTTTTCTATAGTACTGTCATTCACTTCGCGTGGCAGGCCAGAGCGGTGGCGCAAGAATTGTTCTACGGTGACGTTCAAATACTCAGGACGGATTTGCGTGCGCCAGGCAGGGAATATTTCGGCTATCGTGCTATCCCAGCGTAACTTTTTTTTCTCTACCAAACGACCTATCATGGTGGCGGTGGCAGCTTTGGTCAGCGAGCCCAACTGGAACAGGTCGGTACTTTGCAGACTCTGGCTTCCATTGACCTGCCTGGTGCCTGTTACGACGTTTTCTACTTTATCCTGGTTGACGATAGTCACAGAAACAGCCGGCAAGTTATTGCTACTGCGAAAGCGCTCGACTTCGGCGCGCAAGGCTTCACCAGATAATAGTGCGACTGGTTTTTGTACTTCCACGGCGGGAGTAATCGCAGGCGTTGAAGAGTTGGAACTACCACCACAGGCAGCGAGCATGCCACTAAGGCAGATGACAATAAGTTTGGTATTCAAACGCATATGCATAGTCCTATCTTAAAAAGTATGCCGTCAGCATCTTCAGCAGGGAAACGAAGACAGGCTGCGCCACGGTCAGTTGTTGCCTATCTCAATGTGACTTCGTGTAGGCAATGCAGCGGGCGCAGTATTACTATTTATTTGTCAATAGACTATGTTTTCGTGCAAAGTATTATTTAATAAAACAACAAGTATCGCGTGGTAATACTTGCAACAATTAATCGATACCTTGTTGCACTATTTTTGCGTGAACTTCAATCGCTTCAGCATTTGCTTCTGGACCCACTGATCCTGTTTTTCATATGCCTGATGTGAGTATAGGTCCAGGCTGTATATCTGACTTGTGGCATTCTTTTTTGGGCGCAGGAAGAAATAGCGCCACATCGTCAAATCACCGATAAGTACTGACTGACACTGATACACAATCAAACCGGCAATGCGTATATTGCTGCGTTTGGCAGTCTTGTTGTCACACAATTCGCCCGCCAGTTCTGCTGTTGATAGTGCCATGGTGAGGGCGTCATATCTGACAAATAATTCCAGATGTGTGCTTTGCTCGAATGCACCATCAGTACAAGTATCCGTGCGTAGCAAGGCAACAAAACCGTGATTGGGTGCAGGTGGTGGTGTAGTACAAATTCTGAGTAAGCGTGGAAATTGAATACTGAACCCATATGCAGGATTTTTATATGCATCGGTGATCTGCAAGTCTGCTGCGGCAGCACTATCGGTGCAAATCAACCCGGTCAATCCAGTCACGCCAGCGAGTGCAAGAGAAAAAATACAAGTGTCAAATATTCGCATGAGAAATTGGAGATGAATGTGCAAGTGAAAACTGGGCAGCAATAAAAAATTGCTGGACTTGATGGTCATTGCAAAATATATCACTATAATTGATGCGACCAAGAGTCAACACCCAGGAAAAAAAATGTTCAAAAAATGGATGGCAGCCTTATTCATCACTTGCACCTCTATAATCAGCAATGCTGCTGATTTTCCTGCGAATGCCGTGCCAGAACCTTTGAAGACCTGGGTGCCGTGGGCATTGGATGGGGTAGATAATCTTGGCTGCCCGCAGCAAGGCCAGGCCGATGACAAACAATGTGCATGGCCAGGCATGCTCGAACTTAAAGTCCAGGCTCAGGGCGCGAGCTTTAACCAGGAATTACAAGTGTTTCGCGATACCTGGGTTTATTTGCCTGGCAGTGCATTGCACTGGCCCCAGGATGTCAGCGTAGATGGCAAAGCTCAGCCCGTGATGGTTCGCGATGACATGCCGGTTGTCAGACTGCAGCGTGGTAGCCACAAATTGACTGGGCGTTTTATCTGGGGTACGGTGCCAGAGTTTTTGCCTTTGCCAGCAAGCGCTGCTTTGCTGAGGCTGGAATTGAATGGCAGGCTGGTGAGCTTTCCGGTACGGGATGAAAGCAATCAATTATGGCTGCAACCTAAGGCGGATGCCGACAGTGGTGAGCAAATCCAGCTCAGGACTTTTCGCAAGATCACGGATGGTGTACCTGTCACGGTAGAAACCTATCTCCATCTTGATGTATCCGGCAAGGGCAGGGAAGTCAGCCTGGGCCGCGCGCTTTTGCCAGACTTGATACCGCTTGAGTTGCGATCGGCCTTGCCTGCCGCATTAAAGCCGGATGGCAGCATGACGGTACAGGTCAGGGCTGGTACCTGGGAAATTCGCCTGCTGGCACGTCACCCTGGCCCCGCCAAGAACCTTGCCCTGCCTGAGGGAAAGGGCTTCATCGCCGATGAAGAAGTCTGGTCCTATGAGGCCTCACCCTTGCTACGTACCGCGACGATAGAAGGCCCGACCACCGTTGACCCGCAACAAACCACTTTGCCACAAGAGTGGCGCAATTTGCCTGCCTACCTCATGCATGTTGGTAGTACATTTGCGTTCAAAGAGATACGCCGCGGCGATACTGATCCGGCACCCGATAAACTATCCTTGCACCGTCGTTTGTGGCTAAGCTTTGATGGGTCCACCTTGACCATGAATGATCAGATCAAGGGCGATATCAGTCGCTCCAGCCGTCTTATGATGGGGAATATCGCACAACTGGGACGTGTCAGCCTGTCCGGGCAGGATCAATTGATCACCCAGGGCAATGACAAGCTGGCAGGTATAGAAGTCAAACGTGGCAGTATCGATCTGAGTGCCGACAGTGTGATTGGCAATGGCGCACGCAAGCTGACTGCGGTGGCATGGCAACAGGATTTTGATAAAGTAGGCATAGAATTGATCTTGCCTGCTGGCTGGCGTTTATTGCATGCAGGTGGTACGGACAGAGCTGAAGGTGCCTGGCTGTCACGCTGGAATTTACTCGACTTTTTCCTGGTGCTGGTGATCGCACTGGCCACGGGGAAATTATGGGGTAAGCCATGGGGCACATTGGCCTTACTTGCCCTGGTTTTATCATATCAAGAGATGGATGCGCCGCGCTATGCATGGATAGTCTTGCTGGTGTTGACGGCTATTTTGCGAGCCTCGCCGGATGGACGTTTCCAAGTATGGATCAAGCGTTTCCAGCAAGCCAGCTTGCTTGTGCTGGTATTGCTGACATTATCATTCGCAACGCAGCAAGTGCGTTCCGCCTTGTACCCTGTGCTTGAAAACGACGGCAATAATGATTTCTTGTATAAAAGAAGCGCGCAATATGAAGCACCTCTACCTGCAATGGTAGTAGCGGAACCCGTTGCACCAGCGGCTGAAGCAGAAGTGCAAGGTGGCAATGCGCCGCCGCCACCGCCTGCCAAGATGATAAGTCCAAGTTTGACGGAGGAAAGCCGATCAGTCGACAAACTTTCCAAAGCCGATGCAGCAAAATCATTTAGCCTTGCCAAGGCCAGGTCATCTGTTGGCTCACGAGCGACTAACTATCAAACTATGGACCCGGATGCCAAGGTGCAGACCGGGCCGGGCTTGCCAGCCTGGAATTGGCGTTCGCATCAATTGGTGTTTGATGGACCAGTCAAACAAGATCAGCAGCTGGATTTATGGTTATTGTCACCCTGGGAAAATAAATTGCTGGTCTTGCTGCGTTTGATTTCATTGGCCATGTTACTGGCTTGTGTAAGTGGGGCCTGGAAAGGCAGGGGCTCAGGGCCCGCAACTGGTGCAACTATTTCCATGCGTAGCTGGCGCTGGCCTGGTCAGAGCAAAATCCTGTCCATCCTGCTTATGAGCAGCATCATTAGCTTGACAGGTTTGAGTGGGCTTTACAGCGAACCCGCACATGCTCAGATGCCAAGCAAAGAGCAGTTGGAAGAACTTAAGGAAAAGCTCACACGCCCAGCTGAATGCCTGCCGGATTGTGTGGAAATTCCGCGCATGCTGGTGCAAATCAATGGCAATAGCGTCAGGCTGGGGCTGGATATAGATGCCGCGATAGAAACGGCTCTGCCCATGCCAGGTGGCATCAAACACTGGTTGCCAGCCGAAGCCAGACTGGATGGCAAGCCAGCCTATATGCGTCGCGGCAATGATGGCGTGATATGGTTGCTGGCACCTGCTGGCCGTCACAGACTGGAACTGTCTGGTGAGTTGATGCAAAGCGACACCCTGCAACTGCCTTTACCCCAAAAACCCCGGCATGTTGAAGTCCATGCCGACGGCTGGGATGTGGCCGGTTTGTCTGAAGATGCAGAGATCGCCGATACCCTGCAATTCAATCGCCGCATCAAGGCCAGCAATAAAGAACAAGCTTCAGCCTTACCAAATTTCTTGCATGTCACGCGACGCTTGATACTGGACAAGGAATGGCAAGTTGAAACTACGGTCTCACGCCAGTCGCCTATGGGGCAACCCGCGCTGGCACAAATTCCCTTATTGCCTGGCGAGGCCGTTATCACGGCTGGTTTGAACATCAAAGATGGCATGGTCGCCGTCAATCTGGGGCCGCAGGCCGACAGCATGGAGTGGCACTCCAAGCTGCCACAATCTGCGCAGATTAAACTGAACGCCAGCCAGCAAAGCAATTGGGTGGAAACCTGGGTTATTTCCGCATCAAGCATCTGGCATATAGGCACTACGGGTCTGCCACCTCAGGCCAATGAAGACGCAGATTCTGACATGGTATTTCGCCCATGGCCCGGGGAGGCTTTGCTTATCAGTGTAGAGCGTCCGCAAGCCATGCGAGGGCAGACGTTGACCATTGATGCCAGTCAGTTGATCGTCAGCCCAGGCAGCAGGGCAACTGACTATTTATTGAAGCTGCATGTGCGCAGCAGCCGCGGTGGTGAGTATAGTCTGACGTTGCCGGAAGCGGCGGTATTGCAACGCGTTAGCATCAATCAGCAAGTCCGCCCCTTACGTGCCAATGGCCGGCAACTGGTGTTGCCGGTGCTGCCTGGCGGGCAAGACATAGAAGTGACATGGCGTCTGGACCATGGTTTGAACATCAGCTATGCGACAGCTGCAGTCCATCTGCAGCAAGCCAGTGTCAATAATACGCTGCAATTAAAACTGCCGCATGATCGCTGGCTCTTGCTGGCCAGCGGCCCAGGCATGGGGCCTGCCATCCTGTTTTGGGGCAAACTGATCGTCTTGCTGCTGGTTGCTGCTGCCCTTGGGCGTTTCGCCGGTTTGCCAGTCACGACCCGCCAGTGGTTGTTGCTGGCGCTGGGGTTGACGCAAGTCGAGTGGTGGAGTGCGGCCCTGGTGATAGCCTGGTTTTATGCATTTGCACTACGTGAAAAATCAAGCGATAAGCCAGGCGCAAGATGGTTGTTCAATCTGCGTCAGATCGGCCTGGCAATGCTGACTCTGATATTGCTGGGAGTTTTACTAGCTGCCGTGCAAAGCGGTTTATTGGGGCAAGCTGATATGCAAGTCAGTGGCAATGCCTCGAGCGCGGACAATCTGATCTGGTATGTCGATAGAGCCAGTGCCGAGCTGCAAACAGCGTGGGTATTGTCTTTGCCCATATTGGCCTATCGCGGCCTCATGCTGGTCTGGGCACTCTGGCTGGCCTGGTCTTTGCTGGGCTGGTTAAAATGGGGATGGACGGCATTTGCCAGCGGGAGCTTGTGGAAACAAAAGCAACGCGCTAAGCGAGCGGAAATTCCATCGCCTGAAGTTGCAGCGAATGTGGATGGTGGTGCAGCAGATCATCAGACATGATGCAAAAGGTCAGGCACTGGTATCAATGTCTGACCTTTTTACGCTCAGCAGAGCAAGGAAGTCGTTTGGGTGCCTGTCATTTTTTGATTCGCTAGAAAAGGCAGAATCAAATTTAAACGTATAAAACTTCGATTATTTTTGCATTTCCCTGGCACGATGCAAAAATTGCTGAAATGATGCAGCATGCTCAGGGAAGCGCTTGATTCCTTCCGAAAAAATATCTTCCGCTGCCGTCAATTTACCCAGTCCTAACAGACATTCACCTTTGGAAAAAAAGGCACTCATGCCATCCGGGTTAAGGTAGAGAGAAACTTCAAAATCCCTGAGTGCTTGTTCAAACAGGCCTAATTCCATATAGGTGAAAGCACGGTTATCAACTGCCTCAAAGAACAAGGGAAAAAGATCAACAGCTTTACCATATTCACGGATGGCATCAATTCTTTTTCCTTGCTCACCCATTGCATGAGCAAGCTGGTAATGCTCATTGGCCTGACGGATGATTGTCGATATATCTTGTTTCGTGAAGCTTGCATAGCGAGGAAAGTCAGTGTGTTTCAGGTACTCGACAAAGCCAATTAACTCTTCTTCTGTTGCCTGACTATTCCCTATGCGTTCCCAAGTTGTAGCGAAGTTTTGCATCGATTGGCGCATGCCATACTTTCACCTTGGTTTTTTGCAAGGAGGTGATATCAGGTTTTCCGGAGGCTGATTCATAGGTCAGGCAATGCGCTGTGGCATCACCATCAGGCCCAGTATCCATGGCGAGAATTTTAATTGCTATCCATCCTGGCTTTTTTCTCACGAATGATCAGGTCACCTGGATGAAGATCTAATGGCTGGGCAATTTCCACTTTGCATTTCCTTTGTTGAATTCATACTGAGTAGCGTTTTAATTTTTTTAATGTACTTTTGTTACTTTGTCGTAAAATGAGAAACTAACAATTAACTACATTAAATCACTATATGGCGCATTCAAATAGGCCACATTCAATGAATATTCTCTTCAGCAAAAAACATGCTTCAATCTCGGCGCGATATTGCCGGAAATTTCTTATGCAGATTGCTGCGATTATCGTTTTGAGTTTCAGTACAAGTATATTGAATGCAGCTGAATTTCCGACGTCAACCCGCCATTTGGTGACAGATGCCTTGACAATGGAACATGTCGTTGCACTGGATGTTGCATTGAAAGCAAATCCGGATTTGAAAGAGATAGAATTAGTAGATGTACCTGGCGCAAGTAAAATTGCGGCAGATGTCGCCTATCAATTTCAATTGCGCATCAATCAAAACAAAATGCGCACGTTTGCAAGAGGTTTATGCGCCTCCACTTGTGCCTACATTTTCTTGATGGGACATGAGCGCACTCTGTTACCTGCCAGGAGCGGGCAAGATACTGTGCTGCTCATGCACTCCATCCATTCTGGTATCGATGGTGCATTTCAACGCACTTATAACGACGACCTGATCTCTATCGTGCATCAACGCAGTATTGGCAAGTTTCCCTTGGAGTTGCTGAATAAAATGTACGAAACCACAGACAGAAGCGGCGGCATCTACATTTATCGCAAGCCTGTGGATGGTGGTTATATCTTCTTTCAAGCGCAATATGGTGCCAAGCGCGTCAAGTTGAGTGATGCCACGCCTGCCGATCTAGGAATCAATGTCGATGATTAAGCATTTTAAAAACCGTCAAATTTTTTCGCAACCCATGTTTAAGCGCATTGCCTATATATTCCTGGCCATAGTCATGTCCACCGCTTTCTATCCAGTCGTGGCGCAGGTACCAGTGCCAGTTAGTGTATCTACACCAGCTACGATCCAGTATTTTCGTGTAGAAAAGAAAATTGATAAAGCTTTGCTGGAGAAATTTGATCTTGCTATCAAAACTCAGCCCAAGATAACTGGATTAGAATTTGATGGCGTGATGGATGGCCCCGAGATCGATGTTGATGCCATCATGGGCTTGCACGACAGAATAAAACAATATCATCTGGCGACCGCGGCACGGGGGTTTTGTATTGGCCCATGCGCATTACTATTCATGACCGGTTATACACGCACCATACTGCCCGCTGAAAACAATCGCTCTACCAGAGTGGCATTGCGGCCTCTTACAAACCAATATCGTGAATTTCTTGTTCAACAAACTGATACACTGATAGCCGACATAATTGAACGCAGTGATGGGAAAATTACGCCTGAGTTTATTGGCAAGATATATCTCGTCCGTGACGACTTTGCCAGTCTCATGATTCACTACCTTGCTGGAAAGAGTGATATCCGTGTCGTTTTTCTTGAACGTGTCGGAGATAAAACGCAGGCAGTGGAACCATCGACTGCCGAGGGCTTGGGCTTAAAGATAGGAAGATGAGATCCACCTTGGCGATTGGTCTCAGCATTTTAAAATGCTGTTTGCAACACAAATGCAGCGCCAAATCTTTAATATTGAAAACGATAAAATGCAAGCGCCAGCAGTTTATTTGAAGCCGGATTTCCTCTCAGCATCTGACCAATTATTTAAGAAAATAAAAAATGAGGTCACCTGGGATGAAAGAATGCGAGCCCGAAAAACAGCAAGTTTTGGTGTTGCCTATGATTATTCTCAAATATTGTATGCACCGACGACTATGCCAGATTTTTTGCAAACGATTTGTCAATCCGTGGAAAATGAGTTGGGGTTTCTTCCCAATAATTGCCTAATGAATTTTTACACTGATGGCAATTCGTCTATAGGTTTTCATTCAGATTCTATTGAGAATTTGGCAGAGGGGAGCGGCGTAGTCATCATTTCACTTGGCAGCTTGCATCATATTGCTTATCGCAGCAAAAAAGATAAAAGCCAGGAGTTTGTTTACCCGTTGTCACCAGGTAGCCTGTTGTATATGTCGAACGCCATTCAAGAAGATTGGCTACATGCCATTCCTAAAGAAGCTGCGGTGGGTGAGCGGATTAGCTTAACGTTTAGAAAAATTACGGTCAAGTCTCTATGAGAGACTTGACCAACAAGCAGACTTACAGTGCCGTCCGCAAAGCAAACAATTCCGGGAATAGCACCACATCCAGCATCTTGCGCAGATAGCTGACACCTGCGGTGCCACCCGTGCCGACTTTGAAGCCTATGATACGCTCTACCGTGGTCACATGGCGGAAGCGCCAGATGCGGAAGGCGGTTTCCATGTCCACCAGTTTTTCTGCCAGTTCATACAAAGACCAATACTTTTCTGGCGTCTGATAGACTTGCAGCCAGGCTGCCTTGACGGATTCATTGGCGACCACGCCTTGTGACCAGTCTTGTTGTAAGCGGTCTGCATCAATTACAAAACCCTGGCGTGACAAGAGCATGATGGCTTCATCATAAATCGATGGCGTGCGCAGGGATGCGTCCAGGGTGGCATGTACTTCAGGCTTGCTTTCATGCACGCTCATCAAAGTAGCGTTCTTATTACCCAGCAGGTATTCCAGTTCACGGTATTGATGTGACTGGAAGCCTGATGACGCACCCAGGTAAGGGCGTATCGCCGTATATTCGCTAGGTGTCATGGTGGACAGGACATCCCAGGCATGCACCAGTTGATCCATGATGCGGGCTACGCGTGACAGCATCTTGAAAGCTGGTGGCAAATCATTGCTGCGTATATGCTGACGCACGGCATGCAATTCATGCAGCATCAGCTTGATCCACAATTCACTGGTCTGATGCTGGATGATGAACAGCATTTCATTATGATTAGGCGAGCGCGGATGCTGCGCCGTCAGTATCTGGTCCAGCCCCAGATAATCGCCATAGCTCATGGATTCACTGAAATCCATTTGTGCGCCATGCCATGACATAGGGCATTTTCCAGCTTGTTCGTTATTGCTCATGATGTTTCCTTAAATGTCTTCAATGCTTAAAACCATTAACCATAGAGGCACAGAGACACAGAGAAAAGCATAAAAGAGAGAAAATCTTTTACAGTTGAGACGATGTTCTTCACCATCTGTTTTTGAGGTTTTCTCTGTGACCCTCTGTGTCTCTGTGTTGAGGGGTTTTTAAATTAAGTCACTGCATTGCGTTCAGCGTTGGCATCGTAGTCTTTGCTGTCGAGTATATCGCGCAAGCCTTCGGCGGCGTCCCAGACATCCACGAAGCTGGTGTACAGCGGCGTAAAACCAAAACGCATGATGGCAGGCTCACGATAATCACCGATGATGCCACGCTTGATCAGCGCCTGTATTACTGCATAGGCATGTGGGTGTTTGAAGCTGGCCTGGCTGCCACGTTGCTGGTGCTGGCGCGGCGTGACCAGTTCCAGTGGATGCGTGGCACAACGTGCCTCTACCAGGGTGATAAACATGTCCGTCAGCGCCAGTGATTTCTTGCGTATCGCCTGCATATCTGTCTTGCCAAAGGTATCCAGGCCACAGGCAACCATGGCCAGTGAAGTGATAGGCTGGGTACCGCAAAGGGCGCGACGTATGCCTGGGGTAGGAGTGAAGCTTGGGTTCATGGCAAAGGGGCTGGCATGGCCCCACCAGCCGGATAATGGATGGCGGAAGGCTTCCTGATGACGTGCTGGCACCCAGATAAACGCTGGTGAGCCCGGGCCGCCATTCAGGTATTTGTAAGTGCAGCCTACTGCAAAATCGGCATTCGCGACATTCAGGTGTACGGGTACGGCACCGGCAGAATGTGCCAGGTCCCACAAGATCAATGCACCATGTTGATGGGCGAGGGCGGTGACGGCTGCCATGTCATGCAGGTAGCCGGTGCGGTAATTCACATGCGTGAGCATCACCAGCGCCGTGCTGTCATTGATGACTTGTGGCAGTTCTTCCGGCGAGTCTATCAACTGGATTTGATAACCACGATCCAGCCAGCGGGTGATGCCTTCCGCCATATAGATATCGGTAGGAAAATTGCTGCGTTCGGTAATGATAGTCTTGCGTTTACTGTCTGTTGATTGTATCTGCAATGCTGCAGCGATGGCCTTGAACAGATTGACCGAAGTGGTATCGGTTACCACGACTTCATTGGCTTCTGCGCCTATCAATCGGGCAAGCTGGTTACCCAGTGTGGATGGCATATCGAACCAACCAGCAGTATTCCAGCTCTTGATAAGATCAGTTCCCCATTCGCGGGTGATGACGTCTTGCGCTCTTTGCAGCGCCGCCTTGGGGCGGGCACCGAGAGAATTACCGTCCAGGTAAATCACCCCGGCAGGCAAATCAAATTCTTCACGCAGGACGGCCAGTGGGTCTTGCTGATCCAGTTTTTCGCAATCGCTGCGGGTGATGGTGGTGGTTGGTGACATTTGTGTCATTGCGACAAGCTCCTCATATATAGGTGGCGTGATATCCCGGATTTGCTGGGTGGGCAGAGACATGCTGACTCCGCTTAAAGCATGCAGAGATTTTATGCCGGATTGTCTGAATTTTTCTTGCAAATTGCAGTATGAAAATTGGAGTTAATAGAATATTCTGCGATTTATATTTTAAATATTGATATAAAATGCATTGATGAGTTTGTGCATTGCGCAAAGGCACCAGATTGTTTATGTTTTTGCAATCACTTGTTTTTAAGCTTTTGCTAATGATAGATTAAAAAAACGGTTCACCACCGGTGCAGAAAAGAAGGATGCTTGCAAATAGTCTTAGCTCTCTCTATTCTCAACGCATCCTCGCGCCTCTGTGTTGAGGGGTTTTGCCTTAAACAAATAAAGTAGACTGCCAAATGCAACTCGACGCCACCGATCTTAAGATACTCCAGCAATTGCAGGCTGATGGCCGTATCAGCAATCAGGAACTGGCAGACAAAGTATTCCTGTCACCCTCATCCTGCCTGCGTCGTGTGCGCATGCTGGAAGAGGCGGGCATCATCCACCATTATTGCGCTGTCATTGATGCGGCTGCTGTTGGCCTCGAAGTCGATGCTTTTGTCCAGGTCACCATGCGTCGTGATGTTGAGCAATGGCATGAAAATTTCTCTCAGGCTTTGCAACAATGGCCGGAAGTCATCGGTTCCTACATCATCACGGGTGATGCCAATTATCTTTTGCGGGTGCGTGCCCGTAATCTCAAGCATTATTCGGCTTTCGTGCTGGAACGACTGTATAAAACCACTGGTGTGCTTGATATCCGTTCAAATATAGTCTTGCAGACTCTGAAGGATACCCAGCAGATTGCCACAAGTCTGTTGGTGGACGGATAAGTCTGAGCAAGTCTGATCAACATTTCCATGCCTAAGACCATGATTTCTTTTGCTATTGATGATTATCGTTACAACTTGCGGGCTGCCGCCATCATTCTCAATAGTGGCAGAGTGCTCTTGCATCAAATCGAAGGTGATGCATTCTGGTGTGTGCCCGGCGGACGTGTGGATGCAGGTGAGTCGGCCGCAGCTACCATAGTGCGTGAAATGCAGGAAGAGTTATCCGAGCAGGTGATTTGCGAAAAGCTCTTGTGGACGGTAGAGAATTTCTTTGCATACCGGGGACAAAAGCATCATGAGCTGGGTTTGTATTTTTTAAGCCATTTGCACCCCGATTCGCGCTTACTCAACACGCTTGGCCCTTATTGGGGAAATGAAGGGCATTTGCAATTGCGATTTGAGTGGTTCAGTCTGCCTGATCTCGGTAATATAGACATTCGTCCCTCATTTCTGGTAAATGCCCTGAATGCGGAGCAATTTAATTTGCCGCATTGGGTGCATCATGAGATTGAATAATAGGACTTACGCAAAATTGTCCCAGCAAGGCTATCGCTGTGGGAAACATCCCTTGCAGGGGATGTTTGTTTCGTTGGCAGACAACATGTTGTCTGAAACTCCCAAAACACCGTAGCGACGAAGACGGTACTTTAGTACCTAATTTGCTAAATGCAGGCGCTGCAACGTAGCTGGGGCGGTTTTGCGTAAGTCCTAAATAATAAAAAATAATTTCTTGGTCAGTGCCAAACGGCATTGTTACGAATAATAGGCTGCTCTATCATCTAATTCTTGGATAAATTGAAGGAACTAGCATGCAATATCGTTTTCTTAAACCTTTACTGCTTGCCAGTCTTTACCTGAGTATCGCAGGTTTTTCGCACAGTACTTGGGCTGCCGACATCTGCCAACCCGGCAAAATCATGGTACAAGTATTGGGTTCGGGCGGGCCAGAACTAAATGATCAGCGTGCTTCCACTTCTTATCTGGTCTGGATTAATCAAAAGGCCAGGGTGCTAGTCGATTTTGGCAGCGGTGCTGCTTTGAACTATGAGAAATCTGGTGCCAATCCAGCTGAGCTCGATGCAGTATTATTCTCACATTTTCATGTTGATCATAGTGCTGATTTCCCTGCCCTGGTCAAGGGCTTGCCATTTGCTGGTTACGACAAAGAGTTGCGGGTTTTTGGTCCTGCCAAGCGTGGCGTCTTTCCGGGGGTCAAGGAATTTATCCATGCCTTGTTCAACCGCGACACAGGTGCCTATGCCTATCTGGCGGATTATGCTGATCCCGATGTCAGTAGTCAGTTTAAAATGGAAATTGAAGAAGTCGCAGGCAAGGATAAGGAAGTCAAACGCTATGCCCTGGATGATGGCCTGGTTGTGAAAGCCATCAGCGTCTTGCACGGCCCTGTTCCTTCATTGGCATGGCGGGTGGAAAGCCAGGGTTGCAGTGTCACTTTCAGCGGCGATACCAGCAATACTGACCAGGCATTGGATATATTGGCGCAAGCTACCGATGTGTTGATTGCCCATCATGCTGCTCGGGAAAATGATCCGGATAATGTCGCCCGTTTATTGCATATGATGCCGACGGAAATAGGTCGCATTGCTGGTACGGCCAAGGTGGGCAAGCTGGTGCTGTCACACCGTATGAAACGTACCTTTGGTCATGAGATGGAAAGTACGGCAGCGATACGCAAGCATTATGCAGGGACTATTTTATTTGCGAATGATATGCAAAAAATTATAGTGGGTGGCAAATGAACAGCCACTCAAAGTCTGATTAAATTTTCTGCTTGTAATACAAGTTTACAAGTCTGCTGGTACATGTGGATTAAATGCACCGCTCTTTATAATGCCATAGGCAATTACGGCAGCGATCAGGGCATAGGCGATTCTGGGTATCCAGTCGGCGACCTGTCTTTGCTGCAGGGCCAGGCTGGCATTTTCTGCCCTGGCATAATGGGCCAGCATCTCAGGCAGGCTGCCGCTGCCTTCGCCAGTTTGTATCATGCCCAAAAGTGCACTGTCATTGATGCCTGGTATGGCACGCACGGCGTCAGACAGTGATAATCCGGCTTGCATGAGTGGCAAAATGCGGGCTAGTTCGCGGCGCAACAAGACATTGCTGGCTGCTTGCAGACCTAGCGGCAGGGCTTCAAACATGGGCAGCCCTGCTTCCAGCATCAAGGCCATGCTTTGCCAAAAATCGCAGAGATTACGGCGCTTGTGCATCTTTCCCAGGATAGGTAGCGCCAGCAGGATTTGATCCAGTACCGAGGCTGGTGCATCTGCCGGGCGCATCTGGAAACGCCGGTAAGCGTGAATGCCAGTTGCTATCAAACCAACAGCCAGCAAGATGCTGCGCAATGCTTGCCACAAATAAGCACCCAGACTCAGGGCACCGGAAACCAGTTGCGGCAAAGGGCTGATGAAGAGCGACATGAGAGCCATCATGGCCGGTAGCATCATGCGTGACTTGACGCTGGCGATTTGCTGGGCTCTTTCTTCATAATATTTGGCCAGATGGCGATAAGTTGGCGTCGGGTCGCCAGCCGCCAGGGCTGCCTGTATCAAACCTGCTTCCAAGGGTGTCCATAAGCTGCTTTGCAGGCCTGCATCGGCCAGATTTTTGCCGCGTTTGACAGCTTGCAAGGTAGCCACCATGCGCTCCTGATAGGGCGCAGGCAGCTTGATCATGGGCAAGGCTTGCAAAGGACCTATGCTGGCGTGGCTTAGTGCCGACAGTTGCAAGAGCAAGTCGGCGCGTATCCGATAGGGCAAGGCTGATTGTGGTTTATTTTTCATGCAAACTATGGTGCCTTGGATTAAACTCAGGATATATCCACGCTCACAGACAGAGGGGAAGCGCATGCGCATTTTATCGGGTTTTCAGCGTTCATTGTTGCGCCTGGTCGCCAGCCTGGGGTGGTGCCTGGTCAGTGCCGCAGCGGCGAATGCAGGAACGGTTGCCGCTGCTCCTGCTGCAGCCTGCACTCATCCTGCCATGCGCGAATTTGATTTTTGGCTGGGTGAATGGGATGTGCATACGCCCGACGGTAAACTGGCGGGGACGAATAGCATCAAGCGTGAATATGATGGCTGCGTCATCCATGAAAAATATACTACCGGACGCGGCTATAGTGGCGAGAGCCTGAATATCTACGACACGCCGCGCCAGCTTTGGCATCAGACCTGGGTAGACAATAGTGGCACTCTACTCTTATTGGAAGGCCGGCTGCAAGCTGGCAAGATGGTGCTGGAAGGGCAGAACCTCGCAGCGGAAGGACATAGAGTCCTGCATCGCATTACTTGGACACCCAATGCAAATGGTTCAGTAAGGCAGTTATGGGAATCCACTGACGCCAAGGGTATATGGTCAGTGGCATTCGATGGCCTGTACACGAAAAAGTAAGTGCTTAAAATCTCGACCACTCTTTTCTGGAGATAGCGATGCGCACATCAACATTATCTGCAGCCTTTTTGTTTGCTACTTGCTGCCTGCATGCCCAGGCTTCTGAAATCCTGGAAATTCAAGACTACCATGCCAGCGAAGCCCAGGTCGACAAGAATGGGCCGTGGCTGGGCTTGCAGCAAATGGGTAGAGGGTGGCGTCTGGTCGCGACCAAACCTCGCTTCAAAAATGTGCCTGATCCCATATCCGGGGCAGGTGTGCGGGTGAGTACGAGTTTATCCAATGTCAGGATTTTATTGTCAGACCCTGGTTTAAAGGCGGGGCGAGTTAGTTTATCGGATGAAATGAAGTTGGTTAGCGGCTCTGTTGATGAAGAGTTTGAGTTGACTACGTTGCCATCGCTGGGGCAGGAAAGAATCATGCATTTACAGGGCAGTGAATACAGCCTGCAAAACCGGGAAGGTAAAATCTATTTCAGACATGAGGGCAGGGAACAATACTTGTTTGACCATGTAGAAAACCAGGATGGCGACAATAATGGCCGTCTTATCTGGATCGGTGATCTTGATCATGATGGCAAGCTTGATTTCATCGTAGACGCATCCAATGAATACAATGTCACGGAATTACATTTGTATTTATCCGGGCAAGCGGCAAAAGGGGAGTTGTTGAAACTCGTCAGCAAGCGTAAAAGTACAGGTTGTTAATACTTCTGGGATGCCTGTCCTGTTACATTTGCTTACCGCCGTAACATAATGTGGGTCTTCTTTTTGCCAGCTTGGCGCGTTATTGGTGCATGAGTCATCACTAAACTGAAGGAGAGCACCATGGAAGTATCCACTACCAACAAGCGCATACACCCACTCGTGGCAGGCGCAGCCTGTTCTGTCATTCTGGTCAGCTTATTAGGTGCTGCTGCCCTGACAGGCGTGTTGCCAAGTTCTCACAGTACGGTAAGCCCGGCGGGCAATGCTGTGCCAGCCATGGACAACAATACCAACCTGGGCTATTCAGCCAATAATGCCTCTTTGCCCTTGGCCAATAATGTCAACAATACGAATCCTCCAGCAGTAAATTATGCGAATACTGCGCAGAATGCCTATGTCGCACCGGCTCCAGTCAGAGTGGCACAGAGCAGCCATCATCAGCCTGCGCGTACCTATACAGAGCCAGCCAGGACTTATCATACCCAGCCAGCACAGGCTCAGAATAGCCCGGTGGGCATAGGTGTAGGTGCAGTACTTGGTGGTTTGATTGGTAGCCAGGTAGGTAATGGCAATGGCCGTACACTGGCGACGATTGCCGGTGCAGTAGGCGGTGGTTATGTTGGTAATGAAGTGGCGAAAAGAAATCCTTGATTAATGGGAAGCTTGGAATTTAGCTAAAAACCGGGTGTCTGCAAAAAAAGCGACACCCGGTTTTTTTAATTATGGCTGGCGTGTATTGATTAATGAGCGCAATAAATCGGCGGCAATGCCCTTGTTGGCCCAGGTTTGCGAGAGATCCAGGTCACCATCGGCACTGACGATGATGAGGATATTCTGGTTTTGCAAATCCACCAGGTTCAAGATACGTACCCCGGCTATCCAGCCCTGGCGCTCGACTATCATGAGCGGGTTGCCTGTATCGCTGGCCTTGAAGGGATAAGACCAGACACCTATCGCACCACCAACATTATTTGGTTTGACCATCTCGTCGCGGCTTTTGGCAGACAGATATTTGCCGCGCATGAAGGCTAGGTCAAAAGCATATAAATCCGCCAGGGTGCCAAAGCTGGAACCAGCCGGGCCATAGCTGGCAAAATTCACTGCTGGTTCAGGCTTGCCACCCAGGATGCCATGCACATGGGTTTTGACATCCGGCTGGGCCGCGGTATAGTAAGCCGCGCTTTGCATGCCAGCCGGGCTAAAAATACGCTGTTGCAGCAAGCTTAAAAAACTTTGCTTATTGATTTTTTCCAGCAAGGCACCAAGGACGATGTAATCGCAATTGTTATAGTCAAATTTGCTGCCTGGTTTGGCATTGGCTGGGCCCGCGCACAGGCCAGTGGCAAAATTTTGTATGTCGTCGCCGCTATTGGCATCCATCATGTGTACTGCAGGATTGATCATTTCATTATACAGACCGGAATAATGGGTCAGTAATTGCCTCAGGGTGGCACTGCGGGCCTGTACATTGGGGTAGTCTGGCCAGTAAGTGCCCAGGCTTTGATCCAGTTGCAATTTCCCGGCTTCCACTTCCTGCATGACCAGGATGGCCGTCATTTGCTTGGTGATGGAGGCGAAGCGGAAGCTTTGCCTGGTGTCGGTGAATTTGCCCAGGCCTTTCTCCAGCAAGACCTTATCGCCACGGGCGGCAAAGACCAGACCTTGAAAGCCACTGTTTTTCAGGTTTTTGGCGGCGTCTTCCAGGCTGGGGATGGCTTTGGGTGTGGCAGCCAGACTGAGATTGGCCTGCAAGCCCAGGGCCAGCAGGCTGACAGCCAATAATCGCAAGGGACCTGGAACTGATAGATTAAATCGTGGCATAACTGGCTCCGCGTGAAAAGTAGTGGGGATACTCATGGACAAGGGCGTGCAATTTTTTACCTGTACAGTTTAACAAATGTAGAACAAAAATATGCGAGCCTGGATTTAAAGCGCTCCTATAATAATGAGATTCCAGGCAACCCTGCTACGCGCATGAAAACTGATACTGCCGAATCCCTGTTTTATCAGGCTAATCACCAGATGGCACAAGGGCAGTGGGATGCCGCCGAAAACAGTTTTCACCTGGCCTTGCAACTGGAGCCTGACCTGGCTGAGGTGCATGCCAATCTTGCCTGGTTGTTGCAGCAGCAAAAACGGTATGCAGAGGCTGGGGCAGCTTATCAGCGCGCCCGCCTGCTTGCCCCGGATAATGTGCAAATCAGTTTGAACTACGGTGTCATGCTGGCACAAGAAAGGCGTTTTGCTGAGGCTGAGCAGTTATACAGACAAGTCTTGCTGCAACATCCTGATTCAATCTTTGCGTTGTGTAATCTGGGTGTCTTGCTGGCCAGTACGCTGCATGAAACTGAAGCTGAAGCCTGCTATCGCCGGGCTCTGGAACTGGACCCGGCGTATCGCAAGGCAGCCTTCAACCTGGCCTATCTGTTACTGCGGCAAGGTCATTATGCCGAAGGCTGGCACATGCTGGAGGCGCGTGAGGCGCCTGCCATACTGGATTATTACCTGAGTCAGCAGCCTCATGCCCTGCGGTGGCAAGGGCAAGAACTGCGCGGTAAATCCATCATCATCCTGTTTGAATCAGGCCACGGCGACACCATACAGTTCACCCGCTACGCCAGTCTGTTAAAACAGGCAGGTGCCACGCGCGTCACTTGCCTTTGCCATCCTGCACTGAAAAGACTGTTTGCCAGCCTGGAAGGGCTGGATGAGGTTTTTGCCTATGATGAAAATATCCCTGGCAGTGCCTGTGACTATTGGGTGCCTATGTACAGCTTGCCGGGATTATTCCATACGCAAATCGATAGCATTCCTGCCAAGCTACCTTATTTGCATGCCCATCCACAGGATGTGCAACACTGGGCTGCCCGCATGCAAGGTCCTGACAAGCATTTGCGCATAGGCCTGGTATGGCAGGGTAATCCACTTTTTGACAATGATGGCTATCGCTCCATACATGATCTTGCTGTGTTCAAAACCTTGGTCGACATACCGGGTGTGCATTGGTTCAGTCTGCAAAAAGCTGAAGGGGTGGGGGCAGCTTCTGACATGCCCCTGGCCTTGACTAGTTTGGGATCTGATATCAGGGACTTTGCTGATACTGCAGCCATCATCATGCAACTGGATTTGCTGATAACAGTAGATACTGCCGTGGCACATCTTGCAGGTGCCTTAGGCAAGCCTTGCTGGCTCATGTTGCCTGCCTACCAGGCAGACTGGCGCTGGCTCAAGGACAGGGCAGACAGCCTCTGGTATCCCGCCGTCATGCGTTTGTTCCGCCAGAAATACTCGGGTGACTGGTCAGCTGTCATGCAAGAGATCAAAGATGAATTAATGAAATTGCCAGCTATCAGTAAATACTCGGTTTTTAGCTGATATGGTAATAATGTTAATTTTCTGACGTCGGAGAGTGATGCCGGTGCTGCAAATATGCCTCTGGCAGCACGACAAAGTATAATGCCGGACCATGAATCTATTAAGAACCCTCGCTGCCATGAGTGGCATGACCATGCTGTCACGCCTCACTGGCCTGGCCCGTGATGTATTGATTGCCACTCGCTTTGGTGCCGATGCCTATACTGACGTATTCAATATTGCTTTCCGCATCCCCAATCTGTTGCGGCGCATGTTTGCCGAAGGGGCTTTTTCGCAAGCCTTTGTGCCCATACTGGCAGAGTACAAGAATAAACAGGGTGAAGCCGCTACCAAGGACCTGATCGACCATGTCGCCACCCTGATGACATGGACACTGGTGCTCACCTGCGTGCTGGGCATCATAGGTGCGCCCATATTGTTGTACTTCATGGCCAAAGGTTATGTAGGCCGGGCAACTGAATTCAATGTTGCCATCATCATGACACGTATCATGTTTCCGTATATAGGCTTCATGTCCATGGTGGCGCTGGCGGGCGGTATTCTGAATACCTGGCGTGAATTCAAGGTGGCTGCATTTACGCCGGTTTTATATAACCTGTCTTCCATTGCAGGTTCTTTATTCCTTGCACCTTATCTGGCTCAACCCATCTATGCACTGGCAATTGCAGTGTTTGTCGGTGGTGTTTTGCAACTGGCCATCCAGGTCCCAGCCCTGGTCAAGATAGGCATGCTGCCGAAGATCAGCTTTCGCGTGGGTACGGCATGGCAGGATGAGGGGGTGCGCCGTATCGTGCGCAATATGGTGCCAGCGATAGTCGCAGTCTCAGCGACCCAGATCAGCATTGCCATCAATACCAGCATTGCTTCCAGCCTGACGACAGGCAGCACGACCTGGCTGGCCAATGCTGATCGCCTGATGGAATTTCCTACCGCCTTACTGGGCGTGGCCCTGGGGACGATTTTATTGCCTGGCCTGGCCAAGGCGCATTCTGATGGTGATGCCGCAGAGTACTCAGACTTGCTGGATTGGGGCTTGCGTTTAACTTTCTTGCTGGCCTTGCCAGCGGCAGTGGGGCTGGCCACCATACCTGAAGCCCTGACTGCAACCCTGTATCACTATAGTAAATACACGGATCACGCAGTACAAATGACCTCCAATGCCCTGGTCGCCTACGGTGTGGGCTTGCTAGGCCTGATTGTCGTCAAGATCCTGGCTCCTGGGTTTTACGGCAAGCAGGATATACGTACACCAGTAAAAATTGCTGTGGTTGTCATGCTGGTGACTCAGGCATTGAACTATGTCTTTGTTCCTTATTTTGCCCATGCTGGCCTGGCCTTGTCTGTGGGGCTGGGGGCGTGTGTGAATGCGACTTTCCTGTACACAGGTTTGCGCAAGCGCGGTATTTACCAGCCCAGAAAAGGCTGGCCCATGTTCTTGCTTAAATTGCTTGCTGCGTTGATGTTGATGGCTGGTGTTGCCTTATGGACTAAAGACCAGTTCCATTGGCTGGAGATGCGCCATACCCCGGTTTTGCGCATGGCTGCGCTGGGTTTTGTGATGACCTCTTGCGCAGTGACTTATTTTGTTGCGCTGGCATTGATGGGTTTTCGGCCTCGGGATTTCCGGAAAGTGACCCGGGTATAAAGCAGAACACCAGGTTTGCTCAATTGTGGAAAGCTGGCAGATGAAAGACAGTAACTGGGATGGCGAATTATGGCTGGCGAAAGACTATGCCGTCCTGCATGGCGCCCTGGGCGTGAGTGCCGTACATGCGCACCACGCCCATCAACTGATACTCTCGCCGGATATGCCTGCAAGTGTGGCGCTGGAATCCAGAGTCATCACTGATACTCGTATCTGGATAGAATCCATGTGCAGCCACGCCATCCTGGCACCACTGGCCAGTCATTACTCTGTCTATGCTGAACCCTATGCTTACAATGGGCAGGAATTGTTAGCCAGTATGGAAAAAACTGAACCATCGTTGCCGACACTGATGGCTGCCTTGCAAACTGCCACACGCAAGCCGGTTCTGGATGCACGGGTAGAAACCGCGCTGGCCCAGGTGGACAGGCTCTTGTCTGGCAAGATTTCTGCCAGCAAGCTGGCGGATGATGTGCATGTCTCGCTGAGCCAGTTAGAGCGCCTGTTCAGTGCGCAACTGGGCTTGCCAGTACGCAGACTGGTGCTGTGGCGGCGTTTGCGATTGGCGATTGCGACTACTCTGGAAGGCCAGAATCTCACCACTGCTGCGCATGCTGCAGGTTTTGCTGATTCTGCTCATTTCTCACGTACCATGCGTAGCATGTTTGGGGTAAGGGCTGATCACAGCATCAGCCATATGCATTTGCAGCTGATTGATTAAAGTCATCCATCATGGCGTGGTTGCGGCATGAACGAAGGCGAAAGTACAGCATCCTTTTTCACTTGCTTCTTGCGGAATGGCTCTTTTAGCTGCTGGCTATAAGCGACGGGATAATCAGGCTGACTACCTATGCCAAGATCGCAGCTAGTCAGTCGGGAATCTGGATAAAACGCAGTGTCCAGCATTTGATCCCATACGGGAGAAAACAGAGCGAAATTGACATTGCCTGCTTCACCATACTTCATATGATGAAAACGATGTAATGGTGCCCAGGCAAATACATGGCGGAACATTCCCATCTGGATATCGACATTGGAGTGCTGGAGCAGTAATTGTATGGCAATCGCGAACGTCAATAGCACAGTGATCTGCATAGGCATGCCAATCAAGAGCAAGGGCAGAATGCCCGCCAATGCCTCTATCGCCTGATGCAAAGGGTGTTTCATCAAGCCATTAAAACCATACATTCGCAGGCAGCTATGATGTACAGCATGAAAGCGCCACAGCAAATCTATCTTGTGACTGAAAAAATGTGCCAGTGTAATACCGCAGTCTGCAATGACGATGGCCAGTATTAATTGCAGTGCCTGTGGCCAGTTGCCTGGCCACAGATTCAGCACAGGTATCAAGCCGCCAAGACTGGGTATCAATGCCAGGCCCAGTATGTTAAACAGCTCGTTGACCAGGCCGTGCAGGGTATCGCGCTTCCTGTCATTGTGCGCGAGATTCCATTGCTGTTCATAAGGGAGATAAAGCTCTGCCACAAAAGAAATAGCTATCGCCAGTAACAGCAAGGGGATCAGGTAAAAGCTGGACAAGGAAAAGGCTGGCAGCATCCAGGTGGCTAGGCCTATAAAAGAAAAGAAAAATACTGGCGCATACCAGTAAGAGAATAGCTGCTTCATCGATTTACTCCTGAGGATTAAATCGTTAGCATCACTGAAAAAAAAGTTGGCGACTTGAATAAACTGCGCAACTTGAAGGAAGAAATTTATAAATGTGCAAGGTAGTTCAATGGATGCGTCTGGCTTTATTTAAAACATGAATGACTTCACCAAATTCAAATCCCCTATCTTGCGCAGAGGAATGACAAAGCTCTCTCGTTTTTCTCTCGCCGTGTTTTCATAAAACACCAGAGTGACGCGGGTAGTGATGATGGCTTGCTTGCGTTGACCCTCATCAAAGTTATATCCGCCTGCGCCAAAATTGCCCCAGTAGTTGACGAAGACATGGTAAGCACCGTGCTGCGGGGCGATGGTAGTGAACATTTCCGGGCCAGGGCCATCGACGCTATCCACATCGAGACCACCACCGCCATTCAGTATGGGTGCAGCATAGAAAGCATGCTGGCCATCTGGCGTGATAATGTGCAGGTCAACTTCTGCCTCTGGCGCATCCCATGAGCAGATGATGCGCAACTGCGGCGATAGCTGTTGAGTATTGGCTTCATAATATTGCACACGTTGCAGGCTCTTACCATCCGGCCCCTTGATCTCCATATTGTTCGAACCACTGCCAAAAGCATAGTGGCGTTCAAAGCGGCCATCCGTGCCATAGTTGAGTACCATGGGGTTGCCATTGACGATGAGGGTATGCTTGCGCTGTTTGCCAGCATCGCGTATATGGCCTTCTATGAGAGTACGGTTTTTTTGTGTACCACGGTCTATAGGTGGCATGGGATAAGAGGCGCGCGTATCGCCAGATTTATCAGTCAGGCCGCCATAGTTCCAGCCGCCACGCGGGCTGTTGATGGTGGGCTGGTCTTCAGCTACACAATTGGCGGCAGCGACGAACATCGTGCAAGCCAGCAGAGCAGGTTTCAACATCGTTTGCATGATCATTACGGATAGGTAAAGGATTTAACCAGGGTCAGCTCACCAGGCTTGCGCATGGGCACTTGAAAACTTTGCTGTTTTTCTGAGAGCGTGCCTTCCTGGCTGATGATGGCAACCCTGGCGATGGTCAGGTCTTTTTCATTGCCGCCGCTGCCATAGTAATTCACGTAGACGTGATAAGTGCCTTTGGGCGGCGCCGTATTGGCATAAATTTCAGGTCCATAGCCCGTAGTGACATCGACATCGAGCGCACCACCGTTTGGCACGACGCGGTTACCGTAAAACACATGCTGGCCATCCGGTGAGATGACGTGCAAGTCCAGGTCTGTGCCATCGCTGTCCCAGGACAAGACTACACGCAGGCGCGCATTCGGGCGGCTGGTATTGGTATCAAAAAACTGTACGCGTTTAACTTCACTGCCATCGGGACTACGCACTTCCACATTATTGGAGCCGGAACTGAAGGAATAAGGGCGGGAGAATTCGCCACCTTCACCAATAGCCAGCGGCATGGCTGCACCATTGACGATGAGCTTGCCCGGTTTTTTCTTGTTGTTGGTACTGATACGGCCTTTGATGAGTGTCATTTCATTCTGACCCTCAGCGTTGACTGAAGATGCAGGGTAGTGCACAGGCTGTTTAAAGCCTGCAGCTTCACCACCACTATTGCGCCAGCCGCCACGCGGCAGTTCTATATTGGAATCTGCCGATGCGCTCATGTGGAAAACAGCGAGCAGGCTGCTGGCCATGCAGAGAGTGAGTCGTTTTGGGGGAAACTTGATCATGTTGTTCCTTCTATGAGACGGCGTGCCAGTTTTTCTACATAGTCTTCATTGGCTCCGTTCGGATGAAATCGTAAAGCGAGATGCAGATACTCATGGGCGAGGGTGATGCGCTCATCCAGGCTGCGCCAGCCGCGGGCGTAGATGCGCATGCGCTTCTGGTCTGAATAGGGATTGCCGCTAGTCAGCGAGCAGATGGCTGGCGGTGTATCTGGATGCTCAAAGCCAGGCTCACGGCGCAATACGCTTTGCCACTTGTTGCTGGCATTACTTAGCCAGGTTTGCGCTGCTACCAGTGGCTTGCAATCAGACTTGCCATTGAAGCTGGCGATGTTGGCCTGGGGATAACTGGTGGCTAAAATACGCTCAAAATTCCAGCCCTGGTTTGCCTGCTTAGTCGCTTCTTTCAATGACATGCGGTTATTGCCCGCACTGTCATTGTGATAGCGCACGTTTGCCCCTTGTAGTATCAGGTCGTCAGTGAACCAGGCTGCGGCCAGGGCAGCATCGCTGGGTGCATTGGCGCTGACGCGCTGGCGGGTAGTGCTGTCGGCAATGCGCCAGCAGCCATGATCGAGAGCAGCGTTTTGTACCAGATAGCTACGTGCTGCAATCGCCAGACTGCGGGAGACTTGTATATTGCTGGCGTCACCTTCACGGTCAATGACGCGGGCGACATATTCGTTGATGCTGACGCGCCCGGTGATCTGTGGTGCCATTCCGGGTAAGCGTTGCAGTGTCAGGCTGCCATTGCTATTGATATCGAGGGCATTGCCGTTGACGAATTGCAGCTTGTATTTGCCGGACAGTGTACCTGCACGTGCAGGAGTGTTTGTTGCAAATGCAGTTGCAGACAATACTTCGCGCAATGGGTAGCGCGCAAAAAAGTCCACATCCACGCAATGTGCTTCGTCACCTACATTGTCAATATTATTGATGCCTGTCCAGCGAGGAGTGGGCAGGGTCGTTGCCAGCGCACTGGCCCAGGTGGTAAGGGTAGAGCGGCTGGAACCACGGGCACCAAACCAGAACGGCGTGCCATCTGCCAGCCAGCCTGCTGCGCCACCAAAGGCAGTGTTGTCAGGCAAATGCCAGGAATAGGTTTTGTAACGTATGCCTGTACCCAGTTGTGTCCAGGCTTCGCGGCCATAGCCCTGTACCGCTGTTTCCAGCAAGGCTGTGCGGGCAGCAGCGCGGGCTTGTGGTGAGAATTTATTCAGGGTTTCCAATAGTTCTTTTACGCTGACCTGGGTGTCGGGCTGCAATTGCGCTGTACGTTGCAGCCAATTGGCGTCACTGCGGGTTTGCCAGTAGCTTTTCCATGCCTTGTCATTCACACCTAAGCGTGCTGGTGAAAAATAGGGCGCGCAAGAGCGTGCCAGGGCAGAGTCGCGTTCTACCTGTTCACCGGGTTCGCAGCAATACAGGTCTTCGTTTTTTTCTTGTTCTTCACGTACATTCTTGCGCAAATATTTTTTTGCTGTACAGGTATAGGCAACTTCCTGCACATGATTGTCCTGCAGGTAAGCGTAGACAAATAACTTCCACAAGCTACCTAGGGGTATCTTTTGTTCTGCGATTTTGTTGTCTTGAGAATTCAGGGAGCGCACTTCCACCTGGCCATCCCGCAGCCAGGCGACCGTGGCTGTGCTGGCTGCATCTGCGGCATGAGCAACTGGCGCAACTTGTGCAGATACAGCCAGCGTGACTACTGTCGCGCTGGCAAGCATGATGGTGCTGATCGCTTTGCAGGCAGAATCAGCGGATTTCCATAAACGCACGTGGCTTATCCTCAAAGGCTTTCTGCTCTGGCTGGTACATGCGGTAGTAGCGTGCTGGCGGCAGGGCGAACTTACCGGTTTGTGCTGCGCGCACCAGATGACGTATCACGACCTGGCCATCCAGTGCATCCACTGGCACGGCATAACCGCGTGGTGTCTGCTCGTAGCTTGCACGTTCCATTGCTTCCATATCTTTGCCGCCAGGGTAACGCAGGCTGATACCCCAAGTGGAGCGGTCAGCCGAGGTGCCGGGTGGCAGAGGTACTTCAACAATGCCAAAGTTCAGTTCAGGGCCAGATGTGCGGGTGAGTACCACTTCATCGAGATAAACTTCATCTGTTTTCAGTGCTGCACCGTCACTGAGCAATTCCAGCTTGAAGCCGGCTTTGCCTGCGACAGGCTGCACAGGCGCACCTGTAGCTGGGTTGATAGCAGGTTTGCTGGCACTGCTTGGCGTTGGTAGTGCTTCTGGTACCAGGCGGTAAATACGGCGCTCCACTTTCACTGGCAGGCTGGATTTTTCTGGCTCGCGGCTGTCGAACTGGGCAATGGCGATCATGCCTGCGCTTGGGTTGGACACCATTTTGATTACAGATGGGGCTGGCGTCGCGGCTGTGGTATTCCAGCGATACACGCTTTGACCTGTGATGGTTTCGCGTGGCAACCAGCCAGCTTCCAGTTCTACCTTGGCCATATTATTGCGCAACAAAGGATCATTGCTGCCAGACTTGCCACCGAGAGCGCGGTAAGTCCACAGCAGGGCGAGGGCGCGGTCTATGGTAGGCGACTCTGACCTGACACGTTCCAGTACGGCAGCAGCATCGCTGGCCGGGCGTTTACCTGTCAGTATCAGCAAGGCTTCACCCAAAGGCAGGTCGGCCTGGTGTACGCGGGCTGCGGCTTCTGGCAAGGTCGTGACGGTAATGCCTGTCAGGTTGCCCTTGCTTTGCTGTACCACGTAGGCAGCCAGCAAGGTGCTCATGGCATGTTGTACATCATCATCCTTGTTGGCAAAGATCATGCTGTTCATGCCTGAACGCGGGGTGATCACGACAGGTTTGGCAAACGCGCCTTTGGCACCCAGTTCTTCACTCAGGGCTTCTGCCATGGATTTTACTGGCAAGCCCATGTCCTGCATCCAGTACAGCATCAGGGCACGCTGCCAGTGTGATTGCTTGACGCCGTCCTTGCGGTAGACATCATTGAGGCGGTCAAAATGGCCTTCTGGCAGTGACAGTTTCAAGGCACGGCTGGCATGCCAGTCAGCATAGTAGGCATAGGTGGTCAGCAGGGCATCGCCATCTTTTTCTGGCACACTCCACCAGCCAAAAGTCGCGTTTGGCCCGGCCATTTGCGCCAGACGGAAGCGGTAGCTGTACAGCCTTTGCGTCAATTGTGCAGTCAGTCTTTCTTCACTAGGCAAAGTTGATTGCAAGGCCAGGCTGTAAGGGATGAGACGGCTGGACGTTTGTTCGACACAGCCATATGGATAGTCGATCAGGTCATCCATCAAACGGCGGAACTGCGTGCTGGCGCTGTCAGCAAATTGCAGTTGCAGGTTGCTGGCATCAGGCGGCAGCTTCAAGACTGTTTCCTTGCCAGTCACAGGTACGCTGACCGAACGCTGGCTCAGCCAATGCACAGGAACAACTTTCAGTGGCACATTCAGTGCATCAACAGTCTTGCCGCCTACAGCCAGTGACAGGTCTATCTTGTTGTCGAGACCATTGGCTTTCAAAGGCACCGAGATAAAATTCGCACCAGGTTTCAGCTTCAGGCTTTCTTGTTTGTTGACGCCGGAACCTGTGATATTCAGGTTGGCACTGGCGTCCTGGTTACCCTGATTGAAGATGGCAACGCTGGCATTCGGTGCATCCTGCACGCGCATCCAGTTCGGGCTGGTCCATTTTACATAAAAGTCTTTGTCTGAACGTACGTAGGCGATGTTCTGACCTACATTGCCACCAGCTTCCGTCGCACGCACAGTAATGCGCCAGCGTGTCAGGGAGTCTGGCATGGTGAAAGTCAAACGGGCACGACCTGTGGCGTCAGTCGTGACATTCGGTTGCCACAAGGCGGTGTCCTTGTCTTCACGGCGTGGTCTTTCCAATACCTTGATGGCGCGCTCATGGGTTTGCCCGTTGGCAGGCAAGGCCAGTTTGGATGGCGGCACGGCCAGGTCATAGGCGATAAAAGAGAGGCTGGCCGAGGTGCGCACATTATTACGACGCGGGTGATAGAAGAAGTCAGAAATATCTGGTGCAATTTCAGGCTGCAATACATAGATCATTTCATCGACGACACCAACAGTAAGTTGGCTGCCTGCGGCTGGTTTGCCATCGACCATGGCAGTCAGGTCCAGCGTGACTTTGTCACCTGGCGCATAGACGGCCTTGTCGGCTTTGACGGCCACGTTGATACGTGGTTGTTCAACTCTCAAACCCAGGTTCTGGAAAACATAGTCGGCACCTTTGACATACACCACAGACAGGGTGATGTTGGGACCATAGGTATCCTGCACAGGCAGTTCTACCTTCCATTGCATCGGTGACAGACGCTTGGCACTGAGCCAGCCGCTGGTATTCGAGTTGACACCATTCATCAAGGCAGTTTTTTCTACCTTGTCACGTTCCAGCGTGAACAATGCCTGATCGACTTGCTGAGGGAAGGTGATCAACGCACTGGCAGTTTCACCTGGCTTGTAGCTGGTCTTGTCAAACACCATTTCTATCGAGCCCTGAGGTGCACTGACTCCTGCACCACTGACATAGTGCGAAGTCGCGCCAAGGATATTGCCTGCTGCATCACGTACAGACAGGGTATAGGTACCAGGTTCAGCAAAAGCCAGTGTCAATTTACCAGTATTGGCGAGCTTTCCGTTTGATTTCTTTTGGTTTTCCAGTCTTACCCAGTCCCATGTTGCTGGCGCACTGACTGTGCTGACGGTATTGCCAGGTACAGGCAGGGCAGTCAGCGCGAAGTTCATGTTTTCACCAACGGCGCAGAAGGCGCGTTCTGCCTTCAGGCTATAGGTGCCAGCGCTACGTTCCACCAGTATCTCCTTGGTAGAACGTACGCGGTAAGCAGCGCCATCAGTAGCCAGCACCGACAAAATATAACGACTAGGTTCAGTTGCTGCTGGCAGTTTGAATTCAACGAAACCGTTGCTATCGGTCGTAAATGTGGTCGTGCTCATCTGTACCGGGAACTGGCCTGCGTAACCCAGATCGCCTTCAACGATAGTCAGGCGCTGGGCGCGGACTGTCAGGTCTGCCTTGGCATTGACGACAGGCTTGCCATCGGGGTAAACCAGTTGCAGCTTGCCCTTGATTTCTTCGTTGGTTTTGTAATCTTTTTTGCCGGGCATGACATTGATTTCAAAATGCGGCTTCTGGTATTCAGCCACACGGAAGGCAGCGCCATAGCTATTACCCTTGTAGCTGAAACGCAATTCATAACCACCTGCGACGGCATTGTCTGGCAACTGGAATACCGTATCACCACCAGATTGCGGTGTCATTTGCAGGGTCTGTGCTGCGACCGGGAAGCCATTTGCATCAAATACCTGCAACTTCAATTCACCTGCGGTGATAGGAGTGGATTCACGAGCTGACACAAAAGTACGCCCCAAAAATTTCACATACACAGTTTCACCAGGACGATACAAAGGGCGGTCAGTCACCGCATACAGCTTGGTGTTATAGATTTCACTATCGTAATAATAATTTTCTGCGACAAACACGCCGCCTTTGCTGTCTTCACCATATACATAAGTTTTTTCAGGCGCATCACGTTCAAAATTAACGATGCCGCTGGCATCTGTTGCACCTGTACTCAGGATGCCTGCGCCGTCTGTCCACACGGTCTTGGCATTTGCTACGGCCTGACTGCTACGGCGATCAGCGACCCAGACCAGCATTTGTTTGCTCGATACCTTGGTCACAGCGATAGAGTCAGAGACAAACACCAAAGTCACAGCACGATAGCTACCGACCATGGCTTCGACCAGATACAGACCGGGTTCTTTTTTACCCAGAGGTATCAGTACATTGCCTTTTGGTGAGATGATGAATTCACTGCTGCTGCCATCCAGTTTGACACCTTTGGGTGGCTGTACAGGCTGGGCGATATGCACTGGGTAGCGGAAGCTGTCAACCAGGGTATGTGCTTTCAGCGGCTGGTACAGCGGGTTCATCTGCTGCGGTGTAGCTGCTTTGACCAGCGGGTGCAGGCGTGTTTCTGGTGCCTGGGTGGTCACGGCTTTTCTGGCATCGGATGAAAACAGTTTGCGCCACATGCGGCGTGAAGCATCCCACCAGTTATCCCAGGTGCGAGCCAGCGCATCGGACACGCCTTTGCCCTTGTAATTGCCCTGGGCATCAATGCGGTGCAAATTCTTTTGCGCCTTTAAAAATTCCAGCGGGTCTTTGACTTTATAGACATAGACGTCAACACCGCCGAGTTCAGAAATCTGCCCCATGTCCTGGGCTTCCAGTCGCACCATGGCATTATCACCAGAGCCATAGGCTGCATCACTGAGCAGGAAGAAAGAGGAGCCACCGCTGCCATCCTGTGCGGTCGCAGGCAGGAAGAGCAAGAGTGCACAGAGTGCAGTCAAAAAGGTGAGATAGCGGGATTGTTTTAATGTAGCTTTCATTGGGCGCTTTCAGGCGGACAAGAAATTGAGGCGATACACGCCAGCAAAATTGGGATTCTCTTGGGTAGGGTGCCAGCGCGTATCGCGCCAGGCTTGCAGGTCACGTAGCTTGACGGCGCGTAGACCATTGTCACTGGGTGTGACCGTGCCAGTGTGATAGGCGATGTAAGAATTCATCCACACCATCAGATGCTGGGCGTCGCCCTGGTCATAGAACAGCAGGTCACCGGGGGACGCCAGATTGCAGTCCTTGCCACGGAACCTGGCATTTTCCTGCACCATTTCTATGGCGCTGACGTAGGCTGAGACCGTGCCGTCAGCCAGCCGCCATTGGTGGCGCACTGATTGCGTGCTTTGATCGAGATCAATTTCTGGCGGCAGGGCAGTGCCCAGCATGCCATTCGCCCGCTTCCATTTTTCATCATGCTCGCGCAGGGATTCTGCCACAGCAAAACGCACCAGACCCACGCAATCACGCTGCTGCCAGCGCGGTGTCGGGCCTGCAGTCAACTGGGCGGCAATGATGCGTGTCATCCAGGCGCGGCAACTGCGCGACTGGGCTGGCGTTAATGTTTGTGCAGCGGTTGGTGCTGTGACGACAGGAGCTGTAGTTGTTCCAGCTTTGGTAGCATTTACGGCAGGCAATGGCACAGCAGGTGCTGTGAGCTTATTGGCCAGCGCCAGCCTGTGCCAGCCCAGCATGGTGCTGGTGGCGAGCATGCCAGTCAGTACATGCCGGCGTTTCAATTGGATTTCTCCTTGCTGACCCAGTCAACTTTTTGCCAGGCTTTGCCACTGGCCTGTGCCTTGCTCAATTCCAGGCGTATCGGCGGGTAAGTCGCCAAGGCTTTGATGCGGGCGGGCAGATGCGTCTTTGCGGCTTCCAGGAAGTTGGCATCTTCAGGTTTGGACAGGGCTGCATAGATTTCACGCTGAGCCATTTCTGATAATGGTCGCGGAGTAATCAGACCCAGCATACTTTGTGTGTCTGAACTTTGGTCAGCCACGCTGGGATTGCTGCGCGCGATGGTATCAACCACTTTTTCTACCAGGCCGCCATCGGGCGAGAACACCACAAAGTCGCCGCTGGCGGCCAGCGTAGCCATGCTTTTGGTATTGCGCCATAGTTTCTGCTCAGGCTTGGCCTTAGTCGTGCCTTTGCCTGGTGTCGCCTGTTCACCGCTGGCAATTGCCCAGGTCGCCATGGCTTGCAAAGTGGCATCGCGGTTGGCGGTGTTCAAAGGCAGCTTGGTGATAAACACTGGAGAATACAAATTCGATTCACGATACCAGCAAGCCAGGCCAGGGCCGGACAGTGGTGCCAGTGCCTGATCTGGCAGCTTGGGTTTGGCATCCGCTTCCTTCAACACGGTATTGACCATGCCCCAGTCAATTGGCACGGTGATACATGCGCTGGGGTTGGCAGGTGCGGCAGTCCACAAGGCAGGGTCAAGTAACTGGGCAGAAGAAGTCTTCTTGGAATCCAGCCAGACTGAAGTTGACCAGTTGCCGCCAAAGTCAAAGCGCACTCCCTTGAAGCCGGATACAAAAGCGCCATAACCTAGGGCCATGGTTGGTGCACCTATCGCCATCGTATGTTTTGCCGTGCCTGCAGCCTGGGCTGGCGCAGGTGCAATATTGTCGAGATCAAATTGCAGCGACAGTGCGCCATCATGTTCCAGCCATTTGGTAACAGCAGCACGGGCTTCTGTCACGACACCGTTTTTGTCATCAAATAAAAGACCAGGATCAGACAAGACCACGACGCGATCGCCCTGGCTGATCAGCAGCAGGGTGCGGCGTGGATTGACTTCCAGCGCCATGATCTGGGCTTTGCCATTGCTGGTGCTGATATCGCCAGCCAGTTTGAGCTGACCATCTTTCATTGCGACCTTGGCGGCTTCTTGCAAGGCTTTATTGAACAAGCCCATGCGCATGACAACCGCATAGTGGCGCAAGGCGCCTTTGCCATCGCGCCAGAAGGCAACTTCAGCTGGCTCATTGAAAATGCTGGCATACAGCTTGTCTTGCCAGTCGAGGTCATGCTCGTAGGCAATGCGTTTGACGGCACCATTCAAACCCATGCGGTCTTCATTCTGTTCGTAATAAAAGGCCAGGTCTTCGGTCAAGACATCTTTGGCGATAGGCACTTGAAGCAAGTCGCGAGGCAGTTTCGACAGACTGGTGGTGCGTATCAAGGCATCCGGTTGTGACATATCCACCATGAGGCGGGTACCAACATAATGGTAATCCTTCAAATGCTTACTTAACTGGTAGGCGACAGCAGCAGCGGCAACTGTGACAACAGTGCCGGTGACGATCCAAATACGACGCATGAATTCTCCCTCGGGGGTATGGCTTTTTTATTGCACGGATACTATCCAAAGCTAGCCTGCAAGACAACAGTTTGCGGCTGGCTATTTGGTAATTTTCTGTAAGTGTGCATATCAAGATTTGAATCGGTAATTGTGCCACGAGAGAAAGAATAAATTATTTTTGTTGCAATAAATATTTTCCGCTCTGATTGCAGTATTTTCTGCGGGAAATTATTTGTCTTGGAATCTAAAAAGTATGACGGTGCCTGGGCACTTTGGGCTTGCAAGTCTTGTGCGGGTGGCTGTATTGATCTTGCTAATAAAGGAACTTCTACGGAAGATCGGAGGAGTGTATATGTTGCGGAGTTATGCTCTTAGCAAAAGCAGGTGGAAGACATTCGGGTATTTCGCAAAGCTATATAGCCCGGACACTCATCCAGGCCAATATAAGCTATTTACTTTCCTTTTTTTTGCTGATTCAGGCGGCTTTCAGCTCATTAGCCAAGCGCTCATGCTCGGCTGCCCAGGCAGTATCCATGGAGCCGACTTTGATAAAGGCGGGTCTGCTGCAAATGCGCTGGATATATTCCATGATGACGGGGGATTCGGGCACGAGCTTGAACATGGTGCCCCATTGCAAGGCATTACCCCAGAGTATGTCTGCTGCCGTCAATTGCTCACCCAGCAGATAGGGACCTTTTTCCAATTGTGCCTTGATGATGTCTAGCATGGTATCAAAATCACTGTAAGGGCACATGGAAGGAGCTGTTGGCGGGTGTTGCGCAAACTTGTCTACCAGCGCCGGTTCATAGCAGGCAGCGTAATACGCCATCCAGCGCAGATAAGGACCGCGCAACTGACTGTCCAAAGTTGGGGTCAGGCCCGCCTGAGGGAATAAATCTGCCAGGTATAAAAAAACCGCCACTTGTTCTGTAATTAATTCACCGCGGTGATGTAGTGCTGGTACTTTACCCATGGGGTTAATCGCCAGATAAGTACTTTGCCTTTGCTCCCCAGCTTTCATGTTCAAGACTTGCAAGTTATATGTCGCGCTCAGCTCTTCCAGCAAAATCAGCACACCGGTGGCGCGGGTTTGTGGGGCATAGAACAGAGTAATATTGTCTGCATTGTTCATGGTAAGACCTTTCTTTTCATGGCGCAGGCGGAATTGCCTGGCCGTTGATATAAGAATATGCCTCTATACCTGACATCTTTTGTCAGGTTGGTTTACTATTCATTCCTATTTTGAAAATAATGCAGGAAATCTTGTAAAAACTATGCGCGCCAGCCGACTGATCTCCATCCTGACTATCCTGCAAGCCCGTGGTTTTGCCACTGCGCCAGAGTTGGCAGAGGAGTGTGCCGTCAACCTGCGCACCATTTATCGCGACATCGATGCCATGAGCGAGGCTGGCATTCCCATCTATAGCGAGCGTGGGTCTGGTGGCGGCTATCGCTTGCTGGATGGTTACCGTACACAATTGAATGGCTTGTCAGCCAAAGAAGCAGAAGCCTTGTTCATGAGCGGTTTGGCAGGCGCGGCCACCGATATGGGTCTGGGTTCGGTCATGATGGCGGCGCAAAATAAATTACTGTCTGCCATGCCTGCCTCTTTGCGCGAAGGCGCGCTGGAAATGCGTTCACGTTTTTACCTCGACGCACCTGCCTGGTTTTCTCAGTCCGAGCAGCCGCAATATTTACCCATGGTGGCAGACGCAGTCTGGGAGCAGAAACGCATACATATACGCTACCAGAGCTGGAAAGGCGTCAAAGAACGTACGCTAGAACCTTTGGGCATGGTCATGAAAGGGGGCTCATGGTATCTGGTAGGGCGGGTGGATGATATGCCTCGTACCTACAGGATCTCGCGCATACAGGAAATTGCCGTACTTGATCAGCATTTCCCCAGGCCAGCACCATTTGACCTGGCTGCTTACTGGCGCAAATCCACAGAAAGGCTGGAGCAGGGCATGCATGGTAATACCGCGACCATACGCCTGTCACCCAGGGGGGCGAAATGGCGGGAAGCTTTTTTGTCGCCCTATGTCTATTCTGAAATGCAGTTATCCAGTGAACTTGATGCAGAAGGCTGGTGCACGGCGACGATACCGGTTGGTTCCCTGCCTATGGCCTGTGCAGAAATTCTACGCTTTGGCGGTGATGCAGAAGTGCTGGAGCCACCAGAATTGCGCCAGAAAGTCATGGAAGCCGTGGCTAATATGATAAGCATCTACAAAATCTAAGATATTTCCAAATCCAGGCGATAAGCATACAGGGCAGATGGATGTGTAACACCTGCCGCCAGCTACACGCGATACTTTATTTGTTCCTGGCAAAAGCCTGCAAGTCAGCCATGGACCCAGCGAAGATGTCGGTATCAACATTACCAGTAACACCAGCCACTGTCCCCGATTCAGAATTTTGCCAGAAAGTCCATTTGCTCCAGCCATTGGGAAGTTTAGGCTGGGTTACCCCATACTGCGCGACCCACAGCGCATATCTGGAAAAGGAATTGTTCATATATTGATTCCAGAAAGACGGGCCGGTATAAATCATGGGCGTGCATCCCAATGCTTGCTCCACGGTGTTAAGCCAGGTCTGCACGTTTGCTACCAGTGTGGTGCTGCCAAAGTCACCCTTGTAAGCTTCAATATCGATAACAGGTGGTAAATCGCCAGTTGCCAGGCTGCCCACTGTCTTGATGAAGTTATTTGCCTGCGTTACCGGGTCGTCATTGCTTTCATAAAAATGATAGGCGCCACGTAGCAGGCCTGCTGCCTTGATTCCTGCCCAATTGGTTTGGAACTGCGTATCAACATAGGTATTGCCGTCAGTGGCTTTAGCAAAGGCATAGCCTATGCCAGCATTCTTGACCGCAGTCCAATTCACGGTTCCCTGGTAATGGGACACGTCGATTCCTTGTACCGTTGCATTGTTCGCCATCTTGCTCTCCTCTGATGTTGGATTATTGTTATGTATGAAATTGCAAGTTAATAAGATTGCTAAGATAGCAGGAAGCTTGTGAATTGTGTAATAGTCTGCAGTTTTTCATTTGTGATTGACTATCTTTGGCTTGTATATGCGGTTTTGGCTGGCTAGACTTATTTTGGAAGACCTGAACAAGATGAGTTTTTCAATCGACAAGGACAATGCTCATGAAGGCCATATTCATGAAGGCCATATTCTTGCTGGGGTTTGCTTTGGCAGGGCCAGCGGCGGCTGCGGATGTCATTGAAGTGAGCGTCTATGCAGATGAATCCTATCCGCCTTATTCGTATAAAGAAGGTGGTGAGGCGAAAGGGGTTTATCCAGCCATCTTCAGTAAAGCATTCGAACGCATGCCAGGCTATAAAGTGCAAATCAAGCCAGTGGCGTGGAAGCGGGGACTTATGTTGATAGAAACTGGGCAGGGCCTGGCTTTGTTCCCACCCTATGACCGTCCCTTAGAGCGCCCCTATATTACTCTTTCAGAACCAGTGTTAAGCGAGCAAGTCGTGGCTTTTTGTCGTGAGAGCGCGATAAAAACCGGAAAACATCCACCAACATGGCCAGATGATTTCTACGGCCTGAAAGTAGGTGTTAACGCTGGTTTTAACGTCGGAGGTGAAAAATATAAGAAAGCTGTCAAGGATGGCAAAATGTTTGAAGACCAGGCGCCCAGCAATCGTTCGAATATACTCAAACTTTTGCTTGGTCGCATAGATTGTTATCTCAATGACCGTCTCTCTATCCTTTGGGAAATTGAACGCATCAAGGCGGATGGCGTCTACGCCGAAAATAGCCAGGTTATCGTGGAAGCCGCCGTGATCAGTCAGGAATTGGCATATCTTGGATACACCAACCGTGACAATGGCCGTTATTCCTACAAAGCTGATTTTTCACGCTTATTGAATCAGATTCTGGTGGACATGAAAAAGTCTGGAGAAATTCAAAAAATTGTCGAGGAGGTGCTGAGTAAGTAAGATCAAAAAACATGTGCTTGAGACTTGAACATAGTATGGCTATGTGGAACTATATGGTATGCATGGCAGGAAGGATTGCCATCAGTCGTCAACTTGCTCAACCATAAAATAGCCATACATGAACATACACCTGACCCTCATGCCCATCCTCGCACTGGTTGCTGGCATATGCATCCTGATCAAACCTAAACTCGTGAGTTTTATCGTTGCACTTTACCTCATTGCCATCGGCCTCATTGGTATTCTTGGTCTGGGTCGTTTTGGCTTGCATTTGTAACGCATATTCAGGATCAAGCCTGGCACAGACAGGAGAGCCAAAATGGTGACTGCATCCATTTATCCACTTGAAGGCGGCTGTGATTGTGGGCATTTGCGCTATCGCCTGCTCAGTGAGCCCTTGATCGTGCATTGCTGCCATTGCCGTTGGTGTCAGCGTGAAAGTGGCGCAGCCTTTGCACTCAATGCGGTAATAGAAGCAGACCGCCTGCAGAATGTTGGCGCAGAACCAGAGATGGTGGATACCCCCTCAGCGAGTGGCAAGGGGCAATTGTTTGCCCGGTGCCCTACATGTCGTGTTGCCATATGGAGCAATTATGCCGGTGCCGGCCCCTTATTGCGATTTGTGCGGGTAGGTACATTGGATCGACCAGATCATTTACCGCCAGACATCCATATTTATACTGAATCAAAGCAACCATGGGTCAAGTTGGTTGGTAATGCGCCTGTGATGGCGCAGTATTACGACAGGGAACAATATTGGTCCGCAGCCAGTCTGACGAGGCGAGTCGCACTGTTGCCGCACATACAGGCATATCAGGCCAGTTTGAAAAAAGCGCAACTGTGATGAAAGTAGCGATTTGTTGATGAAGAAAATCATAAACCATGAGAGCGTAATATGGATGTAAGCAATATCACTGTATGGGGCAGGGACACTTCATACAATGTGCAGAGAGTGTTGTGGACACTGGATGAATTGAGCCTGGCCTACAAGCATAGAAATGCTGGCGGCAGCTTTGGTGGTTTGGATATGCCAGAATTTCTTGCCATGAATCCACACGGACGGGTGCCTGTGCTGCAAGATGGCGATACTGTTGTTTGGGAGTCAAATGCCATCGTACGTTATCTGGCAGCCCGCTATGGAAGTGCTACACTTTGGCAAGAGTCTGTGGCGGAGCGTGCACTGGCCGATGGCTGGATGGATTGGTCTGCCACCACCTTGCAGGCAGACTTCATACGCCTTTTTTGGAGTTATTACCGTACACCTGCAGCACAACGCGATGAAAAAGCGATAAGCAATTTGCTAGTATCCTGTCAAAAGCATTTTCGCGTTTTGGATGGCTATCTGGCGACCAGAAATTATCTGGCAGGCACACGATTCAGTATGGCAGATATTCCTGCCGGATCTATTCTGCATCGCTACTTTGCCATGGGGCTGGAAGTGGAACGCCCACCAAATGTGCTCGCATGGTATGCGCGCCTGCAAGAACGGCCAGCTTTTCAAAAGCAGATCGCTTTACCTTTTGATGCTTTGCTTGGACGTTTGGCGTATTGAATTATCTGTGCACGGCAGTTGGTAGCAATCTATTGAAGGAGGTCGTCGTGAAGCGAGGACATAGGCTGGCTTTGCTACTATGCATGCTCATGCCCGTGTTTGCACAGGCAGGGAATTATCGTTGCGTATCGCTGGATTATCCACCCTTGATCTATAAAGATAGTGATAACCGCGTCAAAGGCTTGGCGGTGGACATCGTCAGTGCGGTTTTCAAGAGCATGGGACATACGATAGACGTTGAAATCTATCCTTGGGCCAGGTCCCTGGAAATGCTCAGGACGGGTGAGCGCGACTGTATCTTCACTATTTTTCATTCGCCAGAACGTGAGCAATTTCTTGACTTCAGTGCAGAAGCTATCCTTCCACAAGTGGTGTATTTTTATACCAAAAAAGATGCCCCTATTGTTTTCAATGGTGATATTGCCAGCCTGGCAGGCTGGCGTATAGGGACAGTACGCAAAATCAGCTATGGACAGCGTTTTGACGATATGCGTGCCAAGTTAAAGCTTGATGAAGCCTATGAGCTTGAGCAAAGCATGAAAAAATTGCTGATAGGACGGATAGATTTGTTCCCCAGTAATTATTACTCTGCCTCACACTTACTCAAGCTGCCCAGGAATAAGGAATGGGCGGATAAAATTGTGCAATTACCTGTCGCGATTGATGTCGTTCCCAGTTACCTGGCATTTGCAAAATCCAAAAAAATGACTTCGCTGCGTGATAGTTTCGATCAGGAATTCAGAAATTTTTTGGCAACTGGCCAGTACCGGGATTTGCTGATCAAATATCAACTGGAAAACTCACCCGAGTTGATCAGGTTTTTGCAAAACAGGTAGTGAAGTAAATATTAACCTTATAGGGTAGCGCAAAATGTGGGGCAGACTTTGCGGGCCTGCCGCAGCTTTAGCTATATGATCCCAAGTAAGGGTTCATGAGGGTCAACTGGTTTTTACCCAATCCATGATCCAGTTGTCTTCCCAGGTTTTTCCACCATCGCGGGAAGCCGCCTGTTGCCAGCGGCAAGTTGCGGCAGAGATATTGTCCCAGATGCCACGTACTTTAATGGGTTTACCCTCCTCTTCTTCATCTGACACAAACAAACCGACACCATTCTCAAAACCGCCGATGACACCCGGTGGTGCGAGCACACCATTGCGTCCATTGACCCAGAAGTCTGACCATTGCCGGTTTTCCACATCCAGCGTGCGCAAGCCCATGCCGCTGAAATTGCGTGCTGGTATGCGCAGTTCTTCAACACTGACGACCCCGCCTAGTATGCTCCAGCAAGTAGCTTCGCCTTCGAACACATCCCATTCCCCAGTGGTTGGGTTCTTCAGCCGCCGGTGACTGATTTTCCATGAGCCGCTGAGGAAATCGAATTCACCAGGCTTGCCATTGTGCTGTTTCTTGTCCATGGGTTTTGTGCTTTCTGTTGTGGCTGCGGCTGCATTGGCGGCTAATTGGCTGACGGCGATGCTTGCTGCGGTTTGCAGCAAGACTCTTCTTTGTGGATCGTGGCTTGTTGCACTCATGGTATGTCTCCTTGATTGAGCTTGTGAATTGAGCTTGTTCTGAAAAGCCTGGCCATGATAGGCTGCAATTCTTGACAAAGTATGTCAGGAATTATTTCGGAGTAGTCATTTATGCGTGCCAGCCGTTTGCTTTCCATCATGATCTTGTTGCAATTACGTGGCAGGGTGGCGGCCGAAGCACTGGCTGCGGAATTTGAAGTCTCAGTGCGTACTATCTACCGGGATATTGATGAGCTGAGTGCAGCCGGTATCCCGGTACAGAGTGATCGTGGGCCACATGGCGGTTTCCAATTGATGGCAGGTTATCGCAGCCAGTTTACTGGCCTGGAAAACGACGAGGCCGAAGCCCTGTTCATGATAGGCTTGCCTGGACCTGCCATGGCGCTGGGATTGGGCAATGCTGCAACGCGCGCCAGCCGCAAGCTCATGGCGTCGTTGCCACCCAGCTTACGCGAAGGTTCGCGCCGTATCGCTGACTGCTTTCATCTGGATAGCAATGACTGGTATCGCAATGAGCCAAGCACCATAGCGTTGCCACGCATTGCCCGCGCCGTACTGGCACAGCAGAAATTAAAGACCAGTTATGAAAGCTGGTCTGGCTTGCGGCAATGGCAAATGGAGCCCCTGGGCCTGGTGCTCAAGGCGGGTGCCTGGTATCTGGTGGCAAATAGCCAGAGCCGAGCCAGCAGCTCTAAAAAATTACGTATTTTCAAAGTCGTGCACATCACTGACATGCAAGTGCTGGAAGAGCACTTTGACAGACCCGTTGATTTTGATTTGCCCGACTTCTGGAATGCAGCAACCGCAAGGTTTGAAAAAGAACTGAGATCAAACACGGCACATCTGCGCGTGTCGGCCACAGGTCTGGACAGGATAAGCAAACTGGGTGCCTTCGCAGCGCAGGTAGTAGAGGCGCAGCGGGGTGCTATGGCTGACGCCCCGGATCGCGTATGGCAAACCATCACCCTGCCTATAGAAACCATAGAGCATGCGGCGCAAATGTTATTGGGAATAGGGCCAGAACTTGAAGTGCTTGCGCCGCCAGCATTGCGCCAGCGCCTGCGTGAGCTTGCCTGGCAATGCTATCAATTGCATGAGCAGACCGTCGCTCAGGATTAGCATGGGTTTCAGCTTGCACTGCAATGATGAACCGCAGATAGTTCTACGGCCCATCAGGGATTCATAGCGAATCAGGCAAAATGGCAGACGTAATCGAGAGTCTCCAGGGTTTCAATCTCGAATTTTGCATTCGCTGGTACATTGAATTGCTGGCCACCTTCATAAGTGGACCATTCGGCTTCATCATTGATGCGCACGCGGCATTTGCCCGCATTCAATTCCATGATTTCTGCGACGCCAGTGTTAAAGACAAGACTGGAAGGAAAGATGATGCCCACGGTTTTTTTGCTGCCATCAGCAAACAATACAGTGTGGGAAACGCATTTGCCATCAAAAAACAAATTGGCTTTTTTGACGACGCTGACTTGATCGAATTGGGTAGACATTTTTAAATTCCAAGAAAAAACGACCCGCGCAAATCAATGGGCGGGTCGAGAATAGTTTAAATATTCAGGTTTTATTGAAGCGTTACTGACCGCGTTTTGCACGGGCATTGGCAGCAATACGCATGCGCAATGCATTCAGCTTGATGAAGCCGCCTGCATCAGCCTGGTTGTAGGCGCCGCCATCTTCATCAAAGGTTGCGATGTTCATGTCGAACAGCGAATCGGTTTTGGAATCGCGCGATACCGTGATGACATTGCCCTTGTACAGCTTCAGGCGTACCCAGCCATTGACAGTGTGTTGGGTATGGTCAATCAGGGTTTGCAGAGCGACGCGCTCTGGTGCCCACCAGTAGCCGTTATAAATCAGGCTGGCGTAACGTGGCATCAGGTCATCTTTCAGATGGGCGACTTCACGGTCCAGGGTGATGGACTCTATTGCGCGGTGGGCGCGCAGCATGATGGTGCCACCTGGTGTTTCATAGCAGCCGCGGGATTTCATGCCGACATAACGGTTTTCTACCAAGTCCAGACGGCCTATGCCGTGCTTGCCACCGAGGCGATTCAATTCTGTCAGTACGGTCGCTGGCGACATGCGTACGCCATTCAGGGCAACGATGTCACCGCGCTCAAATTCTACATTCAGGTATTCTGGCTGGTCTGGTGCAGCTTCAGGGCTGACTGTCCAGCGCCACATCGATTCTTCGGCTTCGGCACTTGGGTTTTCCAGGTGACGGCCTTCAAAACTGATATGCAAAAGGTTGGCATCCATGGAGTAGGGCGCGCCGCCGTTTTTATGCTTCTGGTCGATTTCTATGCCTGCATCTTCAGCATATTTCATCAGTTTTTCACGGGACAGCAAATCCCATTCACGCCATGGGGCAATGATCTTGATACCTGGCATCAGCGCATAGGCACCCAGCTCGAAACGTACCTGGTCATTACCTTTGCCGGTCGCGCCGTGGGAAATGGTGTCTGCACCAGTTTCCTTAGCGATTTCGATGAGGCGTTTGGCGATCAATGGACGGGCGATGGACGTACCCAGCAAGTATTCACCTTCATACACGGTATTGGCGCGGAACATAGGGAAGACGAAATCGCGCACGAACTCTTCACGCACATCATCGATAAAAATATTTTCAGGCTTGATGCCAAACTTGATGGCCTTGGCACGCGCCGGTTCGAGCTCTTCACCCTGGCCCAGATCAGCAGTGAAAGTGACGATTTCGCACTGATAATTATCTTGCAGCCATTTCAAAATGACAGAGGTATCCAGACCGCCAGAATAGGCGAGGACGACTTTTTTAGTATCGCTCATGATGTGCTTTCAAAAATAAATAATAAGGAAGACCAAAAAGCTCACCACGGAGACACAGAGACACAGAGAAAAGCATGAGAAAAAACATCATTCATTTGCCTGCTTCTTTGCTTCGATGACAGAGATTTATTTGACCCTACCTTTCCAATACAAATGCGATTCCCAGAGAAACGATTTCATTCACAGGTTACTGATTCAAGAGTAATCCCGGACCAACAAGATTTTCTTCGGTTTTCTCTCTGTGCTGACTCTGTGTCTCTGTGCCTCTGTGTTGAGAGGTCTTTTCTTAAAATGACAAACTCAGCGAATCTCGCCAACCACCAAATATTCCAGCAAGGCTTTTTGCACATGCAAACGGTTTTCGGCTTCGTCCCAGACTACTGACTGCGGACCATCGATGACACCAGCAGACACTTCTTCGCCGCGATGCGCGGGCAGGCAGTGCATGAACAGGGCATCTGGATGGGCGCGGGCCATCTTGGCTTCATCGACTATCCAGCCATCAAAGGCTTTCAGGCGTGCCTGGTTTTCATCTTCATAACCCATGCTGGTCCAGACATCGGTATTGACCAGATCAACGCCAGCGCATGCGTCGGATGGGCTGTCAAAGACTGTGTACTGCGATTTGTCCGCCGTCACCTGTGCCATATCCATATCATAGCCTTTGGGTGTGGAGATGTGCAGATGGAAGTTGAACACCTGGGCTGCCTGCAACCAGGAATACAGCATATTATTGGCGTCACCTATCCACGCCACCTTTTTGCCGGTGATGGAACCACGGTGTTCAATATAGGTAAACACATCGGCCAGCACCTGGCAAGGATGATGTTGATTCGTTAAGCCATTGATGACAGGCACGCGCGAGTTAGCGGCAAAACGCTCTATCATTTCCTGCTCAAAGGTACGGATCATGATGATATCGCACATGCGTGACATGACCTGACCAGCATCTTCTACTGGTTCACCACGGCCTAACTGGCTGTCACGAGTGTTCAGGTAAATCGCAGCGCCCCCAAGCTGATGCATGCCTGCTTCAAATGACAGGCGGGTGCGGGTGGAGTTTTTCTCAAACACCATCACCAGAGTTCTATCCAGCAAAGGGTGGTAGGTTTGATATGCCTTGAAACGCTGCTTGATGATACGCGCGCGCTGCATCAGGTATTCAAACTCGGACAAGGTGAAATCGGAGAACTGCAGGAAATGTTTGATAGCCATAAATAAAACGGGCAGCATTTACATGCCGCCGCTTGTCATAACTGCTTAATTATAAGGGATTAATCAGGGCTGCCCATATTAAATTCCGGGAATAGGCAAGTTTGATCCATATAACTTGGAGCTTGCCTGAAAAATAAGCTGTTTAGCCGCTTAATCTTCAGCTCGCTCAAGCTTAGCACTAAATACCTGTCTCGCGTCAGACTAGCCCAAATTACATGCAAAGAATGTTTATTTATTGCTTGCCTAAATTTATTGCTTAAAAAAATGTATTTGTGAACTTTCGTCAACTAGCTGGAATTTCATATTGGTTTGTTTAAACTAGATTTCATTGCTGTATTTTACATAAATGTTGGTATCTAACCTTAAGTTTGGGCGAAATTCCGGAACAATTGTAAGCAAATGCAATAAATTGTTAATAAATGCAATATTCAAAATGTGGAATTCGCTTGGCACCCCTGCTTGAAAAATGTAGCCGACAAAAAGCGAATATTTTTTAAACGAATACGTAAAGCAAACATACTATGAGCGCACTTTTAGCCGGACTGACCGTCCTCATTATTGGCGATAGCCATATGTCCACCCAGGATTATCTCATCACTACCTTGCATGATGACTTGATGAGCAAAGGTGCCGTGGTGTATTCCTTTGGTGCCTGCGGTGTCGCAGCGGGCGACTGGATGGTGAAAAGCCAATCTCCTTGTGGTGGTGCCGTGCGTATCAAGGATGGTCCGGTAGAAGTGAAGACCGGTCAGGATGCCATGACACGCCCGTTCAACGAACTGGTAAAAACCTATAAGCCAAATCTGGTTGTCGTCGTCAATGGCGACACCATGGCTTCGTATACCGCCCCGGAATTACCCAAGACCTGGATCTGGCAACAAGTGTCACGTCTGACCAAGGGTGTCAAGAACAATGCAGTAGGTTGCGTCTGGGTTGGCCCAGCCTGGGGTACTGAAGGCGGCAAGTTCAACAAGACTTTTGCCCGCGCCAAAGAAATGTCGGGCTATTTGTCCGAGATCGTCGCTCCTTGTACTTATATCGATTCTCTGACCATGTCCAAACCGGGTGAATGGGCATCGTCTGATGGCCAGCATTTTGATCTGGCTGGTTACAAAGCCTGGGGCACTGCAATTGGCAATGCCATTTCTTCCCCAGCCGTTTTGCAAAACATCAAAAAATAATTACGGACTCTGACCTCACATGAAAAAGCTTATCTTTGCTTGCCTGACTTCAGTCTTGACTCTGGCAGCGCATGCTGACAATCCTTTGTATGAAACCGGGCCTGCCCAGGATTCATCCTTTGTCAGGTTCCTCAATGCAAGCGAAGATAAGGCCAGTGTGGTCAATGGCGCAGCCAAAGTGGCTCTGGCTGCCCAGGGGGATGCCAGGGTTTCCCGTTTTTATCCAGTCAAGGCGGGTGCCAAACTGGCAGCCAATGTGCAGGTCGGTAATGCCAAGACTGATGTCGAAGTCGTCGCCAAACCAGGCGAATTTGTCACTATCGCCATCGTCAGCAATGGTACTGGCATAACAACGGTAGTAGTCAGGGATACACCAACAGATTTCAATGCCAGCAAAGCTTCTGTTGCCTTGCTCAATCTGGATGGCACTTGCAATGCCGCGGGTTTGAATGTGGCAGAAAAAAATACAGCAATACTGGAAGCCGTGAAACCAGCCAGTTTACAGCGCCGCTTGGTCAATCCTATCAGCCTGAAAACCCAGGCGATTTGTGATGCCAAGGATGTGGGCAAGACTGTAGACCTGGGGCAGTTGCAACCCGGCGAACGTTATAGTGTGGTTCTCATGCCTGGCAAAAAAGCACGCCAGACTTTCTTTGTACGCGACAGTACGTCCTGATCTGATTACGGGTTCTGGCTATGGTATTTGCGTCCCTGGAGTTTCTTACACTCTTCCTCCCCTTATTTTTTGCGCTCTATCTGATCACGCCCCAGCGTTTTCGTAACCACACATTATTGGTCGGCAGCTGGTTATTTTATGCGTGGTGGACGCCAAAATTCTTATTGCTGATTATCGCTTTGACGGTACTCGCCTGGGGCGCAGCAATACTGATAGACAAGAGCCAGAGCGAACAACGCAAAACTCGTTTGATGGTAAGCGCCATCGTTCTCAATCTGTTGTCGCTGGTCTGGTATAAATACACCAATATGCTGGTGTATTCGCTCAATACCATCCTGACTGGCCGTGACATGCCCATCATACCGTGGGAAAACCTCATGCTGCCTATAGGCTTGTCCTTCACGGTACTGCATGCGATTTCTTATATTGTTGATGTGCGCCGCAAGACGGTGGCTGCGCAATACAGCATCATTTCTTTCAGTGCCTATATGGCCATGTTCCCGCATTTGATTGCCGGCCCGATTGTGCGCTACAAGGTCATCGATACAGAATTGCGTGAACGGGTTTTTTCCATCGACAAGTTTGCTGCTGGTGTGCGCCGTTTCATGGTCGGCTTTTCGATGAAGGTCTTGATTGCTGACACTTTGTCACCCATCGTGACCCTGGGATTTGGCTTGCATAATCCCAGTTTGATCGATGCCTGGACTGCTTGTGCCGCCTATACCCTGCAATTGTATTTTGATTTTGCCGGTTATAGTGCCATGGCCATAGGCTTGGGCTTGATGCTGGGCTTTGATTTCCAGGAAAATTTCAATAACCCTTACTTGGCCGTGTCGATACAGGATTTCTGGCGGCGCTGGCATATGACGCTGTCCTCGTGGCTGCGTGACTATCTGTATATCAGCCTGGGTGGCAATCGTGGCGGCCCAGCCCGCACCTACATCAATCTTTTGCTGACCATGGCAATCGGTGGTCTCTGGCATGGCGGCGAAAACTGGAATTACCTGATCTGGGGCATCATCCAGGGCACAGCCCTGTGCTGTGACCGCGCATTTACCCAGCGAGGATTGTCCATGCCTGACTATCTGTCGCGGGCGCTGACCTTGTTCGTCGTCATGCTGGCTTGGACAGTTTTCCGCTCTGAGAGCTTTGCTACTGCCACCGATATCTGGGCAGGCCAGTTCGGCTTGCATGGTGTTGCCATGGGGGATGCCATTGCCCAGGCGCTACGCCCCAGCATCATCCTGACTTTTATGCTTGGTCTGGTCTGTGTCGTATATCCCGCGACCAGAATAGGCAAGCAGGGTGGCCTGGGTTATGCAGGCTGGAGCATGACCTGGCCAGTGCTGACTTTTGCTTATGCCGTCGTGGTTCTGGCCGGGCAAAAAGCGATTCCCTTCCTGTATTTCCAGTTTTAGGAGATCAACATGAGCGAGTGTTTTAGATTTGATCCCAAAAAAGCAGGTTGGACACGCTTCATCCCCGTTGCTGCTTTCGGCGTCATCATACTGGGCGGTTTTGCCGTTACCCAGACGTCCTTACGCGATGTGCCCGAAGAAAAATGGGATGGTATAGGCAAAATTAGCCGTCTGCTGGATGGGGAGGCGACGCGGCAGTTTTCAACCCAGTTGAATGATCATTTCCTGCTGAGTAAAGCTTTCGCCAAAATTGAACGCGGTGTCACCTGGGCGATAGCTGGCGATACCGGCGCATCTGTACGGCGTGGTTGTGGCGACTGGTTGTTTTTGTCGGATGAACTCACGCCATATGCTCATGCAGCAGAAAATGCGGCAGCCAGGGCCAGGATCATTACCCAGACTGCCGCTGACCTGCAAATGCGTGGCATCAAGCTGGTGGTTGCTGTAGTGCCCGATAAAACTCGCATAGAAGAAAGCCATTTATGTGGCCTGCATCGCCCTGCGGGGTTTGCCAATCGTTTAAATGACTGGGTGAGCACGCTGACAAATAATAAGGTGGAAGTGTTGAGTTTTGCTCCAGCGCTGGCTGCCATGAAAGAAGAGCGTTATTACCGCAGTGATTCACACTGGAATGAACGTGGGGCCAACGTGGCTGCAATGACCCTGGCAGAGCACCTGCAATCCTTGAAGCTGGTGGACAAACCGGTAGCACCGCTTGACCCCAAAGCCATACAAAGCAATACGACCGAGCGTTCCGGTGACCTCATGCGCGTTTCCAATCTTGAAGGCCTGCCTGCATGGATGCGTCCGGCAACAGAAGTCACCCAGGTCAGCAAGGTTGCACCCGTGGCTGTAGCGAGTGATGATTTGTTTGGCGACGCAGGCCTGCCGACCGTGGCCCTGGTTGGCACATCCTTTAGCCGCGCTGCGAATTTCGTGCCTTTCCTGAGCCAGCACCTCGGTGCCCCGGTTGCCAATCTGGCCAAGGACGGCGGGGACTTTGACGGCGCAGCCTACGCCTACCTGAACAGCAAGGAATTCAAAACCCAGCCTCCTAAAGTCGTAGTCTGGGAAGTACCAGAACGCATGCTGCAAAAAACGCTGACTGCTTCAGAGAAAAAATGGCTGGAGACTTTTAAGTCATAATCCTGATTTGCTTGGGATTTGGGCCATGCTAAATTCACGTCAGCAGCTGAGCATGTTTGTACCTGTGCAAGTCGCCATAGAGTTGGAGCAAGTGCGGCGGGTAGTCGATCCTGTGCAAAGCAGTCTTATCCCGGCACATATAACTTTATGCCGCGAAGATGAACTGGGGGATTTACCCGCGATCAGGAGCAGGCTGCAAAACTTGCGCCGGCCTGCCATATCCCTGAGCTTCGCTCCTGCAGAAATATTCTACGGGCACGGCCTGATCATGCATTGCATAGCAGGGGAGGATGCATTTCTTCATCTGCGTGAGTTTGTGCTGGATTCAAAAGACATCAGGATACAGCGCCCACACCTGACCCTGGCCCACCCCAGAAACCCTAAGGATCCCGGCAATTCCCTGGAAGTTACAGCCAGCCTGCCGACACCCTTGCAGCTTGTTTTCCCCAGCATTTGTCTGATAGAACAAAGCGGCAATCATCCCTGGCGAGTTCTGGAGACTTATGAATTTAGTGACGGTGCATGAGTTAGCTCCGGCGGCATTTTTTTCGACATATGATATGCTGAACTTCCACTTGATACTGTGGCGTTGGATTTCCACGGGAAACTCCCTTCAGCGCGCCAACATTGCTTATGAAAGCAGAAATACAAACAAATAAAATCGTCGTTTTGTCAGGCTCAGGGATTAGTGCTGAAAGCGGTATCCCTACTTTTCGCGATGCAAATGGCCTGTGGCATAACTATTCCTGGGAAGTCGTTGCCAGTCCAAGCGGTTGGCGCGCCCATCCCGAGGTCGTGCTGGAATTTTATAATGAACGCAGGTTGCAGGCAGCCCAGGCGCAAGCCAATGCCGCACATCTTGCTCTTGCTGAACTTGAATCGGCCTATGAAGTTGTTGTGATCACCCAGAATATTGATGATCTGCATGAAAGAGCAGGTTCTTCAAACGTCATTCATGTACATGGGCAGTTGAATCATGCACGTGGCACTTCTGAAGCGCGCAGGCGTTACCGTATTGATGCAGCGCCTATACAATTGGGGCAATTCTGTGAAGACGGTACGCAACTCTGCCCTGACATAGTCTGGTTCGGTGAAGATGTTGAATATCTAGAAGAATCCAGAAGGCATATCGCAACCGCTGCCAAGGTTCTCGTGGTCGGCACCTCATTGACTGTTTTTCCCGCAGCCTCATTGGTCAAAGCTGCGAGGGGCAGGGCAGAGAAAATACTGGTTGCACTGGCAATGGACAAGCTGCCTTATGGCTTCAGGTTCATGCGTGGCAAGGCGAGCAGTATTGTTCCATTTTTATGCCAGGGCTGGTTGACCGAACGCCAAAATCGTGACCTGTATACTGATTCAGATACGCACGCGTTCTGACGAGAATGGGATAATTAATACAGCCACTTCTTCACCAACCCATGCCCATGGCGTTGTGCAAGCAGATCAAGGCCTGTGTCTTCGTTCTCATGTATTTCTGCCAGGCAGCGTATCATCAGTGCATCCAGGTATTCTTCCACTGAAGTGAAGAAGGGGCTGAGCATGTCACCATCGTCATGGTCAAAGTAAAATACATGATGGTTTTCACGATGAAAGCAAAACATATTGCCATTGCCCAGATAGTCACCAAAAGCAATCAAGTCTTTTACCAGTTCCAGCACATCGGTATTGTCACCATCTTCCAGCATATCAGTAATTCCCGGATAGGCTTCCAGCAAGGGTTGGATAGGTGTATAACCAGCCGGACTGACGCTGCATATTTTTTCTGCCAAGGATAAAGCACCAAATTCGCGATGATAAGCCTTCAAGGCGGGCGGCAGCGGGCAGGACAAACGCGTTTCCAGATCAAGCAAATCGGCTTCGGTTACCGGAGCAAAGCGTGCCTGGCTAACATGCCCTTCCCATAGCGCGGCGTAGGCGGTAATGACGGCACGATACCATGCTGGTCTGCTCTCTGAAGAGAGTTGTTCTGGCCAGCACAAATCGGGGCAGCCTGGAGGTGGCCAGTGATCAGTCGATAAATCATCTTGCATGGTGTTTACTGTTTGTTGTGGCATGCTGCTCAGGTCTGGCTTAATTACACACTCTCTTGTCCGACTGGCTCAATACCTTTGCCTGGGTAATCAGTAATTGATAGATGGGGTAGGGCCAGTGTTCAAAAAGTTTTAGTTTGCCGCGCACAGGGCAACTGGAAGTCGCGTATATCTTGCTGGAGTCTGTCTGCATATATCCCATCTTGAATTTAATATCTTCAGGAAATGGGTTTTCTACTTCGAGCAGCATGTCCTTTTGTTTATCCATCTGCTGAAATTTAAATACCAAAGTGCGCTCGGGATGTGCATTGCTACTGACGGCTTGCTTCAGGCTGATTGCTCCATTAATGATGCTTGCTTCTACGAACACTGTTTCACCCGGAAAAACGGAGATTAATTTTTTATTGGCAAGAACAGGCAGCGGCGTCTCAAAATCGGCCTCAAATACATCTTGATTATTAAGCTGGAGCTTGAAGTTTGGTGTGCGGCAAAAAATCTGTTTGCACAACTCCTTCACATCCATCTGAGCGTCGGCAGATTGTGCAAAAGATAAAGGTGATTGCAGGCAGAGTAGCGCGATTACCAGGCTCGTTCTACAACTTGTTCGTAGTAAATTCATACGCCTCAATACCCAATTGTTTGCTTGGATTCATGCACCAGTTGTTCAAACATGTCATGCCGCATGGTCGAGATTTCACCATCCTTGACGGCCGCCAGAATCGCGCAACCAGGCTCGCTATGGTGGTGGCAATTGTAGAATTTGCATTTGCCCAGGTGTGGCAAAAATTCTGGGAAGGCGCGTTCCAGCATGCCTTCGCTGAGGTGATGCAAACCAAATTCCTGGAAGCCTGGTGAGTCGATCACATAGGAGTTGGCATCCATGTGATACAGGCGGGTGAAGGTAGTCGTATGCTTGCCGGTGTCCAGCGCCGCCGAGATTTCGCGAGTGGCGATTTCTGCATCGGGGATCAGCAAATTGATGAGCGAAGACTTTCCCATGCCAGACTGACCGATGAGGATAGTGCTTTGCCCTTGCATCAGATTGTGCATGAGCTGGCGCGTGCCTTCCGGGTCTGTTCTGACGGATACTTCATGCACTGGATAACCCAGTTTTGCATAGAGGCCTACGCGCTCCCTGGCCTTGGGCAGGGAGGTGGTGACGTCGACCTTGTTCAGGATCAGATGTGGTTTGATGCCAGCTGATTCTGCCGCTACCAGGGCGCGTGATACCAGGTCATCGGTAAAACTGGGCTCAGTCGCAACCACAATCAGCAACTGAGTGAGATTGGCCGCCAGCATCTTGGATTTATACTGGTCAGAGCGATACAGCAAAGTCTTGCGCGTGGTGATGGCTTCTATCACACCCTGGTTTTTTGATGTCAGGGCGTATTCAACGATGTCACCTACCGAGACATCGCTCTTTTTGCCACGGGTAACGCAATGGAGCTTGACTTGCTCACCATCTATCTCGGCCTGTACCAGGTAATGACGACCATGCGCTGCAATGACTAAAGCCTGTGAACGCGCCATCAGGAAAAACTCTGCTGAAAAATCGCGTCTATCTTGGCAGCGCAGATAAAGTCATTTTCTGAAATGCCACCTTTGCCATCATTGACGGTATGCGTATCAAATTTGATGACGCAGCGGTTATACGTGACCACCAATTCCGGGTGATGGTCTTCTGCATGGATCACATAGGCAATCGCATTGATGAAGGCCAGGGTTTCATAATAATTCTTGAACTGGAAAGTCCTGACGATGCGCGGGCCATCTTGTGCCCATTCAGGGGTGGCGGCAAAGTAGGCTGGCAGGCTGGCGTCGTCCAGGCCAGTTTCTGTGTGCTGGGATTTTTTTGCCAGTAAGTCTGTGGATTTAATCATGATATCTCCGTTATTGTGCAGCCAGCAGGTGGTTGATGCGCACCGATGCTGAGGGGTGTGAGTCATAAAAAGCCGAATGCAGGGGATCAGGCGTCAGGGTAGATGAATTGTCGTCATACATTTTGACAAGGGCAGTGACCAGGTCATTGGCATTGGTATGTTTGGCGGCAAAGGCATCGGCTTCGAATTCGTGTTTGCGTGAAGTGATCGCACTCAGTGGTGAAAACAGGAAAGTAAACACCGGCAAGGCCAGCATGAACAGGATGATAGCCATCGCATCATTTTGCGCCAGCAACATGGGGTCTACACCCAGGCCAGTGTAGAACCAGATTTGTTGTTTAAAAAAGCCCAGCATTGCCATGAAAACCAGCGACAAGGCAAACATGACGACCATGCGTTTGATGATGTGTTTGAGTTTAAAGTGCCCCAGCTCATGTGCCAGCACAGCCTCAATCTCATTGGGTGCCAGGCGTTCTAGCAAGGTGTCATAAAACACGATGCGCTTGGCGCCACCAAAGCCGGAGAAGTAGGCATTGCCATGACCAGAGCGTTTTGAGCCATCCATGACAAAGATACCTTTTAGTGCAAAGCTGACGCGCTTGCTCAGGTTTTCTATGCGTTCGCGTACTTCTTCATTGTCCAGCGGCCAGAATTTATTGAACAAGGGGGCGATCACGACCGGGAAGATCAACATGACCAACATCTGGAAACCGATGAAGAATGCCCAGGCATATAGCCACCACAGGCTGCCTGCCTTTTCCATCAGGGTCAGTATCACCCAGATCAGGGGCAGGCCCAGTACCGCACCTATCAAGGTATTCTTGACCATGTCAGTGAAAAACAGGCCCAGTGTCATCTTGTTGAAACCAAACTTTTCTTCCAGCACGAATTGTGAGTAGTAACTGAAAGGAAATTCAATCACGCTGCTAATAATGGTAAATGCCACCAGCAGGCTGATTTGATACCACATGCCGGGACCTACCAGCTTCACCAGATGTACGGACAGCCATTGCAAACCTCCAAACAGGGTGAAGCCAACCAGGACGGCGGCATTCAATAGCAACATGATCATGCCCAGCTTGGTCTTGGCAATCGTGTAATCTGCCGCCTTTTGATGGGAAGCCAGACCTATTTTTTCTGCGAATTGCGCAGGCACGGCTGCACGGTGCTGCAGGATATGACGGATATGGCGAGAGGCCAGCCAGAACTGAATAATCAGGCTCAATAGCAGGAAGGAAACGAATAAAACCGAAAAAACGGATGAAATCATGGGAAAATGTGACATTCGATAAGTAATAGCCAAGGAAGAATTATGTCACAAGCGACCGACATTCAAACAAACACCGCAAATCCTGCCGCGCCATCCCGTCCAAATGAGTTGAACCTGATCTGGCTGGATATGGAAATGACAGGCCTGGACCCAGATACAGATCGTATCATTGAGGTGGCCGTGGTGGTAACAGATTCACAATTGAATGTGCTGGCAGAAGGCCCGGTATTTGCCATTCATCAATCCGATGAAACCCTGGATAAGATGGATAACTGGAACAAGGGCACACATGGTCGCTCTGGCCTGATCGACAAGGTCAAAGCCTCTACCGTGACAGAAACAGATGCAGAAGCCGCCCTGATCGCTTTCCTGAAGCCCTATGTCCCTGCAGGTAAGTCGCCCATGTGCGGCAATACCATATGCCAGGACCGCCGTTTCATGGCGCGTGGCATGCCCAAGCTGGAGGCTTTCTTCCATTACCGCAATCTGGATGTCTCGACCTTGAAAGAACTCTGCCGCCGCTGGAAACCAGAACTGGCCTCCGGCTTTAAAAAGCATCAGAAACATACTGCACTGGCAGATATTCTGGAATCGATAGAAGAATTGAAATACTATCGCCAGCATTTCATCAAGGAATAAGCAGTCAGGAATTGTTGATTAAAGCACAAAAGCCAGGGTCAACCTGGCTTTTTGCATATTTATTCACGATTATCCACGAATCTGCACTAAGCATTATCGGCTTAAAACAGGATCAGGCCTTCATACGGTTTGATTTTCAAACTCTCCAGCCTTGATTGCAAATCACCGACATGCAATTCCAGCTTGTGACCATCCGGGTCCAGCAGATACAGCGAATCACCTTCGCTTTTATTGATTTTCCATAGAAGCAGCTCACCGGCGTCTGCCTTTTTTGCAAAAACGGCAAAGGTATCGGCTGTGACTGAAAAAGCGCTATGGGTGTATTCGGCGGGGATGCTATTGCGGCAATCACTATCCAGCGACAGGCAAATCCAGTCATTGCCAGCCTGCAGATAAGCGCCATTTTTCCAGCGGGCAACGGGTTTCAAACCCAGAATGTCCACATAAAAATGGAAAGAGCGTTCCAGGTTCGAGACTGATAAGGTCAAGTGATTCAAGCCCGTGACTGCTGCCACGGGCTGTTTCAAGTCAGCCATGCTGTTCTTGAGGGCAGGGGCTGAGATTACACGCCCAGCAATTCCACTTCAAATATCAGTGTTGCATTGCCAGGAATAACACCGCCAGCACCACGCGGGCCATAACCCAGGCTGGATGGGATAGTCAGGATGCGTGTGCCACCTATTTTCATGCCTTGTACGCCTTCATCCCAGCCTTTGATGACATGGCCAGCACCCAAAGGGAAAGAAAATGGCTGACCACGGTCTTTGCTGGAGTCAAACTTCTTGCCTGCGCTACCGTCAGGATTTTGCAACCAGCCAGTGTAGTGAACATCGACGTGGTTACCGGCTTGTGCTTCTGCGCCTTCACCTACAACTTTATCTTCATATTGCAGGCCGCTTACTGTTGTGATAGTGCTCATTGTTTTTCCTTGATTTTGCGTTTTATAACGCTGTTCATTCAATTCCGGCATGTTGTTTGCGCGCTTGGACCCCTAGATGCAGGTTAAAGCGAAGATTGCCGGATACTCTATTATTTATTGCTTTTTGGTAATTTCCAGACTGCCAGAGGCAGAGTTGAAACCACTGTTCTTCCATGATTTTTTGCATTACATCGAAAAAAGCTGGCGCAATTGTAGAGCAAAAGAAAAGACTTGGGACAGTACACTTTACTTTCTTGCCCTAAGAGCAACATGACTTGACTTGATTTTGAACAAATTAAGTAAAAAAGCTGAAAAACAATTGAAGGAAAGCTCTTTCCTTATTGTCATGCGCTGTAAAATGCCAGTTCGATTTATTTTTTGCGGTCTTCTTTCATGCGTAGTCGTATTTTGTTGTCGTCTTTGGCGTTTTCTTTCATTTCCGGTTTTTCAGCATATGCTGCCCAGGCCAATGTCGTTGTGGTATTGAACTCGCGCGATGCAACCGTGAGCCTGCTTGATCAGACCAGCTATAAAGAAATCGGTACCTTTCCTGTCGGCAAGGAACCTCATCATCTGATGGCCACGCCCGACAATAAGTCCCTGATAGTCGCTAATGCGGTAGGCAATGAACTGGTATTTCTTGATCCCAAGAGTGGCCAGATCCAGCGTCGCGTGAAAGACATTGCTGATCCATATCAAATCGGCTTTTCACCAGACCAAAAATGGTTTGTCTCAAACTCCCTTCGTCTGGATCGTGTTGATTTCTATAAATTTGATGGCCAGGAAATGAAGCTGGTACAACGTGTGCCACTGGCCAAATTACCTAGCCACATGGCTTTTGATGCGGCCAGTACCACGGTGTTTATTACCCAGCAAGGTAGCGACCAGGTCTCGGCAATTGACCTGGCCACCCAAAAAGTTAAATGGACTATGCCTGTCGGCAAGCTGCCAGCAGGCATATCCATGACACCCGATGATAAATACTTGCTAGTCGGTATCATGGGCAGCAATTATGTGGAAGTCATAGACTGGCGCACCCAAAAAACAGTGAAAAAGATCAAGGCGGGCGAGGGTACGCATAATTTCCGTGCCCTGGGCGACAAGCGCCATACCTTTGTTTCTAACCGCACCTCCAATGAAATCAATATCCTGGACCAACAAACCCTGGAAATGGTAGGCAGCATCGCTGTGCCTGGTGGGCCTGACTGCATGGAAGTCAGTGAAGATGGCAAAACCCTGTGGACTACGCTGCGCTGGATCAAAAAAGTGGCTGTCATTGATATCCCTTCCCGCAAAGTCATCAAAATGATACCGGTAGGCCGCTCCCCGCATGGTGTGTACTTTGCCAACCGTGCTGGCAATATGTAAATTGTTGCGACCTGCGCATCTGGTCAGATGGGCCATGGCAGCCATGTTGACTGTGCCTGCCACCACTGTGGCAACTACCATGGCAGGCAGTTGCAAGGGAACGGTCTACCTGACATTTGATACTGGCAGCCAGTCACAGGCAGAGCTAATCGCCGCGACTTTGCGCCGCCATCAAGCCAAGGCGACATTCTTCCTGGCGAATGAAAAAACCGTGCGGGGCGATTATTCGCTGGACATGAGCTGGTCATCCTATTGGAAGAAGCTGGCTGAAGAAGGTCATGCTTTTGGCAGCCATACTTTTGACCATGTATATGTCGTCGGTGATTTACCAGAGGGACGTATCGCCGTCAAGCCGCAGTTTGGTGCGCAAGCTGGTCAAACCCTGCACTGGACGGCACAAGAGTATTGCCAGGAGTTGCGTCGTGTCGATCAACGGTTTTTTGCCTTGACCGGTAAGAAGCTCGATCCTTACTGGCGTGCACCTGGTGGCAAGTTGACACCCAACTTGCTCAAAGCCGGGCAGGCTTGTGGCTACCAGCATGTAGGCTGGTCACCTGCAGGTTTTTCTGGTGATGAATTATCCAGCGAAAAATTCAGCAATCCCTTGTTGCTCAGAAATTTACTCGACAAGCTCAGGGATGGCGATATTTTCATGGCACATTTGGGCATATGGTCACGCAAACAAGCCTGGGCACCAGAAAACCTTGAACCCTTGCTCATTGGCCTTGAGCAAAAATCCTTTTGTTTTGCTACTCTACGCGAACATCCCGCTTACCATAATTTAAACCAGCAGAAAAAATAATGACTATTTCCGATCTGTTCACAAGTCTGCAAGCCTGGATTTTTGAAACGATAGTACAGCCCCTGATGTTTAACCTGGGCCTGGGTGAGTTTGTGGAAGACTCCTATGAAGGCGTCGAGTGGTTCATGCTCGGTATTTTGCAATTGATCGTGCTGTTCATCATCCTGCGTCCGCTAGAGGCCTGGATGCCCGTGCATGAGATCAAGAACCGCTATGCACGCTGGAATGACTTCATTTATACCGCCTTGCACAGACTGGGCGCATTTTCTATCCTGGTGTTTTTTGTGCTCGATCCCTTGCTCGACCAACTAACGGCTATTTTGCATTTGCAAGGCGTGAACCCCTTCAACCTGGAAAATATCTGGCCAGGCATGCTGCAATATCCAGTCTTGCTGTTTTTAGTGTACTTGTTTGTGCTGGATTTTTTTGATTACTGGTATCACCGAGCCGAACATCAGTTCAACTGGTGGTGGGCTTTGCATAGCCTGCACCATAGCCAGCGCGACATGAATTTGTGGAGCGATAACCGCAATCACTTGCTGGATGATTTCATACGCGATATTTATATGGGCCTGATCGCCATCGTCATCGGTGTAGAGCCGGGGCAATACGTCATGCTGGTGATGGCATCACAAATGCTGCAAAGCCTGCAACATGCCAACGTGCGCATCCATTTTGGGCTTATCGGTGAATACCTGCTGGTGTCACCACGCTACCATCGTACCCACCATGCCATAGGCATAGGCCATGAAACCCATGGCAAGGGCACTCTGGGCGGGCATAACTTTGCAGTTCTGTTCCCGATCTGGGATGTGCTGTTTGGCACGGCATTGTTCAGCAAGGAATTTTCTCTGACTGGCATACGTGATCAATTGGCTGCTCCTGAAGGCAGCGGGCGCAACTATGGCGAAGGATTCTGGTCACAGCAATGGCTGGGGCTGAAGCGCATGTGTGGATTTGATAAGGAAAAACAAACATGAATATGGCATCTGTCATGCGTGCCTGGGGCAGGGCAGTAGCAGCACAATTACACTATCGTATGTTGCTGCTGACTATATTGCCATTTATGGTCGCCCTTATATTATGGGGTGTGCTCATGTACTTGGGTTTGCAGGAAGCAATGGATTTTATCCAGACCTGGCTCACTGAACACGATGGTTTTGCACGAGTCCGTAGTGTCTTGAGCATGGTGGGCCTACTCGCATTGAAGATGATAGTCGTGCCCCTGGTAGCTATGTGGGTATTGTTGCCGCTGATGATATTCACATCCTTGCTATGCATAGCCTTGTTTGCCATGCCTGCTATTAACAAGCATGTGGGTGGACGTGACTACCCTGATCTTGAGCAAAAGAATGGCGGGACTTTGTTGGGTAGTATCTGGCATTCCCTGTCTTCATTTGCCATCTTCGCCATCATGTGGGTGCTGACTTTACCCCTGAACCTGATACCCTTTGTCGGCCTGGTCTTGCAGCCGCTTTTGTGGGGCTGGCTGACTTATAGAGTCATGGTGTACGATGCACTGGCCCTGCACGCAGATGCAGAAGAAAGAACCAGCCTGATGCAAGAGCATCGCTGGTCTTTGCTCAGCATGGGCATCATCGCTGGCTTGTTCGGTGCAGCGCCTGGTCTGTTGTGGTTGGGTGGGGCTATGTCTACCCTGTTTTTACCGGTGTTGGCGGGGGCTGCAATCTGGGTTTATGTATTGGTCTTTGTATTCACCGGTCTGTGGTTCCAGCATTATTGTCTTGAATCCCTGCAACGTCAGCGCAGTGCGCAGCCTGCTGTATAAAAAAGGAGAAATCGTGGCAATAGGTTTGATTATCGTTGGTGATGAAATTTTATCTGGCAAGCGTGAAGATAAGCATATGTCCAAGGTCGTTGCACTGCTCAAGGCGCGTGGCATGCAGCTGGACTGGGTTGAATACATAGGTGATAACCGTGAGCGTATCACCGCTACCCTGATGCGCAGTTTTGCCAGTGGCGACGTGGTGTTTTGCACAGGCGGCATAGGGGCGACGCCAGACGACCATACACGCCAGTGTGCAGCGGCGGCCCTGGATTTACCAATAGTCTTGCATCCTGAAGCCAAACTGCTGATACAGGAACGTATCATGGATATCGCCAAAGAAAAAGGCGAAGTGGCTGACCTGACGACGCCTGATCATTTACACAGGTTGAAGATGGGCGAGTTCCCGCTAGGGGCGGATATTATTCCCAATCCTTTCAATAAGATCGCTGGTTTTTCCATACGTAATCACTTTTTCGTCCCTGGCTTCCCGGTCATGGCCTGGCCTATGCTGGAGTGGGTCCTGGATACGCATTTTTCTCATTTATTCCATCAACATGCACAATTTGAGCAATCGGTATTGGTGTATGAAATTGCTGAATCCATGGTGACCCCTTTGATGGAGCAATTGGAAGCAGATTTTCCGCTCATCAAAGTCTTCAGCCTGCCCACAGTAGGCAGCGCAACCGAGCGCAGGCATATAGAGTTGGGCGTCAAGGGCGATGAGCAGCAAGTGCCTGTCGCTTATGAAAAAATGCTGGAAGGCTTGCAGCAATTGAAGGCAGAATACATTCCTACTCCTGCCAAGACTGCATGACAATGCAAAAAATCAAGTTCACCCTCTTTAATCTACGTGATCTGCTGGTCGCTTTTGGCCCGGTCACGCTGATGGTGGTGATAGTCTGTGGTGTAGGTTACTGGCTGGTGGACCCGGCCCCGCCGCGTGTGATTGATATTTCCAGCGGACAGGAAAACGGTTCCTATGAGCGCTTCGCCAAACGCTATGCGCAAGAGCTGCAAAAAAATCAGATCACCTTGCGCCAGCAATATTCGCAAGGCTCGGAAGAAAACCTGAGCCGTATCAGTGACCCTGAGTCTGAAATTGAAGTCGGTTTCGTGCGCAGCGGTTCTACCGATGAAGCACTAGCACACGAGCGTGGCCTGATATCGCTGGGCAGTCTGTTCTATGAACCTATCTGGGTGTTTTATCGCGACCCCAAGGAGTTCACCACCATCAGCCAGTTCAAGGGCAAGACCGTCAATATTGGTCCTGATGGTAACGGCGTTGCCAAGCTGTTCAGCCAGATTTTAAGTGTCAACAGCATGTCAGAAGAAGACGTGAGCATACAAAAACTGGCAGACACGCCAGGTACGGTCGCCTTATTGGATGGCAAGGTTGATGTACTGATCTTCAGTTCAGCCAGTGATTCGCCTCTGGTGCAAATGCTATTGCAAACACCAGGCATACGTTTGTTTGATTTTGTACAGGCAGAAGCTTATACAAGGCGTTTCCCTTTCCTGTCGCATGTCATCCTGCCGCGTGGCATTGTCGATATAGGTAAGGATATCCCTGCTCATGATTATCATTTGATCGCACCAACAGCAACCCTGGTAGCGCATGAAAGCCTGCATCCTGCCTTGATGGGCCTGTTACTGCAGGCCGCGCACAGGATACATAGTGGTGCCGACTGGTTCAGTCGCCAGGGTGAATTCCCGTCTGATAAATATACAGAAATACCGGTAGCGCATGAGGCCGAGAAATTCTATAAAAACGGCCCGCCTATGTTGCAGCGTTACCTGAGTTTCTGGATTGCCAATTTCATAGAGCGCATGTGGGTAGTCATCGTCGCCCTCGGTGCCTTGTTCCTGCCACTGTCAAAAATTATTCCGCCCCTGTACGTCTGGCGGATACGTTCGCGCATTTACCGCTGGTATGGGCAGTTGCGGCTGGTCGAGCAGGCGATAGAAGAAGTCGCATTAGAAGACAGGCATAGCGTCGCGGAGAAGCAATTGCGCCAACTTGATGAGATAGAAGAAAAGGTCAACCGTATCACCATACCCTTGTCCTATGCCGAGGAATTATATGGCTTGCGCAGTCATATCGCTTTTGTGCGATCGAGGGTGCAGGGAATGCTGACGGCATCCATGGGGCAGGCAGCCCAATAAAGGGACTGCGTTTGCAGTCTGTGCATGACAATTGGCAGTTCATCGCATTTAATGAAGCTTAGGCGCAGAATAATTTAGTATCGCAGCTACATTTAATTTTTTTTCACGGGAAAAAACATGCTGCGATATGCGATGTTATTGATCTTTCTTGCCCCTTGTCTGGCGACTGCAGCAGATGAAGAGCATTGGCTATTGCAAGTCGATAGATGGGGTAACCGTTCTTATCAGACCTTGAGTCTGACAGCGAATGGTAGCAGTATCAGCGGCAAGCTTGATGGTGACCAGCTTCTTGGTACGCGCACCGCTAAAGGCATTGCGTTCACGGTAACGGATGCTGACAAGGCCAAGTATTCCTATGTCGGCACAGTCAGCAAGGATGCCATGCAGGGCACCGCTGATTTTCCTGATACAAATAACCCGCAGGCAAGAGCCGCACACACATTCAACGCACGCAGGATACCTGATCGCCCTGCCGGAGCGGCACGAAAATACGATTTCCAGCCTACGGATTATTCCAATGAATTTGACCCGCACCGTCTGCCAGTGTTGACTATCTGGCCCGGTGACACCGTGAAGACCAAGACCATAGATTCTGGTGGAGTTGATGAAAATGGTGTCACCAAAGCCTTGTATGGCAATCCGCAGACTGGCCCGTTTTTTGTCGGCACTGCTGAACCGGGTGATACGCTGGTAGTACATCTTAAACGCTTGCGCCTGAACCGCGATTATGCAGACAGCCTCGACAGTATCGTCGGCAGGGCAATGGGTACAGCACTGGCAGCCAAAGCCACAAATCTTGGCAAGCCCATACGCTGGAAGCTGGATAGAGAGCGTGGTCTGGCAAGTCCGGAGACGCCCACAGCAGGGTTGCGTAATTTGAGCCTGCCAGTGCGCCCCATGCTGGGTGGGCTGGCAGTTGCGCCGGGCAATGGTTCGCCACCTATATCTACAGGTGACACTGGCCGCTTTGGTGGCAATATGGATTTTAACGAGGTCGTTGAAGGTAATACCGTCTATCTGACTGTGCAGCAACCCGGTGCCTTGCTGTATCTGGGTGATGCCCACGCCTTGCAGGGAGATGGCGAGACTTCGCAATATGCATTGGAAACATCCATGGACGTGGAATTTACCGTGGGTGTCATTAAAGGAAAATCTGTCAATACACCAAGAGTGGAGTCACCAACGCAGATCATGGTGCTGGGACAGGCAGGCTCGCTGGATGATGCCCTGCGGGTAGCAAGCAGCGGCATGGTGCAGTGGTTGCAACAGGATTACGGGCTCAGCCTGTCAGAGTGTGCGCAGATTTTGGGTAGCGCAATTCATTTCAGTATTCCCAATCTGGCCGGGCGCAGTGTAGGTGTGGCAGCAAAACTCGACAAGACTGTGCTGGCAAACCTGCGCCGTCAATGAGGGCAATGACCAGGGTGCTGGCTTGCCTCATTGACGATCTGCATGGTGAGAGTCTGATTACGACTGATGTGTGGCCAGCATGTCACGCAGGCCAGGGTCTGCAATAGCGAACACATCAAATATACCCAAAGCCTTCAAGGCGGGCAGGGCTTCGACTACGGCTGCTTTTGCATCAGCGCGTTCGTCTGCAGAACTGTCTGGCTGCAGATAGGTCTTTGCATTGACCACGAAGGCAGCGACTGTGCCTTTTCTGATAGTCAGGCCGTCAATAGTGGTCGTGTTGATATGATCTGGTAGTATGTCTTCGGCTTTCATCTTGTTTCCTTGTGGGTGAATGGAGACTGAAGTTTGCGCTTCATGCCCAAAAGTCGCTTGCGATATAATGCCAACATGTGTCGAACTGAGGCCAAGTCCTTACCCCTGATAGATCCTGAGCACGCCAATGCGGATGGCGGGGCGATTGCCTACGCTGTCTCCAGCAAGGCGCACGCGAGGATGACGCCAGAACACAGCCATGCCCGCGGCCAGTTGCTGGCGGCAACGACAGGTGTGCTGGTGCTCGAAGCAGAACAGCAGCATCTGCTTGTGCCTCAGGGCTATGCCATCTGGCTGCCACCGTTTATCCCCCATGCCTTGCGTACCAGCCATTTGTTCAATGGCTGGAGTGCCTATCTCGCACCTTCTGAAAAACTGCCTGCCAAGACGCAAGTGTTTCCGGTATCTGGTTTATTGCGGGAAGCAGTTTTACGTGCGGCGAGCTGGGGTGTCAGCGATCAGTTGAATACAGCTCAAGAGCGTGTGCTGGCCGTCATTGTCGATGAAGTGGCGAGCTTGCCATCTCAGGATTTTGTACTCGCCATGCCCACCGACCGCCGCCTCGTCAAAATCGCCAGTACATTATTGGAAAATCCTGGCGACCCGCGCCCCATGCAAGAGTGGGCGACCTGGGCAGGCATTGCACCACGCAGCATGAGCCGCCATTTTGCTGACGAAACGGGCATGAGTTTTTCTGATTGGCGGCAACGCGCCAGGCTCATGCGGGCGCTGGAATTGCTGGCAGCAGGGACTGCGGTGACCAGCATTGCACTTGAACTGGGTTACGATAGTCTGAGCGCCTTTATCGCCATGTTCAAGCGGCACTTTGGTGTGCCACCGAGCCAGTTTTCGGCAGGCGATCAATGAGTTCTCTTCCATTAACATCATAAGGCAAGATATGCTGATCAAACATGAATTTGAAGTCAGGGCGAGCGCCAAGTATCTGTTTGACCTGACCCAGGATTACACGCTCAGGCAAGAATGGGATACCTTGACTACCGAGTCCTATCTGCTGAACGCAAAACAGGCCGCCGTAGGTGCGCAGGCGCGCTGCATAGACGGCAATGGCCTGGCGATGGATATAGAATATGTGTCATACAAGCCAAATGAAGTGGCCGCCGTCAAGATGGTCAGCGGCCCCTATATTTTTGACCAGTTCGCTGGCGGCTGGCATTTCAAAGCCTTGTCTGACGGGCTGACCCGTGTAAGGTTTTCCTATAACATTACGGCCAAACCTCGCTGGTTGTCATGGCTGTTGACGCCTATCTTGTGCCTGAAATTCAAACGCGAGACAGAAAAGCGCATCGTCGCACTGACAACCTATGCAGAGCGGCAATTTGCTGTCTTGCCGCCCGCGCATCCTGTTGCTTCATAAAGCATTCATGAAGGCCTTGCGTATCTGGCGACCGCATTTGACGGATTCTACATAGGCACCGGCTGCCTTGTCATGGCGCGACAGAATGCCATAGTATTTCCTGTCCGGGCTGACCCATGGGTAGAAACCCCATTTGCCCGGGCTGGAATACGCATCAATACTGCCATTGCCTTTCTCTGATTCTACCCAGTGATTGTAAGAGTAAGTCCAGGGTTCATTCATCAGCAATATGGGTGAGAACACCACCTTGCCGGGGCAGGCAGAGGGCAGGGCACAGACTGCCTCGTCACCGAGGTAGCTACCTATCACCAGTTCCTGTTTCATGATTTTTTTGAGAAATAGCGCATAGTCGGTGGCTGTACCCATCATGCCGCCTGCCATCAACGGATCAAGCGCGGCCATGTTGAAACCCTTGCTCAGGCCTATGGTGTTCTGGTATTCCGTATCCAGCTGGTTTGCCGTGAAATTACCCAGCCCCAGATCCTTGACGGCCAGCTTCTGATCATGGCCGCTGTCATAATCAAATTTGTTAATGGTGTTCTGGTTGGGCTGTTCGCTGTTGTCGCCCATGCCTGCCGAATAGCAGGCGGAGACATTTGTTGTACCGGCACAGGCGTCTTCATTAAAGCTGGTATAACCGGACACGAAGCGCAAACCATCCTTCAGGCTATTATTGCTGCGTACCTGGTTGATGCCTTTCTTTTCCAGCACATAGGCACCAAATATCCATTTCGAGGCAGAGGCAATATTGAAGTAGCTGTTTGATTTAACGCTGCCAGCGCCTTGCGAAGCAGAGACTATGGGCGCATTGTCGGTGGCATTGCCGATTTCCCAGTAAAAATCGCCTAGCTTGTCAGTGGTGCACATGGGGTCTGTGTTTGCTGCATTTTTGGCCGCAGCGATGGCAGCGGTAAGGCGGATGGTGGAATTGGCAACATTGGCCGAAACGGGTGGTATAGCACCAGTTGTAGTGCCAGGACTGCCAGGACTGCCAGGGTTACCACCGCCACAGGCACTCAGCAAACTGGCTGCAGCCGCCATAGTGGCAAGGCTCAGCACGGAAGCAGGATAGTTCATGTTATCTCCAGTAGGGATCAGATAATGGACAGACCCGCTTTTCAGATCGTGAGGTGCAGGCCCGCTGTCAGAAACTGTAAACATGAATCCTGTAATTTTGATGGAAGAGTTTCTCTTCTTCTGCAGTATGGCAAAATGAAGGAGTAAACTTTGTTACCACATGTTTCAAACTCCATGAATCCTGCCACTACCGTCCTGCTTGTAGAAGATGACCCAATGATCGCCCGTACCTTGAGCATGGGTTTGCGCTATGAGGGTTTTGAACTCAGCCATGCAGGCAGCATCGCTATTGCCATGAACTTACTGGAGCAGCAGGCGTTCGAGCTGATATTGCTGGATGTGGGCCTGCCTGATGGTGACGGCATCGGCCTGTGCAGGGCGTTGCGCGCATTGCACCCGGCAACGCCGATATTGATGCTGTCAGCCAGGACCGATGAAAGCGCCGTGGTTGCCAGCATGGAAGGCGGTGCCGACGATTACATACGCAAGCCCTGCGGACTGCGGGAACTTAGTGCACGTATGCGCCGTCTATTGGTCAAAGCCGAGGCAGCCAGGGAGCCCAGAGCCGTCATCAGCTTTGGTGATATCCAGATGGATGTGCAGCGCCGCAATGTCAGCGCCAGAGGAGTAGCGCTACAATTGGGCAAGAAAGAATATGATGTGCTGATGTTGCTGGTGCGCGCCAATGGCGATGCCATCACCCGTGAGCAGATACTGAGTCAGTTTGAGGACAGTAATATCATTTACGACCGCACCATCGATTCCCACCTTAGCCATTTGCGCCGTAAATTAAAGGACGCCGGTGCGACTGAGCGTATCGTCGCTATTTATGGCATAGGTTATAAACTGGAGCATGCATGAGTCGTTCATTATGGTTGCGTTTTTTTGCGATCAGCGTATTTTTTGCATTGCTGCTGAGTCTGTTCTATCTGCGGATGATCAGGGAAGTAACCACGCGCCCCGGGGATGAAGTACAGCGCAGCATGTATCTGTTTATCGCCCGTATCGTGGAGGGACATGATTATGCCTAGGGTCTGCGTCTTGTACAGACTTACCGTAGCGAGTCACCGGCAATCCCGCTGGAAATGTGGATAGTGAATGTAGACAATCAGATACTCGCGAGCAGCCCTGCAGATGCCGTTCCACCAGCCGCGCTTTTGCAGCGTACCAAACCAGGAGTCATCCATGAGGTAATAGCGCGTGGGCGATTTTTTTCAGGGACGGCGGCTTCTGCCATTGTGCGCCTGCAATCTGACCAGCCCAGCTATTTACTGATACATAATCCAGGTACACCTGCACGTGGCGCATTCTTTACCATGGCGACCTTGTTCGTGGTGACACTTGTTACTGCAATTTTGCTGGGCCTGTTATTACTGACCCTGTATTTGCGTGGCCGCTCGGCAGAAGCGCGGCGGGTTATTCAAGACATGGAGGCAGGTAACCTGAGCGCACGTTTCACGTCTGGCAGGCTGGATGCCATAGGCGGACTGATGCAGCATTTCAATGGCATGGCCAATGAAATTCAGCGATTGGTCATGCAATTGCAAACCATAGAAAAAACCAGACGTGAACTCTTGCAAGAGTTGGGTCATGATTTGCGCACACCATTGACCAGTTTGCGTGCGGCGATTGATACTTTATCCGTGCATGGTGAAACCATGGAGCATCAGGAGCGAGAAGAGTTTTTTGCCGTCGTCAGCAGTGAACTGGAGTATTTCACCAAGCTGATTGACGACCTGTTTTTTATCGCGAATATCGACGAGCCGCGTTACCGCAATCAGGCCACCAGCATAGATTTATGTGATTTGTTGAAGGCAGAGACCAGTCACGCATTGTATATGCAGCAGCAGGCGGAATGCCCTGTCTTCTTTGAGTTGCAGATAGACGCTGGTTGCGAACGGGCAGCTTACATTACTGGTGATGCATATCTCATCTCCAGGCTTTTGCGTAATGTGTTTGATAATGCAGCCAGATTTGCCCGGAACAAAGTTCGCATACAATTGCTGGTTGTTGAAGACGGCTGGGCACTGACCATAGCAGACGATGGCCCAGGTATGTCTGCAGATGCAATGCTCGGGTTCGGACAAAGACGCGATACGCGACAGCTATTTACTGGCTTGTCAAATAGGCTGTTAAATAAACAGGCTGGCATTTCACTGGGTTTAGGCTCGGTCATCATCAGGGCAATTGCAGAGCTGCATGGTGCCCACTATGAGGTGGATAATGGAGAAAGCAGCAGCGAATTCCCGGGGGCTCGCCTTAAGCTGGTTTTTCCAAAAGCAAGTGGTCAGTAACGGAGTACCGCTAATCATTGCCATCCTCAATACTGTTGACTAACAGTACTCTCTTTGCTTTTGCGGGGCGATTTGCTCAAGCGAGGTTTTAGCTGAGCATCGGTAATCTTGAAGGTCTCTCTTCTATCCCCCATCAAAGCGCGCAATTCCTTGATGCTGAGATCACTGATTTCATGCATGGTAATCATCAGCGATGGCCCTATAGGCAAGCGCAGGTGACGGATTTTACTGATCACTGGCGGTGCCACGTCCAACATTTTGGCCAGCGCAGCATCATTTTTAAGATGCAGGCGCTTGATCAGGGTATCAAATAGGCGATTGGGGTCATACTTGATTTTATCCGACTGTAGATTGAGCAGGTTTATCATTATTCCTCCTTAAGTTTTCTTAATTCATGAAGCAAGTTCAGCCAGCTTAATGAATTGAGAAAATTTTGTATGTGCGATAACTCACATAAGAGAAGGATTGAAGCCAGTCAGACTTTAAGCATGATCCTGCAAGGCCGCGGCCAGCAGCTGCAGGGCTAGCCTGACGGTATTGTCTTCCAGCGTCAGCAAATTGCCCCCTACATACCACTCAAACATGCACTGGCCCGGCAAGGCTGTGTGTACCGCATTATTGAACAGCCATATCCCATGCTCTTGCGCGATACGGTTGCGGATGGCAATGGCTTTCTCCTTGTCGACAGGCAGGTGCAGATGCAACATATTGCATTGTGGTGTGGCCGGATTAAGCTTGAGCTGCGGATAGGCGCGCAATTCTTCATATAGCCATTGCGTGCGTGCAAAACAGGCGGGCAGGGCAGCCAGCCTGGCATCAAACTGCATGGCGGCTGCCACCACATAGGGGCTACGGCGAAATACACTGCCACCTTGCCTGTGCATCCACACCCTTGCCTTGGCAAGGAAATCAGAGCTGCCCAATAACATGGCGCCACCCAGGCCACCTATGCCTTTGTAGAAGGAGACATAGGCAGTATCAAAGCCTGCGGCCACTTCTGCCAGGCTGCGGCCATAACCAGCAGCGGCTTCCCATAGTCGTGCGCCATCCATGTGCAGGTGGATATCTTGCTCCCGGCAATAGGTCTTGATGTCGTCCAGTTCTTCCCATGCAGGCAATTGCCCGCCTATCTCACGCATAGGCAATTCATACTGGGCTGCAGCGATTTTTTCCGGCTGGGCCTGCAAGTCTTTCTTGGTCCACGGACGATGTGGATTGCCAATTTGCAAGGCCTGGAAATGTTGCAGCAACTGATAATTGCTGCGTTCATGTACAAGTATGTGGGAACTGGCATGCAGGGCCACCAGTGAGCTGCCCCTTTCTTCACAGGCTAGGCGTAGTGCCGTGACCTGGGTCAGGGTGCCAGTGATGCAGAACAAGCCCGCTTCCATGCCCAGCAAGGCAGCGACTTTTTTTTCAAAGTCTTGTACCAGTTCACCTTCGCCATAAGTGTCATGCTGTACCTGATGCTCCTCGCACCAAGTGGCCATCTGCGCAAAGCTCTGTGCCGGTGTAATGGCTCTGTGGCCAGGCAGGTGGATAGGGCAACTCAGGCGCAGTGCGCTTATTTCTGCATCAGTCAAGAGAATCTCCAGCGGTTTATAGGAAGATAAAGCTCAATTTGTTTCAATCAAGCACCAGTATGCCATGCCAGTTTGCTGACTTGTAAGCTAGAATTACGGAATATATTTACTAAACACTGGTGTACCGCATGTCATCACATACAGCCAATACTGCCAGCTTCATTACACCCTATGAAGCTGGTAACCAAAACCAGACAACAACCTGGGAATCCTGCACACAGTTTTATCAGGAACTCGCGACGCAGTTTCCGGCTGTCTTGCAGTTTGGCCAGATCGGTGTTTCTGACAATGGCAAGCCCATCCATGCTGGTATCGTCACGGCTGACGGTGTGTTTGACCGCGCCCGTATCAAGCAAGAGCAACGCCCCATTTTTTTCAACAACAATGGCATACACCCTGGCGAACCGGACGGCATAGATAGCTGCATGGCCCTGGTGCGCGACTTTTGCGTTGAGCCTGAACGCCTTGCTGCGCTGGGCAAGACAGTGTTCCTGTTTATCCCTGTCTATAACGTCGATGGTTGCCTGAACCGCCAAAATACTTCACGTGTGAATCAGGATGGTCCTGAGCAATTCGGCTTTCGTGGCAATGGCCTGCACCTTGATCTGAATCGTGATTTCATCAAATGCGATAGTGAAAACGCCCAGGTCTTCAACCGCTTTTTTAGCGAATGGAGCCCGGATGTCATGGTCGACACCCATACCTCGAATGGTGCGGACTACCACTACACCATGACACTGATACAAACCCAGGCCGACAAGCTAGGCTATGGACTAGGCCCATTCTTGCGCAATACCATGTTGCCCGCCATCTATGCAGAAATGCAGGAACGTGGCTGGCCAACTTGCCCCTATGTGAACCCGGTCAAGGACAGCCCTGACCATGGCATAGAAGATTTCCTGGAAACCCCGCGTTTTTCTACCGGTTATGCAGCTCTGCATCACACCATAGGTTTCATGCCCGAAACGCATATGCTGAAACCCTATGCCGACCGTTATGCCTCCATGCGTGCGCTGGTGGAAACGGTGCTGGCATTCACGGTGGCCAATGCAGCGCAAATACAGGCTTTGCGCGCCCAGGCTCGCCTGGTTGCCAGCCAGCCCCAGCAAGTGGCCGTACATTGGGTGGCCGATCATAAGCAGGCTTCCAGCTTCCTCTTCAAGGGTTACCAAGCTGTGTACAGCCCCAGCGTGCTGGGTAATTACACCCGCCTGTCCTATGATCGTAGCCAGCCCTGGGAAAAACCGATTGCCTATTACGACCACTTTATTGCTGATATCCAGGTCACACAACCCAAGGCTTATCTGATCCCCCAGGCCTGGCGCGCTGTCATAGAACGCCTGCAATGGAATGGCGTGCAAATGCAAAGGCTGGAAGCCGATACCAGCATGCAGGCTGAGGTATATCGCATACAGTCTGTGCAATCGCGCCCTCATGCCTATGAAGGTCATATGTTCCACGACGCTGTGCAATTGCAGGCTTTTGGCGACCATATCACGGCTCACGCTGGTGATTATCTGGTCACACTGGACCAGCCGCAGGCCCGCTATATCGTTGAAACTCTGGAGCCGCAAGCGCACGACAGCTACTTCCGCTGGGGCTTCTTTAATAGTGTATTGGAAAAGAAAGAAGCATATTCAGATTACGTATTTGAGGACACCGCCACCGACATTTTGAATACCGAACCAGAAGTAAAACAGGCTTTCGAGCAATGGAAGCAAGCACACCCGGAGTTACTCAGCAATCAGCAAGCCGTACTGGACTTCATTTTCAGTCTATGCGCCAGATTCAAAGAACCAGAATGGCGCCGTTACCCAGTGTTGCGAATAATGCATTGATTTTTTGAAAATTGTTACAAGTTTTTACAGAATCATAATAGAATCCCTCCCGGGATTCCCCCTGTTTTATTACCTGAGAAATAACTGAAAGGTCATACACTATGTCTAAATTGCTTGAGTATTTGAATACACTGGATAAAGACGCGGACGCACGCGAAGCGCATATTAAAGATCCAGCAGGATCAATGACAAACTTTGGTTTAACTGATAAAGAGCAAGCCGCCGTACACGTAGGCAGTAAACAAGCCGTTGCAGATGTGTTAGGTCTTGAGGTGGACGATTTGCCTGCACTTGACTCTTTAGTTGGCACATATTAAGTAATTATTTTCGGCACAAGCAATGAACTTGGTTAAGTTAGCTTTTTTTCTTGCGTCCTTTTTGCTTGTCGCCGGAAATGTTTACTCTGTTGATGCCGGTTCGGCTAAGGATGATTCTAGAGTCGAAGAACTGCTGAAGCGGACAATACAGGAAATTCGGTCTTCGCCAGAAAAAGCGGCAACAACGATCGATCAGTTAAATGCGATAAAAGATCAACTCACAGATACTCAACGAACAAAATTTTATTTGTTTAGTGCTGCAAATTTAGGGTTTCGAGGGCGCCATAAAGAACGTGTGGAGTTAGTCCAATCAGTATTGGATCAAGTGCAAGATCCTTATTATAGGGTGAAGTTGCTATATCAGATGTCATCTGGATTTACTAATTTAGGTGAATATGAAAAAGCTCTTCAAGCAATGAATCAAAGCGTTCTACTCTTGCCAAAATTGATTGATGAAGATGCTAAATCTGATGTCTTGCAAGCAGCAATTTCCGTACTGAATTCTTTGCATGCTTATGATGAAGCCTTGCTTTTTGCAGATAGGATGCTAGCGCTTGATACCGGAAAAGAAAAAAGTGATTTGAAATGCATGGCATTAGGAAATCAAGTTGAAATCAATTTTTTGCGTGGTGAACGTCAGCGTGCAAGATCGATTCTTCCTGAGGCAATACAAACATGTAATTCCCAGAGAGGAAAGATCATATCTCTGTTGTTGAATGCGCTAGCTTGCATAGACTTAATTGATTCTGGGAACTATTTGCAAGGAAAAGGAGCTGCTCTGCAGACGTTGCAAGAATTTTCAAAATTGAATCAAAGCTCTGATTATGGAACCCAACTTGAAGAGGCATTGGCCCGTGCATATCTTAATACTGGAAATTTAGAACAGGCCGAACGCTATGGATTGCAGTCTTATCAAAGAGCTAAAGATGGGAATGCAGTCCTTATAATGGAAAAAACAGCTGAAACTATGGCCAGCATTAAGCGTGCGCAAGGACAATATGCTAGTTCCATAGAATATTATGAGGCGGCGTTGGTCCTCAAAAATAGAGTGCTGGATGATCAGCTACATAAAAATCTGGCATTTCAGCGTGTTAAGTTTGATACTCAGGATAAAGCGAATCAACTGAATCTACTTGAGCAAAAAAATAAAATTCTGGCCGTTGAACGCGAACTGGAAAAAAAGAATAATCAGAATCTATGGCTACTCATTTCTTTAGTGGTAGTTATTCTGATCATCTTAAGTTTTTGGTTGCTTAAAACCTTGCAACAAAAAAACCAGTTCCGCCAATTTTCCCAGACAGACGGGCTTACTCAAGCTGCGAATCGCATGCATTTCATTAGCTTTGCGAATGAGGCATTCAAAATGCGTACAGGCAGCGTCAGCGTTATCCTGTTTGATATGGATTTGTTCAAGAATATCAATGACACTCATGGTCATGCCACGGGTGATTGGGTGTTGAAAAGTGTCAGTGAAACTGTCAAAACGCATTTGCGCAAAGTTGACTTGTTTGGGCGCTTGGGTGGAGAAGAATTTGGTATTTGCATGCCAGACTCCAGTCAGGCTTCGGCCCTGCAATTGGCAGAGCGTTGCCGTATGGCAATTGCAATGATAGACACCGAGCCTAGTGGCCATATTTTTTCTTTGTCTGCCAGTTTTGGTGTGGCAACCGTAGATGGCAATGGGCTACGCAGTTTTGATGAAACTCTTGAAGCAGCCGACAAAGCCTTGTACAGGTCCAAGGCCGAAGGCCGGAACTGTGTCAATGTCTACAGGCAAGCCTGATCTACTTAGTCTTTCAATAATTGTTGAAATATATTTCAATTTTCTTAATATGTTTGCGTAAATCACCCTTGGTATTACCCACTAGATTACCAACCAAGGAGAAAGTATGTCCAAGCTATTAGATTATCTGAATGCGCTCGACACCAATGCTGTCCTTATTCATGCGCATAAAAACGATCCACTCAAAGCAGCCAGGGAATTTGGTTTATCTTCAGATGAACAATTGGCTTTAGTTCAACAGGATAAGCAAAGAATTGCAGCATTCCTCGACATACCTTTCCGTGACTTTGATGCGCTTGACACTTTGGTTACCCATTTTTGTATTGGGGTCAAAAAAAGGTTAGTAGATGCATGCGAGGCAGAACTTGTTGCTTGAATTAAAATTTAGATGTTGATTTTTCAAATTTGGGCCGTGTTACAGTTATGTGACGTGGCTCATTTAATAATGACTGTGAGTGATAAAGCTTTGAAGTAAGCTGGCATCGAAATCTAGGACTTATTGAAAATATACTTTCCATTGCCTTAAAATTAAGCATAAAATCTTAGGAGGCATTAACCCCACGTTTTGCAAACCAAGGAGATATGTATGTCCAGGTTGTTAGATTTCTTAAATGCACTTGACACCAATGCAAGCCTTATTCAGACACATAAAAGTGATCCACTAAAAGCTGCCCGTGATTTTGGTTTGTCAGATGACGAGCAATTAGTAATGACTACACGCGATAAACAACAGATCGCCGCCTTTCTTGATATCCCATTCAGAGATTTTGATGCCATCGACTCTGTAGAAACTTATTTTGGCCCAGCGGTGAAAAAAGAAGCTACTGATGCTGACTTGGAAGTTGTTGCCTGAGTCAAAATTACCAGTCTAAACACAGACATGATGGGCCGGGTCGCAGCCATGTGACCCGGCTCTTTTTGATGATGGCTGGAGAGTTGTATGTTGAAGGCATGTATCTTTCAAATAAGCCTGCTTTAAAAGTTAGACTTGTCGAAAATATATTTCCATTGTCTTAAGATTAAGCATAAAATCATTAGCGACATTACCCCTAAGTTTTGCAAACCAAGGAGATCAGCATGTCCAAGCTCTTAGATTATCTGAATGCACTCGACACCAATGCAGTTCTTATTCAGGCACATAAAAATGACCCCGAGCAAGCTGCACGGGATTTTGGCTTATCTGTAGATGAACAAATTGTTTTGTTGCGTGAGGACAGGAGTGAAATTTCAGCTTTTCTGGATATTCCATTCCGCGATTTTGATGCACTTGATTCTATCGTGACGCGATTTGATCACGAAGATAATTACGTATCTTATGAAACGTAAGTTGCTCTTGCTACATAGGCTTGCTTTCTTTGGTAGATTTCTATTTTTTGCTTTTCATGGGTAGAACCTGGTGAGGTCTTTCATCATGGTTCTGCTCAGTTGAGTTTTTCAATTTTCTTTAATATTCAATTTTAAAAATCTATGACAATTCAAAAACAAGGTTCACTGGTCTGTGTTGGTACTGGCATGCGTATGGCGGGCCAATTGACGCCGATTGCGCAAAGTTATATGGAATCTTTCGATATCGTCATTGCAGCAGTGCCCAATATTTTTACGCGTAAATGGCTGCAGGGTGTGGCCAAGGAATATGTCTGTCTCAATGATCATTATGACGACACCAAGGTGGATGGCAAGACCAGGCGTGACACCTACAGGCGTATGGCCGATACTATTTTGAAAGAAGTGCGCGCTGGCAAAAAGGTATGCGCGGCTTTTTATGGTCACCCTGGCATATTTGCCTGCATCTCGCATATGGCTATTGCCGAGGCGCGAGAAGAGGGCTATGAGGCGCATATGGAGCCGGGTATTTCTGCACTGGATTGCCTGGTCGCTGATTTGGGTATAGATCCAGGCAGTTATGGCATGCAGTCAATGGAATCGACACAATTCATGATTTACAAGCGTACTCTGGACCCAACGGCCTTGCTGGTGTTGTGGCAGGTGGGTATAGCAGGTGACCTGACCTTGAAGCGCTTTGATACAGAGCCAGCACATTTGCAAATCCTGGTGAATAAGCTGGCGCAGTATTATCCGCTGGATCATGAAGTTATTTTGTATGAAGCAGCCACCGACCCATTGGAAAAAACACGCATAGACAAGTTGCCTCTGGGTGATTTACCCAAGATGAATTACAGGCAAATCACGACGCTGGTAATACCACCGGCGAAAACCCTGGAAAAAGACCAGGCGATTATTGATGAACTCAATGCCCTTGCCGCCTTGAGGGCGCAGGTTCAGCAAGCGGCTTGATAGCTCACGCTGACTGGCAAGGATGTGACCAGTCATAATGTGAGGAAACTTGCACCTTAAAAAGTCTTTCACTGCGGGCGCTGATGGCGTCATCTGTGAAGGGCTTTTTATTGTGGCTCAATATCCCAAAGGCATGCAAAGGTATGCTAAATCAGACATACCAGTGACAAAAGTGTCTAAATGTACTTAAATAGCTAATTTGAAAATACATTTGCTATTGCTGGCAGGTTACAAATATCTGCTTTCAATTTGATTTACACTTATTTAGAATTGGTCGCGTGAGACAAAATGGTTTGTCAACATGTTGGGGGATACTGATGAAAAAAATGATGAAAAACACTTTGTTAGGGCTGGCTTTGGTCGGTGGCATGTCGGTGGCCTTTGCTGAAGGCGTGGACACCTCGGTTGACGGCATTTTCAATGCCCTGACAACGACGAGCAATTTGCAAGCCACTGTGGATAGTCTGGTTGCCAGTGGTGCCAATCCACAATCCATCGTTTCTGTGGCTGCTGCTGCTGGCATACCGCTGGATACTGTCAAGGATTTGCAGGTTTGTGTGAATTCTTCTGCACCTGATGCAACAGTATTGAGCGCTTCCTGCATGAGGCAGCGTAGTCTGGTGACTGCCTATGCAGCAGGTGTGAATGACCCTATGAAGTACTTGCCAGCAACTGCGGCAGGCAAGCGTCAAAGCAAAGATAACAGCAAAACCAACTAGTAAGATTGTAGTAGGGTTTTGCCATTGAAAAAGGCGGGCATGTAACATGTCCGTCTTTTGTCGTTCTGGCTTGGTAATGTCAGGCTTGCCTTCGCCACCCTGATTTGTATTGCTTATGCTTTCTTCCTGAGCGGGGCCAGCAATTCGCCGAGATTATTGTGATCAATCTCATACATCAGTTCCAGCAGGCGACCAATTTCACCTTTTGGGAATCCTTCCCGTGCAAACCAGCCCAGATAATTGCCAGGCAAGTCAGCGATGACAGTATCTTTATATTTACCGTAGGGCATTTTAAAACTCAGCAGTCTTTGCAGATCATCGGCTTGCATGGTGTTAATCCTCTGACTTTTTACCGGATTCTGCGGGTGGTGTGCTGCTTGCTGTCTGGCTTGCGCTCGCCGGTGATGCAGGGGGCGCTGCCACGGTTTTCTTTTCTTCCTCGGTTTCCTGGATATAGGGCACGCTATCCAGATAACGGTCCAGCAATTCAAAGAATTGCTCATAGAACTGGCCGGTAGGTATGGTTTCGCTGGCGACTTTGACCAGGGCGTCATCGGTAGAGCCAAAGGGCAGGGAGACAGAGCCTATGGCGCTGACACCGATGCTGGCGGAAGTATTACTCTTTTTCAGCGAATAGCGGTCACGCACGGCATTGGCAAAGACGGTGGTGCTGTTGCTGCCCTTGCTGTCGGCCACGCAGACGACGTTGAATTCTATTTCTGCATGGATGTCGGCTTCTGGCTGGTATTTCCTGCGGCCTTTGAGGACTGAGGGTTTCCAGTCGCTGATGACATAACCCTGGCTCAGCAGGGCGCGGCGCGCAGCTTCGCAGGCACTTTTTTCAGTGCCGGGGAAACTACGGGTAAATACGCCGGTAGCACCAAATTCTTCATGCTGCAAGCCAGCGTGCTTGGTAGTAGTGCAGGCGCTTAACAAAGCCAGGGTGAAGGCGAGTGGTACAAATAATTTGCGGTGAATCATTTTTATTTCAATATGCTGGTCGAGGTGAGCTTGTGCGGGCATTCAAGCCAGCGCTTCTTTGGCCGCCTCTTCTGGTGTTAATCCATCAAAAAACAGATCAGTGAACCATTCTATCTGCTCCTCTATATGGTCTTGCGCCTGGTTGACGGTAGCACCGCCAGCAACGAGGAAGCCTTCTACTTCAGTGCACCAGGCAATCAACGCCTCGGTTTCTGGATCCAGTTCATTCTTTTTTGCCATGATGTTTCTTTCTTGCTTATAGGTGCTTATAGGAGTCTAGGCCGTATTTTAACTTGCCAGCACTATGGAGGTGTGACGGCTGCATTAAATACCAGCTAGCAGGTGCCAGATTGTTAAGATATAACGCGGTGATGGGTGATTTGGGTGACAGAAACACGAAATATAAAAACTGGACAGATCAAAGCAGAGAAAGGATGGTCTTAGCAAAAACATGTAGGAGCGGCTTTAGCCGCGAATGTTTAAAAAACAAGAATCACCGACACGGCCAGACCTTCGCGGCTGAAGCCGCTCCTACGACATTTTCATGCGCCATAAATTCAAAAGAATTTCTCTCTACCCTCTGTGTCTCTGTGCCTCTGTGTTGAGAGGTCTTGAATTTAAAAACTTCCGGCAAACTGATAACGCTTACCCGGATGCCACATGGTCACGCTGGTGGCGATCATGTCGCGGGAACGTGTGGTTCTGTGTAAGACCAGGCAGGCTTCCTTGGCTGAGATATGCAGCATCTCGGCGATCTGCCTGGGGGGCAGCACGGCTTCTATGCTGTAATCAACGCCTTGCAAGGGGGCGACTGCCACCAGGTATTCATTCGGTGTCATGGTGCTGAAGTCTTGTTGCAGATATTCTGGCGTCACGCTGGAATTGACCCAGCGGTCTTCCACCTGTATTGCCACTTCGTTTTCAAAGTGGACAATGACGGAATGAAATAAAGAATGACCAGGCTGTACCTGGAATTCTGCTGCCAGTTGCTCGGTTGCGACTTCTGCCTTCAGTTCATGTAATTCACTGCGGTGGTCATGGCCGCGTGAACGGATTTCTTCAGCGATACTTTTGATCGCTACCAGCGTTGCCTGGTATTTTTGTTGCGCCACATAGGTGCCGGAGCCTTGTATGCGTGTCAGGATTTGTTCACTGGTCAGTTCGCGCACGGCGCGGTTGACTGTCATGCGCGAGACACCAAACTGGCTGGCCAGCGCAGTTTCGGCAGGGATGGCATCACCTTCTTTCCATTTGCCTGACTGGATTTCCTGGAGCAGGGTATCTTTGATGACTTGAAAAGCAGGAATTTCTGGCTTGCTGGGTTTCACAGGATAGGTGACATGGAAGTAATGGGTGCCTGCATTTTCTCATAGCAAGTCAGCGATAGCGAATATATTGACCAGCACTGTCATTTTTTGCGCGGCAGGGCAGAAAATTTGCTGGCAATATCGAGTTCACGGAAGCGCATAAGGATGAAATCAACAAACAGCCTGGTCTTGGCAGGCATGAGTTTGCTGCTGGCATAGTAGAGTGAAATCGCGCCTATATCTGCATGCCAACTGGGTAGCAAGCGTAGTAACGCACCGCTTTCCAGATAAGGTAGGGCATGTAGCCTCGGCACCATGGCCACACCCAAATCCAGCAAGGCAGCATGGCACATGGCTTCGGGGTCATCCATGATGATGCGGGTCTTGAGTTCCATATGGGCTTCTTCACCCGCAGCATTGCGCAGCGTCCACGAGCGCAACCTGCCGCTTTGTGGTGAGCGGCGTATGATGCCATCCAGATCTGCCAGGTCGGCGGGACTGCGCGGCATCTTGTGTGCAGCAATGTAGGCAGGCGAGGCCACCGGTATCACATGGGCACGCCCGATCTCACGGGCAATCACCCCCGGCACCAGCTCTATGCCGCCGCCGATGGCGACGTCAAAGCCCTCCGCAATCAGGTCTACGCTGCGGTTGTCAAAATGCAGGTCGGGAATGACATCGGGGTAAGTGCTAATAAAATCATTCACCGCTGGTAAAACATAATCACGCCCAAAGGCCAGTGCCAGACTGATCTTTAATGCACCAGCGGGTTTGCCTGCAACGTTTTCCACATTTGCCAGCGCGGCCTGTATGCTGTCCAGCCCGCCACTGACCTGGGCCAGAAATACTTCTCCGGCCTCAGTCAGCATCAGGCTGCGTGTGCTGCGCTGGAACAGACGTATCCCCAGACGTGACTCCAGCTTGGCGACATTTTTGCTGACAGCTGCCGGTGTCAAGCCCAGATTGCGCGCTGCCTGCGAAAAACTGCCTGCTTCTGCACTGCGTACGAAAGATTCTATGCTTGCCAGCGTTTCCATGATTTCTCCTTATTTTTCCTGATTACTTTCAACCTTTGGTTGAAAGTAATGTAATCGATTATGGACTATTTGTAATTAGTTTTAAAGCGCAAAATAGCCTCATCCAATCAGGGATTACAGAAATTCAACCGAAGCAAACAGGAGAACGACATGACACAAGCATTCAACACACAACAAGCAAACACATCCAAAGCAAACCTGGCCGGTAAAACAGCCCTGGTCACTGGCGGTTCACGCGGCATAGGTGCAGCGATTGCCCGCAAGCTAGTGACTGACGGAGCTGCCGTTGCCATCACTTATTCCAGCAGTGCGCAGCAGGCAGAACAACTGGTTGCAGAGATACGTTCAGCCGGTGGCAAGGCGCTGGCTATTCGTGCTGATGCGCAAGATGCCGGTGCCGTCAGGCAGGCTGTTGCAAGAACAGTGGCAGAATTTGGCAGCCTTGATATTCTGGTCAACAATGCAGGCGCGCTGGTCGCTGGTGGTATTGCTGATATCAGCATGGAAGACTATCAACACCTGATTGCCGTGAACGTGACTGGCGTGTTTGTTGCCTCGCAAGAAGCGCAGCGCCATATGAAAGAGGGTGGCCGCATCATCAACATAGGTAGCGTCAATAGTGATTATGTGCCCGTACCTGGCCTGTCGCTGTACGCCTTGACCAAAGGTGCAGTAGCCTCATTCACCCGCGGCCTGGCACGCGATCTGGGCGCTCGTGGTATCACCGTCAATAATGTACAGCCTGGCCCGGTTGATACTGAAATGAATCCCGCCAACGGTGCTTTTGCCGACACCATGCGTAGCTACATGGCGACCGGCAAATACGGTACAGGTACACAGATCGCCAGCCTGGTTGCTTACCTGGCGAGTGAAGATGCGGCATTTATTACTGGTGCCAATCTCAAGGCTGATGGTGGCTTTGATGCCTGATATGGACAGATAAAAATGCATGAATCAAGGAGCCGGATTGCCTGCAGGTTTGTGCAGCGCAGCCCGGCTTTTTTTGTGTGACAATGATGGCCGAATCCGGCGGGATATATCCTGTCGCATTGCTTAAGATGGCGATGTTTTTTACTTGACTCATATTCGGAGTTTTTCATGACAACTACAAGCTTCAGTACCTTCAAAGAACTACATGAGGGCAATACACCCTTGCTGCTACCCAACGCCTGGGATGCCGCCAGTGCTATCCTGTTCGAGCGTGATGGTGCCACTGCGATTGCCACTTCCAGTGCATCGCTGGCCTGGGCGCTGGGCTATGCTGACGGTGGCACCGTGCCACGTGAAGAATTACTGGCAGCTGTGCGACGCATTTTGCGCGTCATCAAAGTGCCTTTGTCTGTGGATATTGAAGAGGGTTATAGTGACGATGCTAACGCTGTTGCTGCGCTGGTGGCAGACCTGCAGCAATGCGGCGTGGCTGGCATCAATCTTGAGGATGGTGGTGGTACTCCTGAATTGTTGGTCGCAAAAATCAAGGCTATCCGTAGCAAGCTGGCTGGTGCTGAATTCTTCATCAATGCCAGGACAGATGTTTATCTGCGTGGATTGGCGAGTGGCGATGCTGCCCTGCAAATGGCAATCAGCCGTACGCAAGCCTACCAGGCGGCCGGAGCCAGCGCTGCGTTTTTGCCCGGGCTTTGCGATACTGCGATCATTTCTACAATTGCGCAGACACTCGACATCCCTGTCAACATCATGGCCGTGCCTGGCATGCCGGACATTAATCAATTGTTTGCTGCGGGTTGTCGCCGTTTTTCTCTGGGGCCTGTGCCTTTCCAGCTCGCTTATCACCACGGCAGGGAGGGGGTGCGGCAGTTTTTGCATCAGGGGCAGACAACTTCATTATTCAAACATGAGCTCAGTTATCCTTATATGAATGCGGCCTTGAATGTTGATGGCTAAAATGAACACCTGATAAGGTGTTGAAAAACAGATCATCCACGCTGGATGATCTGATGAAAAATATCCTATGCTGCTTTGCCCAAACGCATTCTTTTGGCTGCGTTCGCCATGCTGATTTCGTTTGAAAAATTTAGGGCGCAAGCTGCAATATCCATGCTTCCCAATCCCTTACCGGCTCACCACCTAGCTGTCTGTAAAACCGCTTTGCATTGCTATTGCCTGGCAGTACATCCCATTTTAATCTGCCACAACCATATTGCCTGGCGGCAGCTATCACGGCTTGCATCAGGGTACTGCCTATGCCAAGCTGGCGTGCCGGTGTGGTGACATACAATTCCTTGAGTCGCCAGTCTGGATGCAGGTCGTAGGTAAAAGCAACTTCGACGAGAACTGCGTAAGCCAGTAAGTCTCCTGTTGGTGTCGCCGCCACATAAGCCCTGAATTGCGGTCGCTCTGCATCCAGGCCGCGTACCAGCAAATCCTCGACGGTGACGCGAAATTCAGTCAGGTAGCCTTCAAAAACGGCCAGTTCTCGCATCAGTTGCAACAAGCCTGCCGCGTCAGCGGCGAGGGCGGGGCGTATGCAGAATGTCGATGGTTCTGTGATGGCACTCATGCCAGTTCAGTGACTTCTGTCGTCAGGCTAAAACCTTCATCCAGCCAGCCGGTGATGCCACCCACCATGATTTTGACGGGGCGACCCAGTTGCGCCAGCTTGATGGCTGCACGTGCTGCGCCATTGCAGTGTGGACCGGCGCAGTAAGTCACAAACAGGGTATCGGCTGGATAGCTGGCCAGTTTCGAGGCGATGATCTTGCCCCTGAGCAGGTTGATGGCACCTGGGACATGGCCCTTGGCATAAGACTCGGGGCTGCGTACATCTAGGATGACAAAGTCGGCATTGCCGCTGGAGAGTGCGTCATGGGCATCCCAGCAATCAGTTTCAAAGCGCAGCGTATCTGCAAAATGGGCGATGGCTTCTGTGCTGCTGGCTGCGGCGACTTCAGTAACGATGGACATGGGTTTTGCCTTTCATGTTGTGGTTGAAGATGTACTCATTGTCGGCTTCGCAGGCTTATCAGGGTAGTGGCGTTAACGGCATGATCCAGTAAGATCACGCCAAAGTGTGAAGCGTGAACATTTTTTAAAATACCTCGTATTTTTCGCTTGCAAAAGTTGTATATACAACTTAAACTTTCTTCCAGTGATTGAGCTTTGTCTGGTTTTTTGCGTTTTTGTGCACTTGGCCGGATTTTTATATTTGCGCGGTATTCCTGCTGTTTTACCGCTATCCTGTATGTAAAGATTGATGGAGAGAGACGATGAATAACGATCCACGCTGGGATGCCAGCCGCGAAATCCACGCCCCACGCGGCCCAGAAAAAACCTGCAAGACCTGGGTGGCCGAAGCGGCCTACCGCATGATCCAGAATAATCTTGACCCTGCTGTGGCAGAAAACCCCAAGCATCTGGTGGTCTACGGCGGCATAGGCCGCGCCGCCCGCAACTGGGAATGCTATGACCAGATACTGGCGTCACTCAGAGAACTCAATGAAGATGAAACCCTGCTGATCCAATCTGGCAAACCGGTAGGCGTATTCAAGACCCATGAAGATGCCCCCCGCGTGCTGATCGCCAATTCCAACCTGGTACCAAAGTGGGCCAACTGGGAACATTTCAATGAACTCGATCGCAAGGGCCTGTTCATGTACGGCCAAATGACTGCCGGTAGCTGGATATATATCGGTACGCAAGGCATCGTTCAGGGTACCTATGAAACTTTTGCTGAGGCAGGTCGCCAGCATTTCAATGGTGACTGGGGTGGCCGCTGGATATTGACAGCTGGCCTGGGTGGCATGGGTGGCGCGCAACCTTTGGCTGCCAGCTTTGCCGGTGCAGTATCTCTTAACATCGAATGCCAGCAATCCAGCATAGACTTCCGTCTGCGTACCCGTTATGTCGACAAGCAAGCCAAAGATCTGGATGATGCTCTGGCTTTGATCAAGCATCATTGCGACCGTAAAGAAGCAGTATCGATTGCCTTGCTTGGCAATGCCGCAGAAATATTGCCTGAGCTGGTCAAGCGCGCCAAAGCGGGCGGTATGAAACCTGATCTGGTGACAGATCAAACCTCTGCCCATGACCTCATTAATGGTTACTTGCCTATAGGCTGGACAGTGGCCGAGTGGAAGGCTGCGCAACAAGACGTTACCCAACATGCCAAACTGACTGCCGATGCTTCGCAAGCCTGTGCTGTACATGTACAAGCCATGCTCGACTTCCACGCCATGGGCATACCGACAGTTGATTACGGCAATAACATTCGCCAGGTGGCGTTTGATACTGGCGTCAAGAATGCCTTCGACTTCCCCGGTTTTGTACCTGCATATATCCGCCCCTTGTTCTGCGATGGCAAAGGCCCATTCCGCTGGGTAGCCTTGTCTGGCGACCCGGAAGATATCCGCAAGACCGATGCCAAGATCAAGGAACTATTCCCTGAAAATAAGGGCGTACACAAATGGCTGGAAATGGCTGGCGAGCGCATTGCCTTCCAGGGTTTGCCTGCACGTATTTGCTGGCTGGGCTTGGGTGAGCGTCATATTGCTGGCCTGGCTTTCAATGAAATGGTCAAGAATGGCGAATTGAAAGCACCGATCGTCATTGGTCGTGACCATCTGGACACAGGCTCAGTCGCCAGCCCCAATCGCGAAACCGAAGGCATGCGCGATGGTACGGATGCAGTATCCGACTGGCCATTGCTGAATGCTTTGCTCAATACTGCTGGCGGTGCCAGTTGGGTATCGCTGCATCATGGCGGTGGCGTGGGCATGGGTTACTCTCAACATTCTGGCATGGTCATTGTTGCAGATGGTACTGACGCTGCCGCCAAACGCCTGGCACGTGTACTGGTCAATGACTGCGGTTCTGGCGTCATGCGCCATGCGGATGCGGGCTATGAACAGGCTGTTGCTTGTGCTGAGCGTGAGGGGTTGAATTTGCCTATGATTAAGGGCGGTAAGTAAGCATAAGTGATTGGGATAATGCCGTAGGTTGGGCCGGGCCTCGCTAGGCTACGGTTTACCAGCCCAACACTCAGCGCTTAAAGAACGTATTTTTATCGAAGGCCCAGTGTTGGGCTGATGAGACGTAGCCTAGCGAGGCCCGGCACAACCTACACACGACACTGGGTTCCAGCCTGCGCTGGAACGACGACATTTAAAGTATTCAGGAAAAACACATGAGTAATCATTTTGAAATTCAACCCGGCCAATTCACACTGAGCGACTTGCGCTCTATCTGGATCAAGGCGCAGCCTTTGAAGCTGGCAGAGTCTGCCTATGCAGCCATCAATGCATCATCCGCGACCATCGATAAAATCGTTGCCAAGGGTGACGCTGCTTATGGCATCAATACCGGTTTTGGCAAGCTGGCCAAGACCCGTATCCCTGATGACCAGTTGGAACTTTTGCAGCGCAATCTCATCCTTTCGCATTCAGTTGGTTCTGGCGAATTTATTTCTGACGAGATCGTGCGCTTGATCCTGGCGATGAAGATTGCCAGCCTGGCGCGTGGTGTGTCTGGCATCCGTGCTTCTGTGATCGACAGCATGATCGCCATGTATAACGCAGGCATCATGCCGACTATCCCGGTCAAGGGCTCAGTTGGTGCATCCGGTGATCTGGCCCCTTTGTCGCACATGACCCTGGCTATGCTGGGTGAGGGCGATGCACGGGTGAATGGCAAGCTGGTGCCAGCTAAAGAAGCACTGGCCGCGGCCGGTATCAAGCCTGTGGTTCTGGCAGCCAAGGAAGGTTTGGCACTCATCAATGGTACGCAAGTATCCACTGCGCTGGCCTTGAATGGCCTGTTCCTGGCAGAGCGTTTGCTGGAAGCGGGCACCATTACTGGCTCCTTGTCGGTCGATGCTGCCAAGGGCAGTGATGCCCCGTTTGATGCTCGCATCCATAGCAGCCGTGGCCAGCCTGGCCAGATCGCGACAGCGCAGATTTATCGCAGCCTGCTGGAAGGCAGTGAAATCCGTCAGTCACATCTCGTCAATGATGAGCGTGTGCAAGATCCATATTGCCTGCGTTGCCAGCCACAAGTCATGGGTGCCTGCCTCGATATCATCAATAATGCGGCCCGCACTTTGCTGATAGAAGCGAATGCGGTGACGGATAATCCGCTGGTGTTCGTGGAAACCGGTGAAGTCATTTCTGGTGGTAACTTCCATGCAGAGCCTGTGGCTTTCGCGGCAGACACCCTGGCGCTGGCAATTGCAGAGATAGGTTCTATTTCTGAGCGCCGTATTGCCTTGTTGATCGATTCTTCTATCTCTGGCCTGCCGCCTTTCCTGGTGCCATCATCCGGCTTGAACTCTGGTTTCATGATTGCTCATGTGACGGCAGCAGCGCTGGCATCTGAAAACAAATCACATGCTCACCCATCCAGCGTGGACAGTATTCCGACTTCGGCCAATCAGGAAGACCATGTCAGCATGGCGACCTATGGTGCGCGCCGTTTGCATGAAATGGCCCACAACACGGCGACCATCGTTGGCATAGAATTGCTGGCCGCGGCTCAGGGTGTGGATTTCCATGCGCCCTTGCAAACATCCGCGATGTTGAAGCAAGTACATGCGCTTTTACGCGAAAAAGTAGCTTTCTATGACAAAGACAGGTTCTTTGCCCCAGATATAGAAGCAGCCAAAGCACTGGTCGTCGAAGGCCATTTGAGCGCACAATGCCAGCAGTTGTATCAGAATCTGTATTTGGCCTGATTTCTGGTTCTATTCTTTTGTTCTGATTCTGTTTGAAGGTTTGTATTAAGATAGTGGCTCTCTCGTCCGAGAGGGCCATTCTGTATTTTGCTGAAAGCTTTTGGATATATGCGCAAGTGGACAAAACTAGACTATCAAACCATGCCATGGAAAAATGGCGGCGGCAGCACGACTGAGCTGGCGATCTATCCAACTGGTGCTGGTCTCGATCATTTCATTTGGCGACTAAGTACTGCCGAAGTCAGCAGCAATGGCCCGTTTTCGCATTTTGCCCAGATAGACAGGACCTTAGCTATTTTGTCTGGTGATGGCCTGATACTGCATAGTGATAACGAGCAGGTTCATGGGCAGAGTGTCTTCCTCAAACAAGACAGCCTGCCGCACCAGTTCCGGGGTGAGACCCCCATCAATGCCGAACTCTTGCATGGTACCGTGCTGGACTTGAATATGATGACGCGGCGCGATGTCTGCACCCATCATATGCAAAGGCTGGAAGCTGGCAAGCATTTCATCGAAGCCAATGATGCCCAGCAGCTCTTGCTTTTCTGCGCAAAAGGCAGTGCTCGTCTTGCCACAGGTGAGACTTTGCAAGACTATGATTGCTGCCTGTTTGAAGAAGAGCATGAGCATAAGGGGATACGTCTGAACCTGCTTGCTGACGAAGATGCTGTGCTGTACCTGATACGCATACAATTCTTGAGCATGGGTGACAGCTGATGAGTGCTACAGTTTTATCCTGGGACAGTTTGTGGACCAACGTTCACCTGGCTTGTATGACTGATGGCTATGGTGAAGTCAGGGATGCTGCCATCGCCGTCAAGGATGGCAAGATCGCTTGGCTGGGCCCGCAAAGTGAATTGCCTGCCGGGTATGCCGCTGCTAAAACCCATGATGGCAAGGGTTGCTGGCTGACACCAGGCCTCATCGATTGCCACACTCATCTGGTGTATGCCGGTAACCGCAGCAATGAATTTGAAGCACGCCTGAATGGTGTCGCCTATGAAGAAATCGCCAGACAGGGTGGCGGTATCAATGCCACAGTGCGTGCCACCCGTGCTGCGAGTGAAGATGAATTGCTGGCGGCAACGCTGCCACGTCTGCATGCAATGCTGGCCGAAGGAGTGACTACGCTGGAAATTAAGTCCGGCTATGGCTTGGACCTGGAAACCGAGGCGCGCATATTGCGCGTTGCCAGACGCATAGGGAGTGAATTTCCGTTGCGCGTCAAGACTACATTTCTGGGCGCGCATGCCTTGCCGCCAGAATATGCAGGCAGGGCTGATGATTACATCAAACTGGTTTGTGAACAGATGTTGCCAGCTCTGGTGGCAGAAGATCTGGTCGATGCCGTTGATGTGTTCTGTGAAAAAATAGGCTTTACGCCAGCGCAGACGGAGTTGGTGTTCCAGGCGGCACAAGCGTTCGACTTGCCGATCAAGCTGCATGCTGAACAATTATCAGACCAGGGCGGCGCAGCATTGACGGCAAAATACCGGGGTTTGTCGGCTGACCATCTGGAATATTTATCAGATGAAGGCATAGCCGCCATGGCGGCCAGTGGCACGGTCGCGGTGCTCTTGCCAGGTGCTTTTTACTTTTTGCGCGAAACCAAATACCCGCCATTAGCTACCATGCGTGCGGCTGGCGTGCCGGTTGCGCTGGCAACGGATTGCAATCCTGGTACTTCACCCATGACTTCGCTGCTGCTGACCATGAATATGGCTTGCACACTATTCCGCATGACACCGCTTGAAGCCTTGCAAGGGGTGACTTGTCATGCAGCGCAAGCACTGGGCTTACAGGTGGAAACTGGCAGCCTGGAAGTGGGCAAGGCTGCGGATTTTGCTATATGGGATATCGCCAGACCAGCTGACCTGGCCTACCACATAGGGGGCAATCCTTTGCAGGCCAAGGTGTTTGCGGGCAAATTGCTGGCTTAGTATGCTTAAAATCTTTGCTGATTGACATTCTTTAACCCCGCAATTGCGGGGTTTTCTTTTTATCGCAGTCACTGGCGACTATAATCTTGTTTAGAACACAAACGCAGCAGACTACGCCATGACGACAATAAAACAGAAAATCACGAACGCAAACCAACGTTGGCATCTGGGGCGCTGGGCTGCAGGTTTTGCCGGGCTGCTGTTATTGCTGGTGGTATTGAGTTGGGCTTTTCTGCCGGGCATAGTCAAGCGTGTCGCCGCCGAACAAGTGCAGCAGCAAATAGGCCGTAAACTGGATATGGCAGAAATCCGTTTTTCGCCTTTTAAATTGGCGCTGACGATAGAAGGTTTGAATCTGTATGAAGCTGACCAGCACACGCCTGCCGTCAAAGTCAAGGAACTGGTGCTCAATCTCTCGCTGGCGTCCTTGTTCCGTCAAGCGCTCATCGTTGATGAGGTCAAGCTCGCTGAGCCGTATGTGCATATTATCCGCACTTCGGGAGCAGGCTATGGCCGATATAATTTCAGCGATGTCCTCGATAAAATTGCTGCCATGCCCAAGAGCGAAACGCCTGCCAAGTTTTCACTGGCGAACTTGCAATTGGCGGGCGGTCGCATAGAGATAGATGACAAGGTCGTTAATGAGCAATTCAAGATAGAAGCTTTGCAAATCGGCGTGCCATTTGTTTCCAACTTTCCAAATCAGGTGGAAAGTTTTGTCGAACCCATGCTGTCGGCAAAAGTAAATGGCTCGCATTTTTCCCTGAAGGGCAGGGCCAGGCCATTTGCTAATAGTCTGGACACTTCTTTGGCGATAGATCTTGATAAACTGGATCTGACCCAGTATTTGCCCTATGTGCCCATGGCCATGCCGGTACAGATAAGCAGCGCCAAACTATCCACCAAGCTGGACCTGATTTTTAGCCGTAAGAATACTCATCCAGAATTGTTGCTGGCAGGTGAGGTGCATCTGGATGACGTCGACGTCAATGACAAATCTGATGCTCCTTTGCTCAAACTGGCGAGCTTGCATGCACAAATTAAGCAAGTCAATGTCATGACGGCAGCTGTCAATATCAGCAAGCTGGAATTGAACGCACCAGAGCTGTGGCTGGATATTAATCAGCAGGGGCAATTGAATTGGGCCAACCTGGCCGATCAGGGAAAAACACCAGCAAAAGCTGATGGCAAGAACGCTGTTGCGTCAGTTGCTGCCAGTGCTGCTTCCACTTCTGTTGCTTCTTCAATGGCAACGACAGCACCCAAACCACATAGCCCCTTGCTGCAACTGGTCGAGTTACAAGTCGCCAAAGGGCAAGTGCATTTTCGCGATGCCAAGCATGCTGTGCCAGCGCAAATCATACATTTACAAGATATCAGTTTGAAAGCTCAGCATTTCTCATCTGCTGCCGATGCCAAGCCAGTACCTTTCAAGTTGGTGTTGAATGGCGAACATGATGAAAACCTGGCACTGGAAGGTGAAGTCCAACCCGTGAATGGCAGTCTCAAAGCCCAACTTGCCTTGAATGCCTGGTCACTGGCTACTTATCAGCCTGTACTGAATAATTATTTGCTGGCCAATGTGAACGGTTTGCTTGAGGCCAAGGCGCAACTGCAAGTGCAAAATGGTATGCTGCAAGTGGATGACCTGGGTTTGAAGCTCGCGCAATTCAGCATCAAACCCAAGTCTGCCGATGATGGCAGCATCAGCCTGAAGGCATTAACGATAGACAAGCTCAGCCTGAACATGGAGAGTAAGCAAGTCAATATAGCGAACATCTTGCTGGATGGACTGACAAGCGATATACGACGAGATGAGCAGGCGGTATTGAATGTTAAAAAATGGCTGCGCGCCAACCAGACAGCGCCCACAAGCGCACCTGTGGCTACAGAGGGGAGTGCGGCCAGCACCCGTGCTGCATCGGCCTGGAAAGTTAATCTTGCAAGCCTGGATTTCAAGGATGGTGCGTTCAGCTTCAATGACAAGTACATGTCGCCTGAGGTAAAGCTGAAGCTTGATGGTTTTAGCTTGCATGCTGAAAAACTCAGCAGTGATATGTCTCAAGCGGTCAAGATGAGCTTGCAGACCAATATAGGTAAAAAATCCAAACTCAGCCTCGATGCAACAGCGTCCAGCCAGCTAAAAAATATCGCCATGAACCTGGATGGCCAGGGCTTGCCAGTATCTGCCTTGTTCCCTTATGTCTCACCCTATGTGAACGCGGCCCTGACACGAGGCCGTGCCGATCTCAAAGGGAAGCTGAATCTGAATAATGTGCTCGATAGCAGCAGGCAAATCAATTACGACGGTATGTTGGCGCTGAATGACTTCCACTTGCTGGAAAACGGTGCAGATGAAGATTTCCTGGAGTGGAAAAATATATCCATGGATGGCATTAGTGCACAGATAGGTGGCGACAAGCAGTTGGTCACACTGAAAAAACTGGCGCTCAATGATTTTTATGCACGTGCCATTTTATCTGCCAAAGGCAAGTTGAATATACAAACCATACTCAGCACAAAAAAAATGGATGCTGAAGAGGGTGAGGCTGGTACAAGCGCTCAGATGGCAAAGGCGGACGACACGACAGCCAAGCCCGTCATCAGTAAGACTGCTACCAGCAATATCGTGACAGTACCTTTGCCAGCCAAGCCAGAGAAAGCTAACCCTGTCATCATACGCATAGCCCAGACCACGTTGAGCGGTGGCAATATCAACTTCACTGATAATTTCGTCAAGCCGAATTACACCGCCAACCTGACTGGAGTGGCGGGGACCATAGGTGCCATTGCCTCCGATAGCAATCAGCCAGCGACCATAGAATTGAATGGCAAGGTCGATGATGATGCACCCCTGGTGATATCAGGTGCCCTGAACCCGCTGTCCAATCCCATCTTCATGGATGTCAAGGCCAGTGCCAATGGCCTGGAACTGACCCGACTCACGCCTTATGCAGCCAAGTATGCTGGTTATGCCATAGAAAAGGGCAAGCTGTCCATGCAGGTGTCTTACCGTATAGAAAACCAGCAATTGCAGGCAGAGAATGATGTAAGGCTGGATCAATTGACTTTTGGAGAAAGAGTAGAGAGCCCGTCTGCAACAAAGCTGCCTGTGATGCTGGCGGTAGCCTTGTTGCGTGATAACCAGGGCCGGATTTCCATCAATCTGCCTATTACTGGCTCCTTGTCTGATCCACAATTTTCAGTTGGCGGCATCATTTTCAAGGTCTTCATGAACGTGATTACCAAGGCCGTGACCTCACCATTTGCTTTATTGGGGTCGATGTTTGGTGGCGGCGAAGAGCTGGCCTATACCGAATTTTTACCTGGGCAAAGCAGCCTGACGCCTGCTACTACGGCCAAGCTGGATACTTTGGCCAAGGCACTCAAGAATCGTAGCGGTCTGAAACTGGACATCATAGGCCGGGTAGAGCCTGCAACAGATGGCGATGGCATACGCCAATTATTGCTGCTGCAAAAAATGCGCGAGCTGAAATGGAAAGACGTGCACCAAAAAGACCGTACCGTTAAAAAAGACGATATCGTCATTACAGATGCTGAAAAGGTCAAATATCTGGAAGAAGTTTATCAGGCAGAAAAATTCACCAAGCCACGCAATGCCATAGGCATGGCCAAGACTTTGCCAAGTGCAGAAGCAGAAAAAATGATACTTGCCAATACCCAGGTGACGCCGGATGCCTTGCGCGCCCTTGCACAAAAACGTGCAGATGCAGTGCGTGACTACCTGGAAGATGTGGTTGGCATAGAAAGAGAAAGATTATTTCTGATCGCTCCCAAATTGAATGCCGATGGCATCAAGGACAAAGGGAGCCCCAGTCGCGTGGATTTTCTGCTGAAATAAGTGCTCAGCCAGATAAGAAAACCATTGCTGTAATGATATTGTTTCTTTTGTGAAAGCAGTCTTTGTACCCTCAGACCTGCGAAAAACATACTTCTTAGCCAATATCAGACACACCGCAAGATTTATTGTTGTTTTGTAGGTAATCTTGATTTATCCTGATTTTATCTGTTTTACCAATTGCAATAAGGAGTAGCAATGACTTCTGCAACGCTCGCCAGCATTTTGTATGTCGAAGATGATGCTGATATACAAACCGTGGCACAGATTGCTTTGGAAGTAGTAGGTGGCTTTAGTTTAAAAACCTGTAGTTCGGGGGCACAGGCTATTGCTGAAGTCAGTGCAGGTTTTGTTCCTGACCTCTTGCTTCTGGATGTCATGATGCCTAACATGGATGGCCCGACCACCCTGGCTGAATTACGCAAATTGCCTATCACAAAGACTACACCTGTTATTTTCATGACTGCCAAAGTGCAGTCATCGGAAATGGAATTTTATAAATCGCTGGGCGCCATAGGCGTGATTGCAAAACCGTTTGATCCTATGGAACTATCAATTCAGGTGCGGGGCTTATGGCAGGAGAAAGCCTAAATGTCTGACAAAAATGATAGCCTGCAAGAAAAATTGCGTGCTCTCGAGGCTATTTTTTTACAAAAATTGCCTTCCAAATTTGATGAGATTACGCAAACCTTGCAAAAGGTCGTAGAACAACCAGATGACAAAGAGTCCATGGTCGTCCTGCACCGGCACCTGCATACTATGGCAGGTTCTGCCGGCACCTTTGGCTTTGCAGAAATAGGAGCCCAGGCCCGGGTATTTGAATCCACCCTGAAACCTCACCTTGAGGGCAAAACCTGGCAAGCCGAGGAATTGAAAGCTTATGCCGATGAGGTCAATCGCTATTTTGAATATGCTTTGCAGCACGACAATGTACCAGTCAATGGTGTTGCCGAAAGCGTGCAGGAAGAAGAGCGTGATAGTAGCGACCCGCATCTGATTTATCTGGTTGACGAAGATGAAGCGCAAAATCAGGAAATCACGGTGCAACTTGAGCATTTCGGTTATGAAATAGTGCGCATCAATCACCTGGGCGCGCTGGCCAAGGCAGTAGCTACCCGACGGCCTCATGTGATTGTCATAGAATTGAGTTTCCCGGAAGGCAAGGTTGCTGGCGCAGAAGAGATAGCCCGTATCAAACAGATAGAGCGCTTTCGCATTCCTACTGTATTTGTTTCGCGCTCCAGCAGTTTTGATTCGCGATTATTGGCAGTACGTGCCAGCGGCGATGGTTATTTTACCAAGCCTGTTGATGTCGTCGCCTTGACTGAGCGTATAGAATCCCTGTTGCAACTCGACGAGAACAAGGGTTATCGCGTCCTCATTATTGATGACGATGCGGTTACGGCGAAGTTTTATGGAGCGATTTTGCGTGATGCAGGCATGAATGTCTACCTGCTTAATGATCCTACGCAAATATTGACAGTCATGACGGACTTTCGCCCTGAATTACTGCTCATGGATATTTATATGCCAGTGTGCAGCGGTGTCGAGTTGTCACGCCTGATCAGGCAAGACAATTCCTATGTCGACGTGCCTATCGTATTTTTGTCCAGCGAAGCTGATCTAAGCAAGCAACTCGATGCTGTCAGGGCCGGGGCTGACGATTTCATTACCAAGCCAGTGGCGCCGGAATACCTGAAATCATCCATTGCTTCCAGGGCTGAGCGTTATCGTTCTTTGCGTGCCCTCATCATGCGCGATGGTTTGACTGGTTTGTTCAATCACACTGCCATCAAGGAACAATTATCGTCAGAGATATCGCAGGCTGGCCGCACTGGTTCACCGCTGGCATTGGCCATGATAGATCTGGATAATTTTAAATATATCAATGATACCTATGGCCATCCTGCGGGAGACCAGGTTTTGCGCACTTTGGCCAGACTCTTGCGCCAGCGTCTGCGACGTAGCGATATCGTAGGCCGTTATGGCGGTGAGGAATTTGCTGTGATCTTCCCGGATACCAATGCGACTACTGCCCGCCGGGTACTTGATCAAGTCCGGCAGGCATTTGCCAAAATACAGCAGCATTGCGAAGGAGGGCACTTCTCTGTAAGTTTCTCGGGCGGTGTGGCTGATCTTGAGTCTACCCTGGATGCAGACGAATTATTTGATATTGCTGATGCCGCCATGTATGTGTCCAAGCAGGAAGGCAGGAATCGCATTAGTCTGGCTTGATCTTCTGCTACGGCATAACAGGCCAATCAACTTGGCCTGTTATGTTTCAGACGCAGGATAGACCCTGCTTGTTTCCAATGCTTACATATTCAAAAAGCAAGTTCGGTGTACACTGAAACATCTTCATCGTTGTTCAGGTTGATTAGTGTTTCCAAAATTTCTTCTCGGCAACCCTACTCTGGGTGCCATGTTGATGCTCTACCTGCTTCTGGCTTTCGCAAGTGTTAGCGTGGGCAGGCATAGCTCGCCCGAGAGTCAGTTACGCAAACAGGTCAATGCCTGGTGGTTTCTTTTTCCTGTTGTCAGCCTGAGCCTGTTTTTGTATCCAGTTGGCCCCTTATTGATGGCGTTGCTCATTGTACTGCTGGCAGTGCGAGAATTATCCCTGCACTATACCGGGCCACGCTGGCGCTTTCTCTTGCCTTGTCTGTTACTCGTGTTGCTGCAAGTTGCCTTGCAATATGCAGACAGCTTCGATTCCAGCCTGATTTTGCCAGCCTTATTGTGCATGCAAGCCTTGCAGTTCTTCATCTGGCGGCGACGTAATCAGTTACTCTTGATGTTGTTCTTGCTGCTTTGCTATGGCTTGAGCTTCATGCTGGAGTTGTTGACGCTGCCGTTTTCTAACGAAGTCAGGATGGCCTGGTTTTTTTACCTGTTTGTCGTCACTGCCTTGAATGACATCGCCCAGTTTGTCAGTGGCAAAATTTTTGGTAAACAAACCATAGCTCCGACCATCAGTCCAAATAAAACTGTACAGGGTTTGATGGGTGGCGTGCTGATTTCCATGTTGGTATCGACCGGCCTAGGCATGTATTTACACTTGGCCAGCACTAGCTATTTGCTGTTAATGGGGATCTTGTTGTCGCTTGGCGGCTTTGCTGGTGACCTGATTTTTTCGGCAGCCAAACGCTATCTGAAGATTAAAGATTTTTCTGAATTGATACCCGGCCATGGTGGCATACTGGACAGGGTGGATAGCCTGGTCTTGACCGCCCCCTTGCTGTATCTGGGTCTCCTGTTCTGAAAAATGAATATTTAAAAAAGGACTATGCATGACAACAGAATTGCAAACAAAATGGCTGTGCAGTGAATCTGGCTTTGACAGCCATGACAGCACGCGTTTGTTTTACCGCATCTGGCAACCGCTAGCTATTCCAGCCAGGCAAGAGCAAAAAGCCCTTATATTTTTACACCGCGGGCATGAGCATTCTGGTCGTATAGGCCCACTGGTGGAACAATTTGGTTTTACCAATGACTGGACATTTGCCTGGGATGCGCGTGGCCATGGCAATTCGCCTGGCGAGCGTGGTGATGCGCCAGATTTTCAAACCATGGTGCGCGATTTTGACAGTTTCATCAATCATCTACACCAAGGCTATGGCATCGCCAAAGAAAACATGCTCATCGTGGCTAACAGTGTAGGAGCAGTGATTGCTGCTACCTGGCTGCATGACTATGCGCCGCGTGTGCGTGGTGTGGTCATGGCGGCTGCGGCATTTGATATCAACCTGTATGTACCATTGGCCAAGCCAGCGCTACGTTTTGCCACCTGCTTCAAACCTGATTTGTTTGTCACCAGCTATATACGTTCCTCCATGCTCACGCATTCTGCTGAGCAGGCCAAAGCCTATGATGCGGACCCGCTGATTACCAAGAATATTTCTGCAAGAGTTTTGCTGGACTTGGCCGACACTGCCAAGCGCGTGGTACAGGATGCCCAGGCGATCGATGCACCAGTGCTGATGCTGGTCGCTGACAAAGATTATGTGGTCAAGCAGGCACCGCAAAAGCAGTTCTTTGAGAGTATCTCTTCCACACTGAAACGCTATGTCCTCATAGAAAACTGCCATCATGCGATTTTTTATGAGAGTGAAAACCAGGTGCAGCAAGCCATACAGGCGGCGAAGGATTTCATTGTCGAATGCTATGCCAAAGAGCCGTTACCTTTGCAGCATTACTTCAAGGCGGATACCTTAAGCCAGAGCGCCCGCCAGTACCAGGCACTACAGCAAGGTAAATTGGGCGGAGCGCTGGAAAATGCCTTTTACGGCATGCAAAAATTCATGCTCAGTCACTTGGGCAAACTCAGCAATGGCATGCGCATAGGTTTGGAACATGGCTTTGATTCCGGTGCATCATTGGATTATGTCTATCGTAACCAGGCTGGTGGTCGTTTGCTGATCGGTGGCACGATAGACCGTGGCTATCTGGATGCGATAGGCTGGCGCGGCATACGCCAGCGTAAGGCGCAGATGCAGCAGACCCTGTCTGACCTGATACAGCAATGCCCGGCAGACCAGCCGGTGCGCATACTTGATATTGCAGCTGGTGGTGGCCGCTATGTGCTGGAAACCATCAAGCGCTTCCAAAATCGCGATATAGAAATCAGCCTGCGTGATTTTGACCAGGCCAATCTGGATCAGGCCAAGTTGCTGGCAGAGCGTTTACAGCTAAAAAACAAGATCAGCTACCAATGCCGCGATGCCTTTGCCGCAACCAGCTATCTGGTTGAAGAAGATGCCTATGACATTGTTATCGTCTCGGGCTTGTATGAGCTGTTCAGCGACAATGTGCTGGTACTGGCATCCCTGCGTGGTATACAGCAACAATTGAAAATTGGGGGGCATTTGGTGTACACCGGCCAGCCATGGCACCCGCAGTTGTTGATGATCGCCAAGACACTCAATAGCCTGAGAGGACAAGCTTGGCAAATGCGCCCACGTCCACAGGCTGAGATGGATGCCCTGGTCGCCAGCATAGGGTGCAAAAAAATTGCCACCCAACTTGGCATAGCCGGAATATTTACGGTGTCGGTGGCGCAGCGTGATGCGGCAATGCCCGTTTTATCCGATTGAACAAAGTCCAGAATAAAAGCAGCAGGACGACAATCAATACGGCATTGAGCCAGATTGCAGGTAGTTGAAACGCTACCAGCAAGGCCAGCAAACCAAAGGCAAAAGCGCGGTCGCTTTTGCCCATGGGGCCATCAAAGCGGCGTTTGGAACCTGCCAATAAGGCCGCCACGCCAGCAAACTCTGTCAACAGTGCCAGCATGGCGACTGCCATCAGCAAGGGTATTTGTATACCTGTCACCAGGGCAAAAGGCAAGACCAGGGCCGCATCTGAGACCTGGTCGCCAAGCTCATTCAGGATGGCACCAAACGCTGTTTTTTGCTGGGTGAAATTTGCCAGCATGCCATCTATCGCATTCAACGCCATACGCACAAACATGAAGATCGGCAAGCCCAGCCACAAGCTTTTATTTTGTGGATAACAGGCCAGCGCAATACCATAGATGATGGACAAGCACATCGCCAGCAAAGTGATTTGATTCGGTGTGACATGTCGCTTTGCCAGACCCGCCAGCAAAGGTTGCAGCAATTGCTGGAAGCGCGGCTTCAACTGGTAAATGGAAAAGCTCATGACTTGCTTAGTACTCCTTGTGACATATACAGTTTGGCCAGCAATATACATCGGCTATAACCCATGGCGCAATGCAGGTATACCGTTTTGCCATCAGCGATTTCTGCGCGCAGGCGCTGCAAAATCTCGTTCATTGCTACGCTTGTTGGTGTTGTCAGGTCCAGCAGAGGGTAATGCCAGTAGGCATGACTACGCAAAGCAGGGGTTTCACTGAGTTCATTTGCCAGGTCTATGATGCTGCAATCTGATGGCAGTTGTGCTGCTTCTTTAGCACTCAGGCGGCGGCCTACCAATAATTGTTCAGTCAGCTTGATAATCACAGGCTTGCGTCGCTCCCGCCACGCCACGGCATACCAGGTCAGCTGGTAACCAATCAGATAAGGTGCATATAAAAGCCAGATCCACCAGGGATGCTGTCCCTTTTTCTTGTGCAGGAAATACCGGTCGCGGCGATAGTAAGCCAGACTGACCAGCAGCAGGCTGCACGCAATATATAGGGCAAACAAATTGTGCCTGGCGAGGACACCTGTAATCAGGAGCAGGCTGGCCAATATCAGGTAATAGAATGCGACCTGGGGTTCAGTCTTTTTCGGCGTGACCAGTAGCATGCAAAGCCAGCCAAGCAAGAGACCGGCTAGCACATCCAGCAGATGGTGCTGGTAAGTGAACAGGGTAGAGATGGCGGTCAGTAATAACCAGGCTGCCAGGGCTATGCGCAGGGGGGTAGATCGCACATGTCTGCGCAAGGCGGTCCAAAATAATACGCAGTAAGCAACATGCAGGGATGGTAATTGATTATACGGTTTATCCATCAAGGCCAGATAATCATATAGATAGGCGCACCATGCAGATGAAATGGCAGGTCGGGGCCAACTGAATTGCAAGGGGTAGAGCACAAAGATGAAGGCCGCTATGATCGTTGCTAACAGCAGGCGCTGGCTGAGCAAGCGCAATTGATCCTGGCTGCTGACCATGAAGAAGGCCAGGCAAAAAAATAGACCAGAACTCAGGTAGGGCAAGATCATCCATTGTAAAAATGGGATACCAGCCTCAAATGGCAAGACAGCGTGACGACTGACGCCCAAATGCTGTGCCAGCGCATTAGCGGTCAGATAACACAGGGCAAACGTCAAGGAATTCAGCAACAAATGACGCAAGCGGTGTTGCACAGTTGCAGGAGTGGACGGCATTTAAGATGCGTATGGTCTTAACAGTGTGATATTTTAGCAGGATGAATCAAGTTAAAAAATATAAACGCTGCATGGTATTTGCAGGTGGTGGTTTTCGTTTTGGTATTTATCTGGGTATGTACGCAGCAGCCTGTGAGGCTGGTCGTGCGCCGGATCTACTGCTGGCCAGCTGTGGCGGTGCCATCGCAGCCAGTATTATTTCTGGTTTTCCTGATGATGCTCAGCGCAAGGCATGGCTCAATTCGGAAGACATGTACCATTACTGGAGCGGCTTGCAATCCTCTCCCAGGGCTGGCATAGTCCGCACCCTGGCCCTGGCGGCCAAGCGTGGTTTTTCACGCGACTCTGCTGCGACCATACCAGACCTCTTCAATGAATACCTGTTTGAAATCCCGCCAGAATTGCCTTTGCCCAAGCTAGCGGCCAGCGAGCAATCAGTCGCTACCGCCATCATAGGTGGCAAACTGCTGTTTGATGAAAACCAAGTCGGGCAGCCACGTGGTCAGCGCAAATTATTTGCCGAAACCGTTTTTTGCGAGCCACGAGCCGCAGCTTTGCTGGATGGCATGGCTTCACCGCTGGCAGATGCGCGTTGGGGCGAGCATGCCATCTCTGAAGACTTATTATGTGATGTGCAAACGCCAACCAGCCTGGCGGCACGCATTTCCATTACGGACATGTTCTACTTCCGTTGCCACGCCCATGCCAACGGACATTATTTTGGCGGCGTGCTGGACTTGTTCCCCATAGAAGTGGCCAGACGCCTGGCTGATGAAGTCATGATGGAATTCAAGCAAAGCTTCGATCAGGCTTTTTCCATCCCTGCCTGGCGCACAGTCCTGGGCCTGGATGGAAATGCTCGTTTACGCTATGTGAATGGTCAGCCCGTCGATGTGCGTATCGATACTTCAGACGTGGCGACAGTGCTGGACAAAGAAGCCGTGCAAAAGAAACTGGATTGGCTGCGTAACCGCATCACTTTGCAAATGCCAAAAAATCATGCCACCTATGTCGCCTATATGGAGGCACAATGGCGATATGGCTATGCACGTGGCATGGAAGCCTTTACCCGCAAGGCAGCGTATGACGAAACCATGATACGCAGCAGTGATAAATATAGCCGGGGCATGGCCTGAGCATGAATATCATGGTGATAGGCGGCACCAGTGGCATAGGCCTGGCCCTGGCCCGCCACTATTTGCAGCGCGGCGACAGGGTAGCAGTCTGTGGCCGCGACCTGCAACGCCTGCCTGAGGATTTTCACGGTGCAGTCAGTTACCAGCTTGATATCGCAGATCGCGCCAGCTTGTCTCAAGCCATCGATGATTTTGCTGCGCAAAGACTTGACATGCTGATCGTCACTGCAGGTATCTATTTCAATACCCGCAGCCATTTGCTGGATGAGGCAGCGACTTTGCATATGTTGCGCACCAATGTCAGCGGCCTGAGTCATGCTTTTGAACTGGCAGCTGAAAAAATGCTCGCACAAAAGTCAGGCCAACTCGTGGCTATTTCATCGGTTGCGGGGTTGCTGCATGACTATCCCGGCGCATCTGTCTATAGCGCGACCAAGCGCAGTGTATTGAGTTTGTGCGATACCTACCGCATTGCACTCAAACCTTTTGCCATTGCCGTGACAGCTATCGTGCCTGGTTATATTGATACCGCAAAGTTGCGCGCCTTGAATGAGGGCGATGCCAGTCACAAGCCTTTTATCATGTCTGAGCAGCAGGCGGTGGCTCTGATTGTGGATGCGATTACTGCGCGGCGCGACAGGGTCGTGTTTCCCTGGCAGATGAAGTGGCTAATTGCGACATTGAATCTGTTGCCGAGATGGGTGTTGAAGTTAAGGAAGTAGGGCATCTTTTAAAGACGCCTTTCATGTCAAATGCAACAGTCTTAGTGGTGTCATTCCTCTGTATTTTAAGCAGGAATCTAACGGCGTTCATCGCATTCTGTGCAGGTTCATTTATCTCAGATGCGTAGCCAGGTTGACCCTTGTGGTGCACTCCAATTCTCTTGCGCAAGGATCTCGATCAGTTAGGCGAGATTTTTTTCCGATAGAGACCCTGTGCGTATAGGAATTGCGAAAATCAAAAGTGGCATCAACTTGAGTCTCAAAAATCTTTATAATTTGGCACATGATTTTTTTGTGGATACCGCAATCCATACGACATATGCAAAATTGAGAGAAGAGATGAGTAAAGAAAACATTGATGTCAAAATGATCGAATGCCGCATTTCAGGAAGTAGTTTATTGCGTGCAATTTGCCTGGCATTCTTGATGTACAGCGCAGCAGGCATGTCGACCGCAAGTGAAAAAGATGCGAAGCCCGGAGGCAGTGTAGTACTTGATGAGGCGAAGATTCAGAGCATACGTGAGAAAGCCTTCAAGGGCGACGCAGATGCTCAATACCAAATGGGTCTGATGTATGCAACAGGCAAGGGTGCTGCTCAAAACTATGATGAGGCATTGAGATGGTTTCGTCCTGCGGCTCAACGTGGCTCGGCAAAGGCCGAGACATCCATGGGATTTATGTACGCCAATGGATTTGCTGTCACGAAGAGTGATGCCCAGGCGCTGTATTGGTATGAAAAGGCTGCGAATCATGGCGACCCTGTCGCACAGAATAATTTAGCAATGCTGTATGACCAGGAGATAGGAAATCAGCCACATTCCAAGGACGCCAGCAAGGCATTGAAGTGGTACCGGAAAGCGGCAGAGCAAGGCGTAGTCGCTGCTCAGGCACGTCTGGGCTTCATTTACATGACAGGTGAAGATATTGCCAGGAATGGCGATGAAGCATTTACCTGGACCAGCAAGGCCGCCAGACAAGGGCACCTGGAATCGATGGCCAATCTGGGTTATTTATATGAGCAAGGTTTTGGTGTAAAACAAAATTATGCTGAAGCCTTGAAATGGTATCAGACGGCTGCCAATGCGGGCTCTCCTATGGGTGAATTCAACATTGCTCACTTATACCAGGAAGGTCTGGGTGTAGAGAAAGACAGTGCTTTGGCCTTAAGCTGGTATAGAAAAGCGGCCGATCATGGAATGGCGGAAGCGTGGACGCGTTTGGCGAGTGCCAGCCGTCGTGGTGAGGGAACGATAAAAAATCAAGCTGAAGCAATGAGGCTGTACCGGATTGCAGCCGATATGGGTAGCGTCAACGCGCAGCATGGTCTTGCTTACATGGATGGCGATGGCGTCCCGCAAGATGATATAGAAGCGGAAAAGAGGTTTGAACAGGCCGCTGATCAAGGTGACGTCGAAACACAATTTCTGCTTTTTAAGTTTTATCTTGACAGGTATGACAGGAGTGGAAACCTTGGGGCAGAGTCTTTCTTTAAAAAATCTGCTAACTCAGTCAAAGCCTATAAGTGGCTTTTGATTGCAAAGTCAAACTCGATAAAAGATTGCAAGGTTTGCAAAACTGCTGACAGTTATTTACAAATAGCTGATTTAGCCATGACAGCAAAAGATATCAAGCAAGCAAAGGACTATGTAATCGAGTGGAAGACAAGATTTTCGAAAAGGTCACGAAAAGAAATATTACCGCTCTAGTCAAGTATTGTCAGTGCATACAGTGGTATGCCCGCTTTTATCGACAGCTTTGAAAAAGAAAATCGTCCATGACACTTATTTCATGGACGATTTTCAATGTCACAATCAGCAAACACTACTGATCAAACGCAAACAGCCATTACTCTTTTGCCGTAATTTTCTGCAAGCCACTAGCCTTGATCTTGGCTTCCAGTGCCTTGCCCTTACGCGCACGCTTACCGATATGGATACCCAAACCAGTTGCACTGAGATTCACTTCCTGAGGTTTGCCGCCACGGCCTATGCCTAGCACGCGCACTCCACGCTGGCTGATGGCCTGGGCTGACAAGAGGCTTTCCTTGTCTTCCAGTTCCATCAAGATCACGCCACGGCCACCGCTGGAGAGTTGCTTGATTTCTGCCAGACCAAAGACCAGCAAGCGACCTTTTTCTGACAAGCAGGCAATTGCGCTGGCGTCGTCAGTCACTACAGCAGGTGGCAATGGCTGGTCAGCTTCTTCCAGTGTCATGAAGGCTTTACCTGCTTTCATGCGGCCTACCATGTCGCCGACTTTGGCCGTAAAGCCATAACCAGCAGTCGATGACAGCAGCAGGCTGATGTCGGCACTGCCAGCAAAGTAATGCAGAATCTTGCTGCCTGCTGCCAGATCTATCAGGGTGGTGATAGGTACGCCATCACCACGGGCACCGGGCAGTGCAGAAACGGCGACGGAATATACGCGGCCATTCGAACCAAATACCAGCAATTGATCTACCGTGCGGCATTCAAAGGTGCCGTACAGGCTGTCGCCAGCCTTGAAGGTGAACTGGCCATTCTCATGACCGTGACCAGTACGTGCGCGTACCCAGCCTTTTTCCGAGATGACCACGGTGACTGGTTCATCGATGACTTTTTGTTCTACCGAGGCTTTAGCTGCTTCTTCTATGACAGTGCGGCGGGCATCGCCAAATTGTTTGGCATCGGCTTCGATTTCCTTGATGAGCATGCGCTTCATTGAAGAAGGATTTTCCAGCAAGTCATGCAGGCCTGCTTTTTCTTTGCGCAATTCATCCAGTTGTTGCTGGATTTTGATCGCTTCCAGACGCGCCAACTGACGCAAGCGGATTTCCAGGATATCTTCAGCCTGCACATCTGACAGCTTGAAGGCCGCAATCAGCGCGGGTTTTGGATCATCAGATTCACGGATGATGCGTATGACTTCGTCGATATTCAACAGTACCGCTTCACGACCTTCAAGGATATGGATGCGGTCATCTACTTTCTTGAGGCGGAACTGGGTACGGCGTGTAACGGTGGTAAAGCGGAAGGTTATCCATTCACTGAGAATATCGAGCAAACCTTTCTGGCGCGGACGGCCATCACCACCTATCATCACCAGGTTGATCGATGCTGAAGTCTCCAAAGAAGTATGGGCCAGCAGCATTTGCATGAACTCGGCCTGGTCCTGATTTTTGGATTTAGGTTCGAGTACCAGGCGCACAGGGGCATCTTTGCCGGATTCATCACGCACGGTATCAAGCACCGACAGGATGACCTGTTTCAATGCAGCCTGCTCTGGCGACAGCGTCTTCTTGCCCAGCTTGATCTTGGGATTGGTCAGCTCGTCGATTTCTTCCAGCACTTTTTGTGAGGAAGTACCAGGTGGTAATTCTGTGACCACGGCTTGCCACTGACCTCGCGCCATTTCTTCTATTTTCCAGCGTGCCCGCACCTTCATACTGCCACGGCCTGTCGCATACATATCGGCGATGGTGGATGCTGGCGTAATGATTTGCCCGCCACCCGGGAAGTCCGGGCCGGGGATGTATTCCATCAACTCAGCATGCTTCATGGCCGGGTTGCGTATCAGGGCTACTGCAGCTTTGGCGACTTCAGTCAGGTTGTGCGAAGGGATTTCTGTCGCCAGACCGACGGCAATACCGGATGCGCCATTCAGCAAGACGAAGGGCAGGCGGCTAGGCAGTAATTTTGGTTCTTCGGTAGTACCGTCATAGTTAGGCTGGAAATCGACTGTACCCTGGTCGATTTCATCCATGAGTAACTTGGCGATGGGTGTCAGGCGCGCTTCTGTATATCGCATCGCCGCTGCGCCGTCGCCGTCGCGTGAGCCGAAGTTACCCTGACCATCAATCAGCGGATAGCGCAGCGAGAAATCCTGCGCCATCCGTACCAAGGCATCATAGACAGACTGGTCGCCATGCGGATGCAGCTTACCCAGTACATCACCAACCACAGCGGCAGATTTGCGCGGTTTGGCAGCAGAGTTCAGTCCCAGCTCATTCATCGCATACAGGATGCGGCGCTGGACTGGTTTTTGACCGTCACAGACATCGGGCAGGGCTCGACCTTTGACGACCGAAATGGCGTAGTCAAGATAGGCGCGTTCCGCAAAGGTCGCCAGGGTCAGGGTTTCACCATCGCCTGGTGGCGGTGGAGTTTGATCAAATAAATTCGCTTGTTCGCTCATGGTTCTATTCGTATTTTTTGTATTCTTTTGTGGTCTGTAAGGTCAGATATTTTATATATCAGCTTCAACAGCATTCCCATGCTCTTCTATCCAGGCACGGCGGGCTGCGGCTTCGCCTTTGCCCATCAGCATATTGAAACGGCCTTCAGAAAAGATCTGATCAAACTCACCCAGAGAAACTGGCAGCAGGCGGCGCGTATCAGGGTTCATGGTGGTTTCCCATAACTGGCTGGCATTCATTTCACCCAAACCCTTGAAGCGGGAAATTGCCCAGGCGCCATCCTTGACACCGTCCTTGCGCAATTTGTCTTCGATAGCGATAAGTTCGCCTTGATCCAGTGCGTAGATTTTCTGTGCCGGTTTCTTGCCGCGTGCAGGTGCATCGACGCGGAACAGCGGTGGACGCGCCACACAAATGTGACCACGAGCAATCAGTTGCGGGAAATGGCGGAAGAACAGCGTCAGCAACAAGACCTGAATGTGCGAGCCATCAACGTCCGCATCAGAGAGTATGCAAATTTTGCCGTAGCGCAGATTGGTGAAATCAACGATCTCATTCACACCATGTGGATCGACACCTATGGCAACGGCGATATCATGGATCTCGTTATTGGCGAACAGGCGGTCGCGCTCAGATTCCCAAGAGTTCAGCACCTTGCCGCGCAATGGCAAAATTGCCTGGAACTCCTTGTCGCGGCCCATCTTGGCAGAGCCACCGGCAGAATCACCCTCCACCAGGAAGATTTCATTGCGGGTAATGTCATTCGATTCGCAATCGGTCAGCTTGCCTGGCAAGACGGCCACGCCTGAAGATTTTTTCTTTTCCACTTTCTGGGCAGAGCGCAGGCGCGATTGTGCTTGCTTGATGACCAGCTCGGCCAGTTTTTTGCCGTATTCCACGTGGGAATTCAGCCACAGCTCCAGTGGCGGCTTGGTGAAGGATGACACCAGGCGCACGGCATCGCGTGAATTCAGCCTTTCCTTGATCTGCCCCTGGAATTGCGGGTCCAGTACCTTGGCTGACAAGACAAAGGATACGCGGGCAAATACGTCTTCTGGCAAGAGCTTGACGCCCTTGGGCAGCAGGGAATGCATCTCGGCAAAGCTTTTCACCGCACCAAACAGGCCTTCGCGCAAGCCGGATTCATGTGTACCACCAGCGGGCGTAGGGATGAGGTTGACATAGGATTCGCGCACGACATTGCCTTCCTCAGTCCAGGCCACTACCCAGGATGCACCTTCACCTTCGGCAAAGCCGTCACTGTCGGAATTGGCAAATTGCTCGCCTTCAAACAAGGGGATCAGTGGCTCACCATGGGAAGACTGCGCCAGTGCTTCGGTCAAATAACCGCGCAAGCCCTGGTCATATTGCCAGGTCTGGCTTTCACCGGTTTTCGCATTCAGCAGCGTGACCTTGACGCCCGGCAGCAAGACTGCCTTGGAGCGTAACAGGCGTTGCAATTCACCTTGCGGGATATTGGCGCTGTCAAAATACTTGGCATCCGGCCAGATAGTGACACGCGTACCACTCTTTTTGTCTCCGCGCGCCAGCGCTTGGCTACGCAACGGTTCTATGACGTCGCCGTTGGCAAAAGTCAGGTTGTGCAGGCCGGCTTCGCGCCAGACTGTGATTTCCAGACGCTTGGACAAGGCATTGGTGACCGATACACCGACGCCATGCAAGCCGCCGGAAAAGGCGTAGGCACCGCCAGAACCCTTGTCGAACTTACCCCCTGCGTGCAGGCGGGTGAAGACGATTTCCACTGTAGGCACACCTTCTTCAGGGTGCAAACCGACTGGAATACCACGGCCATCATCTTCTACACTGATACTGGTATCAGCATTGATGGTCACCAGGATATTTTTACAATGTCCACCCAGCGCTTCATCCGAGGCATTGTCGATGACCTCTTGTATGATATGCAGGGGGTTTTCGGTGCGGGTATACATCCCCGGTCTTTGTTTGACCGGCTCCAGGCCTTTGAGTACTCGGATGGATGATTCGCTATAGTCTGACGGAGAAGTATTTTTTTTAGTGGCCATGCGAATGAAAATCTGTTGTTTTGGTTAATTTTTTGATGATGTTTTGCAATTTTTTTGCGAGGCTGGCAGAATTAAGCTGTATTCTTGCAGCGTTTTTGCAGCTATTGTAGCTGCAATGATCGAAGCTGCAATGTGTAAGATGGAAAAACGATGCCAACAAAAACTCCAACGATCGCGATCCGACTGCTTGGATTTTCTCCAAAAGAGGAAGAAACCTTCTCAACCGTTCTTGCCGTTCTCCGCGAGAAGGGTTATCGCTATCTGGTTTTAAAGACCGGTAGTTTACAAGATCCTGACATTCATATTGTCAACGCAGAAGATTTAAAAGCCCTGGCCACCCTGTCCGACCTCAATCTGGGCGGAGCGCAGCCAGTATTGCTCATTGGTAAGACCGATGTCAATTTACATTATCAATCCATGCCACGCCCCATACGCTGGCGCAAGCTGTTCGATGTCCTGGATGAATTGATAGACCGTCGCCAGCTCTTGCTGACTACTTTAAGCGCTTTCGGCGAAGTGGCAGTGCCTGAGCGCCGTCTTCGCGAGCGTCTGGATATGGACCTTACCGACCCCAGCGAGTATCAAAAAATGCGCCGTCCAAGCGTACCACGCGGCGGCATCATGATTGTCGACAAGGATATGCGTTTTCGCGAATATGTCGCCATGATCATGGATAAATATGGCATCACTGTGACTTTGGCCTGCGATGAACGTAGTGCTCTGATGCTGGATAAAAATAATCGTCATGCCATGACGATGATTAATTCTTCAACCCCGGATATTGATCCTTATCGCTTGTGCGCTGAGTTAAAAAAACAAAATACTGACCGTAGGACGACAGTAATCTTTCTGGTAGACAAGAGTTTTAATTATAAATTAGCCAATGCGCAACAGGCAGGGTGTGAAGGCTTTTTGACCAAACCTCTGTCAAGGAAGCAGGTTTTGTCGACCATACAGAAGTTTTTGCAGTTGCGGTGAGGGCGGGGTCCTTACCCGTCATGGTCTGGAGCCCCGGTTTTCTGATGCAATAAGATAAGCTTTGCCAGTGCCATCTGGCGAAGCTATTTTTTTGCCTGCCTCATTTGCTTAGCAGGCGCATTCCCCGCTCCAGCCCCTCTATCGTCACCGGAAACATACGATTGCTCATAATCTGCTTGATGACAGAGATAGACTGCCGGTATTGCCACAAGCCTTCAGGTTCAGGGTTCAGCCAGATGTATTTCGGGAAGGCTGAGGTAAAGCGCTGCAACCAGGTCGCCCCAGCTTCTTCATTGTTGTATTCGACAGAGCCGCCAGCCTGCAGGATTTCGTAGGGACTCATGGTGGCGTCACCGACGAAGATGACCTTGGTGTCCGGCGTATACTTGCGCAAGACATCCCAGGTCGGGAATTTTTCTGCATGACGGCGGCGGTTGTTTTTCCACAGGTAATCATAGACGCAATTGTGGAAATAAAAGAATTCCATGTTCTTGAACTCGGTCTTGGCAGCAGAAAATAACTCTTCAGTCTGGGCGATATGATCGTCCATAGTGCCGCCTACGTCCAGCAGCATGAGTACTTTGATATTATTCTTGCGCTCAGGCTGCATCTTGATGTCGAGGTAACCGGCATTGTTGGCGGTGGCCTTGATGGTCGCATCCAGTGCCAGTTCTTCTTCTGCACCCTGGCGGGCGAATTTGCGCAGGCGGCGCAGGGCGACCTTGATATTGCGGGTGCCGAGTTCGCGTTCAGCATCATAGTCACGGAAAGCACGTGCCTCCCACACCTTCACGGCGCTGCGGCCGCCTCCTTTGCCACCTATGCGTATGCCTTCCGGGTTGGTGCCGCCATTACCAAAGGGGGAGGTGCCACCTGTACCTATCCATTTGCTGCCACCTTCGTGGCGTTCTTTTTGTTCTTTGAATAATTCCTGCAACCTGTCCATCAGCTTGTCATAGCCAAATTTCTCTATGGCGGCTTTTTGCTCGTCGGTCAATTCGCGCTCCATGCGCTTCATGAGCCAATCCAGCGGGATGTCAGGGTGCTTTTCAAATATCGTGTCTATGCCCTTGAAGTAAAGGCCGAAGGCTTTGTCGAATTTGTCGTAATGCGCTTCATCCTTGACCATGATGGTACGTGCAAGGAAATAGAAATCGTCGAGCGACATGCTGATCAAGCCTTTTTCCATTGCTTCCAGCAGCATCAGGAATTCCTTGATGGATACCGGGATCTTGGCGTCTTTCAGGGTAAAGAAAAAATCGATCAGCACTTGTCATTCTCCATAGTTCACTAGTCTCACTACTTACTACATTTTACATTTCGTATTTGTTTTGCATGTATTGCAAATTCTTTTTAACACCCGCCCATTCAGAGCTCAGGATGCTATATATCACCGTATCACGGATGCGCCCATCAGGCAAAATCATATGATTGCGCAAGACGGCGTCACGTTTGGCCCCCAGGCGTTCAATCGCTGCCTGCGAGCGGCGATTGAACCAGTCAGTGCGGAACTCGACAGCGATACAGCCAAATTCCTCAAAGGCATGGCCCAGTAACAGCAGCTTGCATTCGGTATTCACCGGGCTGCGCTGCACACGCTGTGCATACCAGGTGTAGCCTATTTCCAGGCGTTTGTTATTGATATCCATATTACAGTATCTGGTGGCGCCGACTATTTGGCCAGTTGCATTTTCCCGCACGATGAAAGGGACAGCTTTTTGCTGTTGTTGCATTTCCAGAGCGATGTTGAGCCAGTTCTGGGTATTGTCAGGGGTAGGGACCGAGGTGAAAAACAGTTTCCATAATTCGCCATCGGCGGCGGCGGCCTGGATATCGGCCAGATGATGCTGTTCCAGAGGCTCCAGGGTAACGTGTTTTCCCTTTAAAGTAATAGCTTTGCAATGCATGTTCATCCTTTTGGCGGTGGTATTAGGCAGAAAAAGTACATAGATAGTAAAATCTATCAGTTTGCTTAGTTTTGCATCCATCACAGCATGCGCATAGATACAGTCGCGCAGATTTTGAGCGTGACAGTTGCGCAAATCTCACTAAAAAAAGCAGAAAGATTGCTGCCTGTTGCAAGAATCGACAGGAAAGCTTGCTATCAAAAAAAAATCCAGTTATACTTCAAAGCTGTATAGAATTTTGCGGCGTGGCATTTAAATCAAATGTTTTGAGCTCGTCGCTTTGACCACGTTTAGGAAATCTCATGGCAAATACCGCACAAGCACGCAAACGTGCTCGTCAAGCAGTTAAACTGAATGCACACAACTCCAGCCAGCGCTCCACGCTGCGCACAGCGATCAAAGCTGTTCGTAAAGCAATCGAAGCTGGTGACAAAGCTGCTGCAGCAACAATTTTCCAAAGCTCCGTATCGGTTATCGACCGTATCGCTGACAAGAAAATCATTCACAAAAACAAGGCAGCTCGCCATAAGAGCCGTCTGGCATCCGCTTTGAAAGCATTGGCTTAATCTTTTAAGTCTGTTTTTAAAGCTGTAAGGTCGGCATTAATTTGCTGATTGCCTGAAGTGAAAAAAAGCCGCAATTTATTGCGGCTTTTGCTTTTGTATTTCACAATTACTTTTTGCGTCGGCCTTTGTGTCATTTGAATTTCTTTGGGCGGTCAGTGCTTAATTTCAGGCGCAAAAAAAGGCAGGGGTAAGCCTGCCTTGCTTCTGTACTGAAAAACGACAGAAATTACATGGATGCAGAAGCGGATGCGGATGCTGCCTTAGCTTTTTTAGCTTTCTTCGCTTTTTTAGCTGGCTTGGAAGCATCTGTAGATGCAGCTGCAGCAGCCGAAGCAGCTGGGGCTGATGCTTTTGCTGAAGGAGCAGATGCTTGGGCGAAAGCAGTAGAAGCAAACAGACCTACGACCAGAGCGGCGATCAATTTTTTCATTTTGGTGTCCTTCATAAAGTATTGGTTAAGAGTGATTCAATTGAATCAAGGTAAATAACGCAGCCAGTGAACGGGGCGTTGACAGGAATTCTAATTAATTTATAACGTTTATGGATTTTTTTCTGTATTTCTGTGCAAACATTGTTTAAATTTTAACTTCCTGCCATTCACCGGGTAGTAAAGGGTGGGTTTCCAGTGAAAAGCCACCTATGCTGATACGCACCAGGCGCAGGGTAGGCAAGCCCACTGTCGCAGTCATGCGTCTGACCTGGCGATTTTTCCCTTCTGATAAAGTCAGGCATAGCCAGCTGGTCGGTATGCTTGCCCTTTCACGCACAGGCGGGGTGCGCGGCCATAACCATTCTGGTGGATGTATATGTTTGACTATGCATGGCTGGGTTGTAAAATCCCCAAGGTCCAGGGGGTGGCGCAGTTTTTCCAGGGCTGGGCTGTCAGGTGTGCCCTCGACTTGCACCAGATAAGTCTTGGGTTGTTTATGATCTGGATGGCTGATGCGGTTCTGTAGCTGGCCGTCATCAGTCAGTAATATCAATCCCTCACTATCGGCATCAAGCCTGCCTGCCGGATAGATATGCGGGATGTTGACATAATCAGCCAGGGTGGGGCGGCTGGAGTGTGCCGAAAACTGGCACATCACATTAAATGGTTTGTTGAGTAAAATCAGTTTCATGGCAATATGGTAACCGTAAAATGCACCGGGACAAACCGGAATGAGACTGGTTCTAGCATTGCAATAAAATGGGCTTTTATATCTTTTATGTGGCAATAAGCAAAAGCCTGGTTTCTCAAGCTGATGATATTTTATATTTTCAAATGTTTCAGTATGGAAAAGCCACGGTCGCTACATCGACAGCAAAGCTGACAAACTGATGGCATACGGTAAAATAGTAGTGCATAATACGAAATGATGGTCTTGTGTCTTATAGAAGAGTGATTGCTCTACAAAATATAAACACATAAGACAAATGATGAGAAAAGCGCCACCCGCTTGATCGCCCAACTACGGAGAAAACGATGTATCAACATATTCAAGTACCTGCTGAAGGTAAACAAATTACCGTCAATGCTGATTTTTCATTGAATGTTCCTGACAATCCTATCATCCCTTTTATCGAAGGCGATGGTACGGGTGTTGATATCAGCCCGGTCATGATCAAGGTCGTTGATGCGGCCGTAGCGAAAGCCTATGCAGGCAAGCGCAAAATCAGCTGGATGGAAATCTATGCTGGTGAAAAATCCACTAAAGTCTACGGTCCTGACGTCTGGCTGCCAGAAGAAACACTGAAAGTCCTGAAAGACTACGTTGTTTCCATCAAAGGCCCATTGACTACACCAGTAGGCGGCGGCATCCGTTCCCTGAACGTGGCCCTGCGTCAAGAGCTGGATCTGTATGTCTGCCTGCGCCCAGTGCGTTATTTCAAAGGCGTGCCATCCCCAGTGCGTGAGCCAGAAAAAACTGACATGGTCATCTTCCGTGAAAACTCTGAAGATATCTATGCTGGTATCGAATTCGCTGAAGGCTCTGATCAAGTTAAGAAACTGATCAAGTTCCTGACAGAAGAAATGGGCGTCAAGAAAATCCGCTTCCCAGAAACTTCTGGTATCGGCGTCAAGCCAGTATCCCGCGAAGGTACAGAGCGTCTGGTGCGTAAAGCCATCCAGTACGCAATCGACAATGACAAGCCATCTGTGACTATTGTCCACAAAGGCAACATCATGAAGTACACCGAAGGTGGCTTCCGTGATTGGGCATATGCATTGGCACAAAAAGAATTCGGCGCTGAACTGATCGACGGCGGCCCATGGTGCAAATTCAAGAATCCTAAGACAGGTAAAGAAATCACTGTCAAGGATTCCATCGCTGATGCATTCCTGCAGCAAATCCTGTTGCGTCCGGCAGAATACAGCGTTATTGCTACACTGAACCTGAATGGCGACTATATCTCTGACGCGCTGGCAGCTCAGGTTGGTGGTATCGGTATTGCTCCAGGTGCTAACCTGTCTGACTCTATCGCCATGTTTGAGGCAACTCACGGTACAGCACCTAAGTATGCAGGTAAAGATTATGTGAACCCAGGCTCCCTGATCTTGTCCGCAGAAATGATGTTGCGTCACATGGGTTGGCTGGAAGCGGCTGATTTGTTGATCAGCGCGACAGAAAAAGCCATCACTGCCAAGAAAGTCACTTATGACTTCGCCCGTCTGATGGAAGGTGCGACTCAAGTGTCTTGCTCCGGTTTCGGCGATGTCATGATAGAAAACATGTAAGACTGATTTGGCAATCACTTGCCGATGACGAAAAAGCCGACCTGCTGGTCGGCTTTTTCATTTGCTGTGCCTGCAATGCCAGCTTGCCTGGTTCGGTTTGCTTATGCAATCACATTGCTCAAGGCATAGCGTATTAAATCTGCCTGACCTTCAATATTCAGTTTGCGCTTGATATTGAGCCTGTGGGTTTCGACAGTCCTGACACTAAGGCCAAGATCTCTGGCGATATGCTTGTTGGATTTTCCCGTGGCGATGCAAGTCAGGATGGATTTTTCTCTTTGGGTCAGCATCTGGCCACTGTCACTGTCACTGTTTGCAGATTGCTTCTTCAAGCCTGTGCTGAAATACGTTCCACCAGCGATAACCGTATCGATGGCTTCGATGATTTCGACTGCGGGCGCATCCTTGAGTACATAGGCGCGGGCACCTGCCTGCATGGATTGATTTACATATTCAGTCTTTTCATGCATGGATAACATGATGACAGCGATATGCGGATATTCCGCCTTGAAGCGCGCTGTCAGGCTGATGCCATTACCGGTGCCGAGATTGATATCCATCAGGATCAGGTTAATAGGCTTGCTGGCAGCGATGGCCAGCGCATCCTCTGCCGTACCTGCTTCGCCAGCGATGGTGATGCTGGCGATGGTCTCCAGGCGCGCCCTGAGCCCATCCCTGACCAGCGGGTGATCGTCAATCAGTAGTAATTGAATTTGTGGTGCTGCCTGGACCGTTAAATTCTCGGTCATTAATTTTCTCCATTTGATAAGCTGGCGGTCACGGTCGTGCCGTCAGTACCTGATTGTAATTCCAAACGGCCATTGATCGCAGCCAGGCGCTCACGCATATTGCTCAAGCCTATGCCTCGGTGTGGATGGTTCGCCACGCCTTTGATGTCAAAGCCTCGGCCATCATCGGCGATGACGAGTTTGATGCCTTCTGCATCATTGAGTAATTGCAAATTGACTTGGCTGACTTGCTGGGCATGCTTGTGTATATTCGTCAGCGCCTCCTGGGCGACCCTGAACAGCACGGTATTGCTGATTTCATCAAGTGCATGGAAGTCGCCGGCAGCATGGAAGCTGACGGGCAAGCCGCTGTCATGCTCAAATTCATCTGCCAGATGTTCAAAGGCTGCCACCAGGCCCAGGTCATCGAGCAGGGCGGGGCGCAGATTGTGCGAGATACGCCTGACTTCGCTGAGGGCTTCGTTAAGCTGATCGGTGGCACGGGAAAATGAGCTTTTCGCTGCCTCGGGGCCGGCCATGCCCTGAGTCAGCTTGACCTGGCCAGATTCTATCTGCAGCTTGACCGACACCAGTAACTGGCTCAGTCCATCGTGCAAGTCACGTGACAGGCGCGCACGCTCATCCTCTTGTGAGCTGACGACACTTTGTGCCAGCACTTTCAGCTTGGCTTCGGCCAGGCGTGATTCTGTGATATTCAGGGCCAGACCAGAGAGCGCGATCAACAGGGCGCTGATAATGGCAATGCCAGCAATCCACGACATTGTGCGCTGTATGTTTTTTGCCACTTGAATGTCAATTTTGTTCAAGGCTTCGTCGACGTCGTCGAGATAAATGCCTGTACCCAGCATCCATCCCCATTGTTCCAGCATGACGACATAACCCAGCTTGGGCATGAGCTTTTGTGTGGATGGCTTCATCCACATATAGCGTATGGCACCACCGCCAGACTTGGCTTTGTTGATCAGATCGCGGACAGTGAAATTGCCCTGAGGATCAGTCATGCTCCATAAATCCTTGCCGACCAAGTCAGTCTGGCGTGGATGCATGAGGTTTTTACCTTGCAAATCATAGATGTAAAAATAACCATCATCGCCAAAATCCAGGGCGGCCAATATCTTTTTGGCCTCCTCTTGAGTGGCGGGACTTTGCTGCTTGCTATTGTACAAATGCGCAATCGCCGCGGTACCTAGGGTGACATAATGTTTGAGTTCGGCTTCTTTGCTGGAAAGGTAGGCTTGCTCTACCGTGCTTCTTTGTTGTTTGGCCAAAAAAGTGGCTTGATAAAACACTGCCATCGCGATACCTGAAAATGCCAGTAATAGTGGTGCAACTGCCAACAAGATGATTTTATGCCTGAGCTTCATTCAGAAAATGGGATTCGCGCTTTGTAAAGGTATCTACTGTAGCCTTGAAGACAGCTCATGCACAATTTAAAATTGGATAGTAATATTTAATCTGTGAAGTTAATGAAAAAAAACCCCGCAATTGCGGGGTTTTTTAAAAAACCAAAATCAGTGAAGAATCAAGGATTAAGGGTTTTGGATGTTGGAAGCTTGCTTGCCTTTAGGGCCTTGCGTGACTTCGAACGAAACTTTTTGACCTTCTTTCAGGGTCTTGAAGCCGTTCATCTGGATTGCGGAAAAGTGGGCGAACAAATCCTCACCACCGTCATCCGGAGTGATAAAGCCGAAACCTTTGGAATCATTGAACCACTTGACGGTACCTGTTGCCATAATGCATCTTTCAAATAAAAACTAATCACACGAGCCGTAAAAGCAAGAAACCTAGCACTATGCTACCTCCCCCTTGACCTGCTCACTTCATATTGACGATTTACTACTTTATTTGTCAATAAATATCATTCTTGGCGGAAAAAAAGCTAAAGTCAAGAAACTTCTGGTTACAAATGAAGTAGTTTTGCAGTACTGTTGTATTTTTACTTAATGACAAGAAAATCCTCCTATTCTGAAGATGAAGAAATTGTTTTGTCATTGAAACTTGATCTAAAGGAATTAATCACCATCTGCGAACAATGCAGAAAGGGCGTAACATTGACCAGAGAGAAAATTAAGCCGTTTTTATTCGCTTATTATTTGTCTCTGAAATGAATCAACGTACTAGAATATACGTATGGGAAACAAGCAAGAAAACGGTACGATACTGGAACGTCAGGCGCAGAAGTTAAAACCGCCCTCCATGTATCAGGTTATTTTACTCAACGACGACTACACTCCTATGGAGTTTGTGGTGGCGATCGTTCAGGAATATTTTAATAAGGATCGTGAGACTGCAATGCAGATCATGCTCAAAGTACATAGGGATGGCAAAGGGATATGTGGTGTCTATTCCAAGGATATTGCGCTGACCAAAGTGGAACTCGTTTTGACGCACGCCCGTAAGGCAGGACACCCCCTGCAATGTGTGATGGAGGAAGTATGATTGCGCAAGAACTGGAAGTTAGTCTGCATATGGCCTTTGTGGAGGCCCGGCAGGCTCGTTATGAATTCATCACGGTAGAGCACCTCTTGCTCGCCTTGCTGGATAACCCTTCTGCTGCGGAGGTCCTCAGGGCCTGCGCAGTCAATATTGAGGATTTGCGCAAAACCCTGGGTAATTTCATCACCGATAATACCCCCACAGTGCCGGGCACCAATGAGGTTGATACCCAACCCACGCTGGGTTTCCAGCGGGTGATACAGCGCGCTATCATGCATGTGCAGTCTGCATCGAATGGTAAAAAAGAAGTGACTGGCGCGAATGTGCTGGTCGCCATCTTTGGTGAAAAAGACTCGCATGCTGTGTATTATTTACATCAGCAGGGCGTGACTCGTCTAGATGTGGTGAATTTCATTTCGCATGGTGTGCGTAAAGACAGCCACAATGAGCCGCCAAAATCCCCCGAAGGCACGGAAGAAAACCAGGCAGAAGCACAGGCCAAGGAAAATCCGCTTGACCAGTTCACGCAAAACCTGAACAAGCTGGCAGCCGAAGGCAAGATAGATCCCTTGATCGGCCGTGATAATGAGGTCGAGCGCGTGATCCAGATCTTATGTCGTCGTCGCAAAAATAATCCTTTGCTGGTAGGTGAGGCTGGTGTTGGTAAAACCGCCATCGCCGAGGGCCTGGCATGGCGCATTACCCAGAGTGATGTACCTGACATCCTGCAAAATGCCATCGTCTACTCTCTGGACATGGGCGCTTTGCTGGCTGGCACCAAATACCGCGGCGACTTTGAGTTGCGTCTCAAAGGCGTGCTCAAACAGTTGAAAGACACACCGAATGGCATCCTGTTCATAGATGAAATCCACACTATCATCGGTGCTGGTTCAGCATCAGGTGGTACGCTGGATGCGTCCAACCTCTTGAAACCAGCCTTGTCCAGTGGACAGCTGAAGTGCATAGGTGCGACCACTTATACAGAATACCGTGGTGTCTTTGAAAAAGACCATGCCCTGGCACGTCGCTTCCAGAAGATTGATGTCAACGAACCAACGGTAGAGCAAACCGTGCAAATTTTGCGCGGCTTGAAATCCAAGTTTGAAGAGCATCATAACGTCAAGTATTCAGCATCTGCGCTGACAACTGCGGCAGAGCTGTCTGCGCGTTTCATCAATGATCGTCATTTGCCTGACAAGGCGATTGATGTCATTGACGAGGCTGGTGCTGCGCAGCGTATTTTGCCCAAGTCCAAGCAAAAGAAAACCATAGGCAAGGCCGATATCGAAGACATCATTTCGAAAATCGCCCGTATTCCGCCACAAACGGTGAATCAGGATGACCGCAGCAAGCTGCAAACCATAGAGCGTGACTTGAAGAATGTCGTGTTTGGTCAGGAGCCTGCGATTGAAGCCCTGGCATCATCGATCAAGATGGCGCGTGCTGGCCTGGGCAAGACGGACAAACCTATAGGTTCTTTCCTGTTCTCTGGTCCTACCGGCGTTGGCAAGACCGAGGTTGCCAAGCAACTGGCCTTTACCCTGGGCATAGAGCTGATACGCTTTGATATGTCGGAATACATGGAACGTCATGCCGTCAGCCGCCTGATTGGTGCTCCTCCAGGTTATGTGGGTTTTGACCAGGGCGGTTTGCTGACTGAAGCCATTACCAAGAAACCGCATGCAGTACTGCTGCTGGATGAAATTGAAAAAGCCCATCCGGATGTATTCAATATCTTGTTGCAGGTGATGGACCATGGCACGTTAACAGATAACAACGGTCGCAAGGCAGATTTCCGCAATGTGATTATTATCATGACGACCAATGCGGGCGCTGAAAGTTTGCAAAAACGTTCTATCGGTTTCAATGACAGCAAAGAGGCTGGCGATGAAATGGCGGATATCAAACGCATGTTTACGCCTGAGTTCCGTAACCGTCTGGATGCCATAATCAGCTTCCGCGCACTCGACGAAGAGATCATCTTGCGTGTCGTCGACAAGTTCCTCATGCAGCTAGAAGAGCAATTGCACGAGAAAAAAGTCGAGGCCACATTTACTGATAATTTGCGCAAGTTCCTTGGCAAGAAGGGCTTTGATCCTTTGATGGGCGCACGACCTATGGCGCGTTTGATACAGGATATGATACGTAAAGCCTTGGCGGATGAACTCTTATTCGGTAAGCTGGTGACAGGCGGACGTGTGATTGTCGACCTTGATGATAAAGACCAGGTCAAACTGGAATTTTCTGAAGGCGACGCCACCCCACCAGAGGCATCACAAGAGGTGGTCGAAGTAGAATAATTCCACCCTTGTCTGCCCCGGCTGCGGCCGGGGTATTTCATTGACGGTTGTATGTTTTTTTGCGTGATGGAGACAAGTATGGCAGGCCTGACACTTCCCACATATGTACTGGAATACACAACCAAGACCATAGACGCAGTTCTATCCCAGGCCGCCCTGGAAGGAAATGAAGTCGAGGTTGATGTCTATGAACGCAGCGATGTCAGCAAAAAGCATGTAGCCTTAGGCAAGCGCATGAAAGGGGATGGTGATATGTTCCGCGTCTCTGTAGGTGCACATAGTGATGACTGGAGTTACACCATTTTGCGCGAATCAGCAGGACGCAGCCGCAAATTGAAAAAATAGTGGCAAGAACAAAAAGCCCGGATCAGATTGAATTGGACCGGGTTTTTGCTTTGTCAGCCTGCGCTGGTTTCTATGATGGGTGAACTGGTGATGGTTTTGTGCACCGGGCATTTTGCCGCGATGGCAATTAACCTTGTGCGTTGTTCTTCAGTTAAGCCCTCACCATACAGTATGACTTGTTTCTTGAAGATGTCCTGTACACCTTCCTTGTGATGCGTCAAGTTAACTTCAACCTTGTCCAATGGCCATTGATGCTGGTTGGCATACCAGCGCACTGTCATGGCCGTACATTCGCCCAGGGCTGCCGTCAATAAATCAAAAGGGGCAGGGCCGAGGTTGCCGCCGCCGGCATCCAGTGGCTCATCACCTTTGATTACATGGCCGGAAACATTGATGTCCACGGCAAAGGCGTTTTCGCCTGTTTCTGTAACGTGGGCAGAGATGATTTGGTCTGACATAGAGATTTTCCTATTCTGGTAATGGGATGAATTCGTCGTCGCCCGGGACCTTGGCAAAGCGCCCGTTTTTCCAGTCGCTTTTGGCTTGTTCTATGCGGGCTTCGGAAGTGGAGACAAAATTCCAGTAGATATAGCGTTGTTCAGGCAAACTCGCGCCACCAAGCAAAACCAGGTGAGCATCGCTGGTGGCAGTAATGATGACATCTGCACCTTCAGCAAAGACTGGCATGGTGCGTTCTGCGATGGCTTCATCACCTACACGTACTTGGCCTGAGATCAGGTACAGGGCACGCTCTGCATATTCTTCCGGCACTTGCAATTGTGTGCCAGCAGGCATTTTTGCTTCCACATAAAACAGCGGACTAAAAATCTTGACGGGTGCGGTATGACCGTAAGCAGAACCTGCGATCAATTTCAGCGCCACATTATGGATGGCAAATGCTGGCAGGCTGTCGGCAGCATGATGATGAAATTCTGGTTCAACTTCTTCAAACTCCTTGGGCAAGGCTACCCAGCTTTGCAAGCCATGGGTGGTACGTGTTTGCGCCCTTTGTTCAGGACTATTGCGTTCTGAATGGGTGATGCCACGCCCGGCGGTCATCCAGTTGACATCGCCAGCCAGTATCTCCTGCTGTGAACCGAGGCTGTCGCGATGATACATGCCCCCTTCAAACAGATAGGTAACAGTTGCCAGCCCTATATGGGGGTGAGGGCGCACATCCATGCCTTGCCCGGCTTCGAACTGTGCTGGCCCCATATGATCAAGAAAGATGAAAGGGCCAACCAAATGGCGTTTGGCAAATGGCAGGATGCGCCCGACAGTAAAACCGCCCAGGTCTTTACTGCGTGCAGGTATGGTCAGGCTGATGAGACTCATGATGATTTTTCTATGAAAATTTTCTACGATGTTGGTGTCATTCCTGACAGAGGACAGGACGGCATATGGCAAGGTCACTGCATGTATGCCAGCCATCATTTTCCAGGTGATGTAGTTTAGTCAGCATTTTAATCCAGATTACTGATTCAGGTTTTATCCGGTTTAACTGGTTAATGTAGCAAGGAAGAGTGTCTATCCTGATTTACAATATCGCAAGTGGATTGTTTGTACAAAATCCGAATCCGATTTTTTATCAAGGATATGTTTATGAAATTACTCGCTTTCGCTGCCAGCAGCAGCAAAAAATCTGTCAACAAGCAATTGGTCACATATGCTGCCAAACTGGTTGCAGGTGCAGAAGTGGAGGTGCTGGATTTGAATGATTATGAATTGCCTTTGTTCAGCGTAGATAAAGAAGCTGATCTGGGCAAGCCTGCACTGGCCCTGGCATTTCTGGACAAGATCGCTGCCAGCGATGCCATCCTCATTTCTTTCGCCGAACACAATGGCTCTTACAGTGCCGCCTATAAAAACCTGTTTGACTGGTGCTCGCGCGCCAATGGCAAGGTTTTCCAGGGCAAGCCCGTGGTTATGCTGTCGACTTCTCCTGGCGCGCGTGGCGGTGCCAGTGTATTGACTGCTGCGACAGGCTCAGCGCCATTCTTTGGCGCTGACCTGAAAGCCAGTTTGTCGATTCCGACTTTCTACGATAATTTTGATGTGGAAAAACAGGAATTGAAGAATGAGGAATTGAAGGCTAAATTGGTGGCGGCGTTGGCTACTTTTGCTTAAGTCGAGACAACGGCTGCACTAGCTGGCTGGATGTGTGTTTCGCTTGAATGACTGCCAACCTTGTATCGTCGCTCCAGTGCAGGCTGGAGCGACGAAGCTATGAATGCCGCAAGTTGAAGAATGATGCACTTACTAACCCGGCAAAATTTCTTAGTGCTTGCCAGTACTCCCAAACCCACCCTCACCACGCTCACTCTGCCCAAACTCATCGACAATATTAAAGCCCACCTGTAACACCGGCACGATGATCATTTGTGCCAGTCTGTCCATAGGCTGCAGGGTGAATTCTGCCTGGCCGCGGTTCCAGGTCGATACCATGAGTTGACCCTGGTAGTCAGAGTCGATCAAGCCAACCAGGTTGCCCAGCACAATACCGTTTTTATGGCCCATGCCGCTGCGGGGCAAGATCATGGCGGCATAGCCTGGGTCGGCGATGTGAATCGCCAAACCGGTAGGGATAAGCACTGTCTGGCCCGCCTGTATGGTGATGGCTGTGTCTATGCAGGCGCGCAGGTCGAGGCCAGCGCTACCGGGTGTGCCATACGATGGCAGGAAGTCCTTCATGCGGCTGTCGAGGATTTTGAGGTCTATTTTTTTCATGATATCGAACAAATAAATAATGCTCAAAGAGAAAGGCTCTTTGAGCATGAATGGAAGATTTACATCAGGCTGGTGCGCAAGGCGATTTCGGCGATTAGTTGCAGGGCCAGGGTTTGCTTGTCGGCGCGTGGCAAGATGGTGTGGCCATGCACGTCAAACAGTACCAATTCATTCTCATCCTTGCCAAAGGTGTGATGGCCTATATTGCCTACCAGTAGCGGGACGTTTTTCTTTTGGCGTTTCGCAGAACCGTATTGCAAAAGATTCTCTGACTCGGCAGCAAAGCCCACACAGTAAGGCGCATTTGGCATGGCTGCTACGGAGGCCAGGATGTCTGGATTTTGCGCAAATTGCAGTTGCGGCATGTCATTGTCACCAGTTTTCTTCAGCTTCTGCTGACTGGCATTGGCGACGCGCCAGTCGGCAACGGCCGCCACGGCGACAAACACTTCCTGTTTTTGCTGCTTCAATTGCGCCATGACAGCATCATGCATTTGTTGGGCGGTTTGCACATTGATGCGACGTACGCCATAGGGTGCGTCAAGCGCAGTCGGACCAGAAATCAGGGTGACGATGGCACCTGCTTCCCAGGCTGCCTGGGCTATTGCATACCCCATCTTACCTGAGGACAGATTGGTAATGCCCCGCACAGGGTCTATCGGTTCAAAAGTAGGGCCAGCGGTAATTAATACATGTTTACCGGCCAGGGTCTTGGCCTGGAAGGCGGCAGTGATTTCTGCCAGCAATTGATCAGGTTCCAGCATGCGGCCCATGCCGGTTTCGCCACAAGCCTGGTCGCCAGCAGCAGGGCCCATGATCTGTATCCCATCAGTCCTGATTTGTTGCACATTACGCTGGGTGGCAGGGTTTTGCCACATTTCCACATTCATGGCAGGTGCTATCAGCAGAGGCAGGCTGGCTGGACGGGCGATACACAAAGTAGACAACAAATCATTGCAGGCACCATGCGCCAGTTTGAAAATAAAGTCTGTACTGCATGGGGCAATGACGATGGCGTCGGCATCGCGTGTCAGGTCTATATGCGGCATATTGTTATTGATGCGCGCATCCCATTGATCTGTGTAGACCGTATTGCCAGACAGGGCTTGCATGGTCACTGGCGTGATGAAATGGGTGGCCGATTCTGTCATCGCCACCTGCACGTTAGCTCCGGCCTTACCCAGTGCCCGTGTCAGTTCTGCAATCTTGTAGCAGGCCACGCCACCAGTGAGGCCCAGAACAATCTTTTTACCAGCCAGTCGCAGACTCATGGTGCTATTCCTTATTTTTTGACACGACGTAATTCATCCAGGATGAATAATGCCGCACCCAGACAAATTGCGCTGTCAGCGACGTTGAAAGCCGGGAAGTGATAAATTTCCTGGTAGTGAAAATCCAGGAAATCGATGACATGGCCATACATGACTCTGTCAATGACATTGCCGAGAGCGCCGCCCATGATCAAAGACAAGGCAGTGCAAAACAGTTTTTGACCTGCATGGCTTGCTAGCAGATAAGTGATATAAGCTGCGGCGAGCAGGCCTATGGCAGTAAAGAGATAGCGCTGCCAGCCTGTTTCTGCTGCCAGGAAACTGAAAGCTGCCCCCTTGTTATACGCCAGAGTCAGGTTGAAAAATGAAGTGATGCTCAGGGTTTCGCCATAAGTAAAGGCTTTGCTTATAGTGATCTTGCTGACCTGGTCCAGCAAAATGACTATGGCGGCAAATCCCAGCCAGAGTACCGTAGCTGAGCTAGATGCCAAAGAGCCTGATGGGCGGCCAGAAGCGGTGCTGCGTTTTTTGGTTGCCATGGTGGAGAAATGTTATTTAGACGGGACGAGTGAAGCTCAAACGTGAGGCTCAATACAGAGCCTCACCGGATCAAAAATCAGGCAAAGCGACGTGCTTCGCCACTACCAAACAAATTGCTGACGCAGCGGCCGCACAGTCCAGCGTGCTCTGCATTACTGCCCACGTCCGCGCGATAATGCCAGCAACGCTCGCATTTTTCGTATTTGGATGGTGTGACAACTACCGCTTCTTCTGCTTCGCTGGCAACTTGTTCCACACCTGCTGCTGAAGTGATCAGAGTGAATTTCAAGTCGTCGGCAAAGCTCTTCAATACATCAAACTTGCTGCCGCTGGCCTTGATCGTCACTTCTGCCTGCAGGGATGAGCCTATGCCACCAGCCACACGTACTTCTTCGAGTTGCTTGGTCACGTCCGTGCGCACTGCACGCAGGGCGGCATACTTGGTCAGCAAGGCTTCTGCGTCAGCGATTTCTGGCAAGCTGTAATAAGTTTGCGTGAAGATGGTTTCATCGCTGTCTTTGTAGGCATCGGCAGCGGCAAAGAATTGCCATGCTTCTTCAGCAGTGAAAGACAGCATCGGCGCCATCAGGCGCAACAGCGATTGCGTGATATGCCAGATCGCCGTTTGTGCGGAGCGGCGCGCATGCGAAGTCGCACCGCTGGTATACAAGCGGTCTTTCAGGATATCGAGGTAGAAACCACCCAGATCTTCTGAGCAGAATGACTGCAATTTGCTGACCACAGGGTGGAATTCAAATGCATCAAAATGCGCCAGGATATCTTTTTGCAATGCTGCCATATTGGCGATGGCATAGCGGTCTATCTCCAGCAATTCATTGATCGCAACAGCATCTTTCGCTGCATCAAAATCAGAGGTGTTGGCCAGCAGGAAGCGCAGGGTATTGCGGATGCGGCGATAAGCTTCCGTCACACGTTTCAGGATTTCGTCAGAGATAGACAGCTCACCAGAGTAATCAGACGAAGCTACCCACAGACGCAGGATGTCTGCACCCAGGGTGTCAGATATCTTTTGCGGCGCCAGGGTATTGCCCAAAGACTTGGACATTTTCTTGCCTTCGCCATCGACGGTGAAGCCGTGAGTCAGCAAAGCCTTGTAAGGCGCACGGCCATCCAGCATGGACGCTGTCAACAGCGAAGAATGGAACCAGCCGCGATGCTGGTCAGAACCTTCCAGATACAGGTCTGCCGGGAAAGTCGACTGCTCTTTATGCGAACCTCGCAAGACAGTCTGATGCGTCACGCCAGAATCAAACCACACGTCCAGCGTATCGCGGTTCTTCACATACATGGCAGCTTCATCGCCGAGCAAATCAGTGACTTCGATTTTTTGCCAGGCTTCTATGCCTTCTTGCTCTATACGTTTGGCGATCTGTTCCAGCAATTCTGGTGTGCGTGGATGCAATTGGCCAGTTTCCTTATGCAGGAAGAAAGCCATAGGCACGCCCCATTGACGCTGACGTGACAAGGTCCAGTCAGGACGGTTGGCGATCATGCCATGCAAACGTGCCTTGCCCCATGCCGGGAAAAAGGCCGTGTCATCGATAGCTTTCAATGCTGTCTGGCGCAAACTGTCGCCGCCCGCTTTAGGCGTATTGTCCATACTGGCAAACCACTGTGAAGTGGCGCGATAGATGATAGGTGTCTTATGACGCCAGCAATGCATATAGCTATGCTCGAACATCTTGAACGAGAACAGGGTGCCAGCTTCACGCAGCTTGTCGCAGATAGGTTTGGATGCTTCCCAGATTGTCATGCCAGCAAAGAAAGGCAGGCTGGATGCAAACTTGCCATCACCCATCACTGGGGCGATGATGTCATCATCCTTCATGCCATGCGCCTTGCATGACTGGAAATCTTCGATACCGTAAGCTGGCGCAGAGTGGACCACGCCGGTACCGGTTTCTGTACTGACGTATTCACCCAGATAGACCGGAGAAAAACGGTCATAGCCCGCATCCAGTGCTGACAAGGGATGCTTGAATTTGATTTCAGACAAATCCGCACCCAGGCAAGTGGCGATGACTTCGCCCGTCAGGCCGTAGTTGGTCAGGCTGGCTTCAACCAGGTCTTTTGCCAGGATCAACAGGATGTCTTCACCTTCACGCTGGGTCTTGACCAGGGCGTAGGTGATTTCAGGGTGCATGTTCAGCGCCTGGTTGGACGGGATGGTCCATGGCGTTGTGGTCCAGATGACGCAGTAACCTTTGTCCAGTGGTAGCTTGTCCAGTTTGAAAGCTGCTGCCAGCTTGTCATGTTCGGCAAACGGGAAGCCAACATCGATAGATGGATCGCGCTTGTTTTCATATTCGACTTCGGCTTCTGCCAGGGCAGAGCCGCAATCAAAACACCAGTTGACCGGTTTCAGGCCGCGATAGACATAGCCTTTTTCCAGCAATTTGCCGAGCGCACGCAATTCATCTGCTTCATTACCAAACGCCATGGTTTTGTAGGGATTGTCCCATTCACCCAAAACACCCAGACGGATGAAGCCAGCTTTTTGTTTTTCTATCTGTTCATTCGCATACACGCGTGCCTTGGCGTGCACCTCTGCCACTGGCAGGTTTTTGCCAAACAGTTTTTCTACCTGGATTTCGATAGGCATGCCATGGCAATCCCAGCCTGGCACATACGGCGCATCAAAGCCAGCCATGGTGCGGGCTTTGACGATCATGTCCTTCAAGATCTTGTTGACGGCATGTCCCAGATGGATATCACCATTGGCATAGGGTGGGCCGTCATGCAGGATGAATTTCGGGCGACCGGCAGATGCCTTGCGCACACGTTCATAGATTTTCTTGTCTTGCCATTCCTTGACCCACTTGGGTTCGCGTTTGGCCAGATCGCCACGCATGGGGAATGCAGTTTCGGTCATGTTGACCGGGTATTTACTGGCAGTTTTCGCCGCTTTGTTTTCAGACATGATGAGTTTTCTATTTTTAAAATCGGGATGAAGTCACAACAAACTACAAGGAATTAAAACGATGTGTGAGCTTCAAATTCGGTCAGTGGCAGAGCGTGCGGGACGGTGACTATCAGCAAAATAGGCACGTGCCTGTTCAGCGTCCTTGTTGATGGCCGCAGTCAGGGTAGGCAGGTCTATGTATTTTTCTTCGTCGCGCAGCTTCTTAAGAAATTCTATCTGCACGACTTTGCCATATGCATGTCCGCTGTAATCAAATACATGGGTTTCCAGCAATACGCGGCCACTGTCATCGACGGTAGGGCGCACACCCAGGCTGGCCACCGCAGGCAAAGGCTGGTCAGCCAGACCATGTACTTGTACGATAAAGATACCATTCAGGGCAGGGCGGTGATGTGCGATACGCAGGTTGAGTGTAGGAAAGCCTATGGTGCGACCCAGCTTTTGGCCGTGCACCACATGGCCTGAAATGCGGTAAGGGTGGCCGAGCAAGGCTTCTGCCTCGTCAAAATCACCATTGGCCAAAGCCAGGCGAACTGCCGATGAAGAAATGCGCACGCCCTTGTTTTGTACTGAAGGCAGGGTTTCAACGCTAAAGCCAAAACGCTGGCCCGCTTCAGTCAGAGTAGCGATGTCGCCAGCGCGTTTGGCACCAAAGCGAAAATCTTCACCCACCATGACCCATTTCACATGCAGGCCATCGACCAGCACTTTTTCTATGAAATCTTGTGGTGACAGCGCAGCAAAGTGGGCATTGAAATGTTCAACGATGACACGGTCAACGCCAGCGCCCTCCAGTGAAGCCATGTTGTCGCGCAAATTGGCGATACGTGTTGGTGCTTTCGACAAGTCCCCCATCATCTGGGCAAAGAAAGCACGCGGATGTGGTTCAAATGTCATGACGGCAGCTTCTATGCCCAGACGAGTTGCAGCATCCCGCAAGCGGGCAAGCAAAGTCTGGTGGCCCAGATGCACGCCATCAAAATTGCCTATCGCCAGCGCACAGGGGGCACGGGAGGCTGCATTTGGGAGTCCGCGAAATACCTTCATTGTTTCCAGAAAACTGCTGCAAAGCCTTGGATTATAAATGTTTTCCTCTGGCTATAGACTTGATCTGAGGTAGAAATGCAAATTTCACAAGGGATTAATTCGTGAAATCATTCCATTTCTCAGCATTTGGCGTATGAATCAATGATGATGTGACCACAAAACATCGTTGGAGCTTAGATAAGACTGCACAGCTTCCTTGTTGCCAGTCGCATGTTTCATGATTTCACCGCAGTTGCAAATGCCCTGATAAGGCTGGATGTGGGAACAGGCAGAAACTTTTTGCAGGAATACCTGGACGGATTTGCTGCAATTTTTACATTTAAAGGTCAGGATGCGGGCGGGTTTGTTGATCATGATGCTAATTTTCTAAACAATTAATCAATTCATGTGGTCAGTGTTTTGATAGCTACTGACCACAAATCATAGCTGCTATTTTAATTTTAAACGCCACAATGAAGTAACTTCTTTGACGCGCGCTGCATGCAAGGGGTCATTTTCATCGGTGGATTTTGGGTGGCGCGGTTTGATCTCTGTCTTGCCTGCGACTGTCAGACCACCGGCAGCTATCCAATCCTGTAATTCCGTGGTGCCACGCAGACCCAGGTGCTCGGCAAAGTCAGACATGACCAGCCAGGCTTCGCCCTGCGGCTCCAGATGCTCTGCCACACTAGCCAAAAAGCCGCGCAACATGCGGCTGTCGGGGTCATATACGGCATATTCTATCGGCGAATTAGGGCGTGCTGGCAACCATGGCGGGTTACAGACTATCAGGGGGGCGCGGCCAGGCGGGAACAGGTCTGCCTGTACCAATTCAATTTGCGCAGCCAGACCCAGTCTGTCTATGTTTTCACGGGCGCAGGCAAGCGCACGTTGGTCCTGGTCGGTCGCGACGATCTTCTTGATACCACGTTTAGCCAGCATGGCAGACAGTACACCAGTACCGACGCCTATATCAAAAGCCAGTGTCGTTGATGGCAGCGCGGCTTTCGCCAGCAAGTCTATGTATTCACCACGGACGGGGGAGAACACACCGTAGTAAGGATGGATTTTTGCACCCAGCGCGGCGATTTCCACACCATTCTTGCGCCATTCATGCGCGCCTATCAGGCCAAGCAATTCACGCAGAGAAGCCACAAAGGCAGTGCTGGGCTCACCATAGACTTCCTTGCAAGCTAGCGTGACATCCGGCGCACGGCGCAGGGTGATACGGTAGTCGGCTTCAAAGGGGATCAAGACCATGGCCAGCACGCGTGCTCTTTGCGATTGCGCCTGACGGTGCAAGTTGAATGCTTCTTTGGCAGATTCAGGTACTTTGGCTTTTTTGCTGGCCTTGGCCGGTTTTTTATCGATGCGACGTGCCAGCGCCTGCAATAGCTGCTTGGCATTGTGATAGTCGCCGCGCCATAGCAGGGCTGTGCCTTCGCAAGCCAGCTTGTAGGCAGTTTCCACATTCATGCGGTCATCGGCAATTTGCACGCGCTTGGGTGCTGGTGCACCACTTTCGGAATGCCAGCGGCATGAGCGTGCTTCATCGTTTTCTGTCCAGTGCAATTCCGGGAAGGGCTTGTTCATGTTTTCTTTGTTGGTAGTCGGGGCAGGGCTGTCTCGCCTTGCCAAGGCTGGAGTGTAACAAATAAAAGCTGGCACATGAGGTTTAAGGCCAGGGCCTTTATTGATCTTGCACTTGTGATAATTTTCTTTGCTGCTCATTAAACAAAAATACATGTAGTCATCACTAACTTATGTTAACCTCTTGCCTCTTAATATATTAAGCCTGCGAGACTCGTCATGCCCCAACTTTTCCGCCCAGTATTGATTGCCAGCATACTTTCTTCTTTTGTTCTTGCCGGGCCTGTCAGCCTTGCTGCTCCAGTGACGATCAGCAAACAAGCAGACCAGAGCTTTGCCCTGGTCAAGACAGCTTTCTTGAAGGCATTGTGGCAGCAAGACCCGGATACGGCGATGTCGGCAGGCCGGTACGAAGATGCCAATAAGCTGGTTTTGCCAGATCAGGCAAGCCGTGATGCTTATATCGCATTTGTTGACAACTGGCTGGCACAGACAGGCAAGCTGGATGCAGAAAAATTGTCGGCGAAAGAACAGACCGACCTGGCACTGATACGCAATTACCTGAATGGCACTCGTTGGTATCTGACACAGTTCCGTGAATTTGAATGGAACCCGTCGCAACACAATATTGCGGGCAGTTTTGATGCCATTCTTAATACTGACTTTGCGCCAAAAGGCAAACGGGTATTGGTCGCCATCCAGCGTTTGCAAGCCGTGCCTGCCTATTATGCTGCGGCCAAAGCTAGCATAAAAAATCCCACGCCTGAGCATACCCGCCTGGCGATCAAGCAAAGTGCCGGTGCCATTTCTGTATTGGCAGAGCTGGAAAAAACTGCCAGCCAGGAAAAACTGACAGCGAAAGACAAGACAGCCCTGGACGAAGGTTTAAAAAACGCCCGTGCTGCTGTCGGTGACTATGTACAGTTCCTGGAAAACCTGGAAAAGAAATTTGACCCTGCAACTGCGCGTTCATTCCGCATAGGCAAGGACTTATATGAGGGGAAATTCACGGCAGATATCCAGTCTTCGCTGACTGCGGAGCAGACTTATCAGCGCGCCCTGACAGCCAAGGAAGAAGCGCACAATAATATGGAAAAACTGGCCGACCAGCTCTGGGATAAAACCATGGGTGCGCAAGCCAGGCCTGCAGATCGCGTCAAGAAAATCGCCATGGTCATCGATAAACTGTCAGAAAAACATGTGGCAGCGAAGGACTTGTATCCGGAAATCCGCCAGCAATTGCCGCAGCTGGAAAAATGGATACGTGAACACGATCTGGTCAGCCTGGACCTCAAGAAGCCCCTGGTCGTACGTGAAACGCCAGAATACCAGCGCGGTGTGACCGTCGCTTCAATAGAAGCGCCAGGCATTTTCAGGCCGAATGACAAAACCTATTACAATGTCACTCCTTTCGATGGCCAGCCAGCCGAGCAAATTGAAAGCACCCTGCGTGAATACAATCACTGGGTTTTGCAGATATTGAATATCCATGAAGCTATACCTGGTCATTACACCCAACTGCAACATGCCAATAAATCGCCATCAGTGATCAAGACCCTGTTTGGCAATGGTGCCATGGTGGAAGGCTGGGCTGTGTATAGCGAACGCATGATGCTGGAGTCTGGCTATGGCGGCAACACGCCAGAGATGTGGCTCATGTATTACAAATGGAATTTGCGTGCCGTCTGCAATACCATCCTCGATTATCAGGTACATGTGCTGGGTATGACAGAGGCAGAGGCCAAGGACTTTTTGACGAACCAGGCTTTCCAGACCAAGGCAGAATCTGATGGCAAATGGCTGCGTGTGCAATATACCTCGGTGCAATTGACCAGCTATTTCAGCGGTTATAGCGAGATACTGGAATTCCGCGAGCAGCTCAAAAAGCAGCAGGGCGACATGTTCAAACTCAAACAATTTCATGAGCAATTCCTGAGCTATGGCAGCGCGCCAGTGGGAATGATCAAGAAGTTGATGTTAAAAGATGCGCTAAAGTAGGCGCACCTTATCCATATTAAAAAATTTATCCATGCGCCCCGACATTTACAAAGTTAATCAATTAGGCCTAGGTTTCCTGGCTGTCATGGCCAAGCCTGTCGCGGGCGAGTGGATAGCAGATGAGTTGCGCGGAATAGCCCAGTTTGGTATTAACAGGCTGGTTTCTCTGCTTGAGGCGCATGAAATTCGTGATTTGGGTTTGCAAACTGCACCTAACCTATGCACACAAAATCAGGTCGAATTTGTGCATTTCCCCATCAAGGACAGAGGCCTGCCATCTTCTTTTTCTGCCACGCAGAAACTGGTGATGCAATTGCATGATGATGTTGTCAAAGGGCGCAATACGGTGATCCATTGTCGTGCCGGGATAGGACGGACTGGATTGCTTGCAGCGACAGTATTGATGCGACATGGGCTTGATGCTGAGGCTGCGCTGGCCATGATCAGCAAGGCCCGTGGTGTTACGGTTCCTGATACTGAGGAACAAATCGCTTGGTTGAAGAAACATCAATCCACATTGCAAGCCTGAAACAGCAAAGCCTGTTCTCCAGACATTTATTTCCGCTCTTTTCAAGATAAATATTGCATCAAAGTAATTTAAATTTCCCTATGGAAAAATATTCCCTTGTCTGTTTTGGTGCACTTGCAGCAATTTTGGTGCAAAACTCATGGAAATGCACAAAACAGATAAGCAAGAGTGGTTTTTTCACAAATATGTTAAAAAAAGTCAAACCTTGGTAACAAAATTGACATAAGCGAATGTTAATCTAGTAATCGTTTGCGCAAACGATTGCTTAATTCAACTGTCGTTAAATCTCGTTTCTAGGAAGCTGCAAACAGCATGGTGGTAAGAAGAATAGGTAGAGATGTACAAGAATGGCTGCTTACAGATATCTGAACAAGGCTGGAATACAAGAAGCGAGAGAACACAGTGCTGCGGTCACGTGCACTGGCGTAAATTGGTTTTTTTCTCTGTTTTGAAAATTCCAACTGAATGAAGATGTATATGGGACAGCCACACATATCAATAATCATTCAGGGGAAATTTTTCATGCAAGATCTACATAAAGCCAGCAAACTAAAAACGCTGGCCTTACAAATGGGCCTTATTTTTACAGTCAGTTTTGCCATCATGCCTTCCGCCCAGGCATCGATCCCGGATCATCATGAATTTGATGCCAGCCTGCACGTACCATATCGCTCTGATGCCAAGGCGGGTGCCGAGTCCCGTTATTTTACGATGGAGTTCGAATATCCTTATGTCAGCAAGGAACAGACAGTTACCTGGCGTCTGGAATTATTAGGTGCAGATGGCCGCGTAGTTGATCGCTGGTATGGCACGGAAAAACTATTCAAAAAAACCGTGACTGCGCAAATGTTCTGGAGTGGGCGTGGTCCCACCGGTGCAGCATTGAAGGATGGCATCTATCAAGTCAGGCTGACTGCCAAGGCGACTGACACAGCCCTTATACAGGCAGCACCGGCCGGTGAAGTTGCTACAACGGTAGAGCGTGCACTGGCCAAACATGACAGCGAAATCATCACGCAAAGCTGGCCGCTGCAAGTAGGTAATGTGGCCGCACCGAAAATGCCTGGCTTCGCAGGCTTGGCAACCAAGGCCAGCAAGTTGGCTGCTGCATCAGCTAAGGCGACACGTCCAGCCGTGGCTGGCATGGCACCACCACCGGCACCTGCCACAGGTTCACTGCCTTACACCATCTATTACGGCAACCTGCATAGCCAAACCAATCATAGTGATGGCGGTGGTGAGCTGACTTCATGTACTGGTGCGCAAAACCCGCAATCTGCTGCGTATGGCCCTACTGATGCCTATCAGTATGCCTTGAACAAGGGCCTGGATTTCCTGATGACGTCTGAACACAATCATATGTATGATGGTTCTGATGGCACCAATGCTTCGGCCAACCCAGTCACTGCCAAAAACCTGTTTCAATCTGGCTTGACGGCTGCCGCCAGCTTTAATTCTGGTCATGCTGGCTTTCTGGCGATTTACGGTCTGGAGTGGGGTGTCATCAGCAACGGCGGTCACATGAATATTTTCAACTCCAGTGAGTTACTGGGGTGGGAATACAACAGCAGCAACCAGTTGATTGCTGATACGCTGACTGCGAAAAACGATTACGCTGGCCTGTACACCCTGATGCGCCAGCGTGGCTGGATAGGACAGTTTAATCATCCCTCCACCAGTGGTCAGTTCATTGTTAACGGCACTGCCCTGGGTTATACGGCAGATGGCGACCAGGCCATGGTCGCTTGCGAAGTCTTGAATAGCTCAGCCTTCTCGACCAATACCACAGAGACAGAAACCAGCCGCAGCAGTTATGAAGGTGCTTGCAACAAGGCGCTGGAAGCTGGTTACCACGTTGCCTTTACGACGGACCAGGATAATCACTGTGCCAACTGGGGTGCTTCTTATACCAATCGCACAGGCGTCCTGCTGGCCAACGGTGCCGCACTGACTACGGCAAACTTTATTGAAGCATTGAAGGCCCGCCGCATCTTTGCCACTATGGACAAGAATTCGCAAATTGTCTTGACTGCCAATGGCCATATCATGGGTGAACGCTTCACCAACAGTGGTGCACTGACCCTGGTCAGCAATTTTGCCAGCACCAGTGGCCGCACTGCTTCGACAGTAGCGATTTACGAAGGTGTACCAGGCCGCAATGGCACGGTGACGCAAATGTCCAGCACGGCAACCACGACTATTACACCAACATTGGGCGAGCATTTTTATTATGCAAAAATCACCCAGGATGATGGCAATATACTGTGGTCTGCACCTGTCTGGGTAACGCAGTCAAATAGTGCAGATACCACGCCGCCTACAGTCAGCGCAGGGGAATCCGGCAACAGTGGCACTATCACTTTGTCTGCAAACGCAACGGATAATGTCGGTGTCAGCAGGGTGGAGTTTTATGTTGACGGTGCACTCAAAGGCACAGCCACCAGCACCCCCTATAGCGTAGCCTTGAATTCGACAAGCTTAAGCAATGCCAGCCATAGCCTTGTTGCCAAAGCCTATGATGCTGCCAATAATGTAGGTACTTCATCGGCAGTCAGCTTCACCATCAATAACCCTGTCAGTGATACGACCCCACCTACGGTCTCGGCCAGTGAAAGCGGCAGCAGCGGTAATATTACTTTGTCAGCGACTGCGACAGATAATGTAGGCGTGACCAAGGTAGAGTTTTATGTTGATGGAGCATTGAAGGCGACCAGTACGACTTCACCGTATTCAACGACTTTAAATTCTACTTCCTTGTCAAATGCCAGCCACAGTCTGGTGGCCAAAGCCTATGATGCCGCCAATAATGTGGGTACTTCATCGGCAGTGAGTTTTACTGTCAATAACAGTACTTCCACACAATTGATCGCCAATGGTGGGTTCGAGAGTGGTGCCAGTTCATGGACTGCCAGTTCCGGTGTGATCAGCAATAGTGGGTCAGAAGTCTCGCGCACGGGCAGCTACAAAGCCTGGCTCAATGGCTATGGCAGTGCTCATACTGATACCTTGTATCAGCAAGTGACTATTCCTGCTGCGGCAACCTCAGCCAGCCTGAGTTTCTGGTTGAAGGTCAGCTCGGATGAAACCACGACGACACAGGCTTACGATACCCTGAAACTGCAAATACAAAATAGCAGCGGCACGGTATTGGCGACATTGGCGACTTACTCCAACCTGAATAAGGGTAGCACCTATGTCAATAAGAGCTTTGATCTGAGCAGTTATAAAGGCCAGACCATACGTGTGTATTTTGTTGGGGTGGAAGGCAGTATGACTGCGACTTCTTTCCTGCTGGATGATATATCGCTCATCGCCCAGTAAATACATTTGAACAGATCGTTCAAGTCGAAAAGAGAAACCCGCCAGACCTGGCGGGTTTTTTTATACATGTGATGCAAAATGTTTTCAATCTAGGCTGAAGGTGCCACGATAATCTGCTTTGGTAAATCGAGGTAAGATATGCTACCCAATGAATGCTTGGAGGCAATTGTGAAGATCAGGTTTTATCATGCGCCAGACGCCAACTGCTGCGAACGCTTGTTATGGATACTCGATTACAAACAAGTCGATTACGAGCGTATTGATGTCGGGCTGGGTGATGTTGGCGATCAAGTCAGATTGCTGAATCCCTTTGCTCGCGTGCCAGTGATGGAAGTGGATGGAGTCGCTTTAAGCGAATCCATGGCCATGGCAGAATTCATAGAAGAGATCGCCCCCAGTCCAGCTTTGCAATACCAAGCAGCCTTTGCCCGAGCACAGGTGCGTGAAATTTGCGAGGCAGTCAATTCATCCATACATCCTCAGCAAAACGGTAGCACGGTGCGATTTTTCCATCCAGACTGGAGCAGGGAGCAGATGCGTCCGCTAAGAGCAAAGTGGCTGTTGATGAATCTGCAAAAGCTACAGTCACGCTTATGGCTGGGCAGTCAGTTTGCCGTTGGTACACAATTCACTCAGGCTGATATTTTCGTCGCCATCATCTATCGCAAGGCCGTGGACCTTGGGGTGGCAGTGACTGATTTGCCTGACTATGAACATTATTGGAAATTTTTAATGAGTCATGAATCAATCCGGCGCAGTTGCCCTGTCGCGTCATGAGCCATCAACAGCCACCAACAGCAAGCGTATGGCGAAATCAAAATTAAGACGATTGAAGATAGGCGGTGACAGTTTTCTCTGGACTGTAAAGGATACGCATCTGCCACGCACCGCAACGATGATTGACTATCCTGTGCATGTGAAATTTACCGCCTTTCTGGAAGCACATAAGACGACGGCTCTGTATATTCATTTCCACACCAGCGCGACGGCGATGGGTAACTGGCTGACATCTGGAATTGGCGAAGTCAATTTACACCTCCCCAGCTTTGCGCGTTTGCTGATAATCGCTGGACTGGAGCCGGGCTGGAAAGCCTCGCGCCAGACGCACAGTATAGAAGATGGCCTGTCGATTTTGAAAGGTGCAGGATATAGCATCAAGGATGCATGAAATCTGAAATAAATGCGATGCTTGCGGTCGTGCAGATGTATATCAGGACAGTGCAAACCAGTAAAAAATCAATTCAATCAACATTTCAGGCAAGATTTTTTTATTAAGGAAGTCAGATCATGCACCGCTATTTATTCTCTTTTGCACTTTTTTGCATTGCTGGCAATGCTGTGGCAAGTGTCCATGAAAATTCAGTGAATATTACTTTTCCCGATAAAGTGGCGACACTGACTTTCAGCGAAAAGAAAGAATTTCCCAAGAAAGAACTGGGCGTGAATATCCGCTATCTGGGCAGTGGCCCAGTTGTCGGGTCAATTTATATTTATAACTCTGGACTCAGTCAAATCCCGACTGGTGTTGGTTCGCCCATCATTCATCAGCATTTTATCCAGGTCATTAATGAAGTCAAGCAGCTTGCAACAACCGGACAAGTCAAGGCAGTCAATCTGGCGGGAGGGAGCACTATTTCAAATTTTAAAGGCTGCGGCCCACAATTCATGTGGCGTGCTTATGAATTGGATATGGGAGACAAGGTATTATCGTCTTACACTTATTTGACAGGATTGAATAATAATTTTGTCAAATTGCGTCTGAGTCACTTGAAGGGAGACACGCAGGGCAAGCGTGAACTTGAGCAATTTGTGGAAGAACTTCGTAAGCTACTGGGAAATTGTAAGGATTAAATCTGGCGACCAGAGGATGTATAAGTTGACGAAAAAAAAGTTTTGGGATGACCCCTATCAAACCAGCTTGAAGACCCAGGTCAGCAAGCTTGACGGCAATGATATTTACCTCGCCTCGACGATTTTCTTTGCATTCTCAGGTGGGCAGGAAAGTGATGCGGGCAGTATAGCCGGGCACACTGTTTTAGCTGCCCGTAAGGAAGGGCAGGACTTGGTCTATACCTTGGCAGAGGGGCATGGCTTGTGGGTAGGGCAGGAAGTAGAAGTCAGCATAGACTGGGCAAGACGCTACCGCCTCATGCGTCTTCATTTTGCTGCTGAACTGGTGCTGGAATTATTTTACAAATCATTTCCTGACATAGGAAAAGTCGGGGCACATATCGCTGAGGACAAGGCACGTATAGACTTTGTCTGGGGCGAGAGCATAGCTCCCTTGCTGCCGGCTTACACCAAGGAAGTGCAAGCTATCATAGATGCCAATCTTGATATTCAGTGTGCTTTTGAAGATGAGGTAACAGAAAAACGCTATTGGGAAATTGCCGGATTTTCCCGCGTACCCTGCGGTGGTACGCACGTCAAACGTACGGGTGAACTAGGTCAGATCAGGTTGAAGCGCAATAATATAGGGCGGGGTAAGGAGAGGGTGGAGATTTACCTGGCACCTTAAAAAAACAGCGACATCCATTTATGTACGTCGCTGTTTTATCGTGATCAGCAACCGCGCTTTATTTCCCAAACAAAGAAGAAAACTGTTGCAGCACCGCCGCCGGGTTGATATTGCCCGCTTCTGGCACTTGTCCGTGTGGTGTCAGGTGGTCAATGATGCCAGGCAAAAAGTCAGCCAGATGGCTGGCCGCACCTTCATGCGAAATACCGGCAGCATCCGCCAGTTGCTGTAGCTGTCCGCCCCCCAGAGCTTGCTGGATTTGTGCGGCAGAGATGGGCATGTTTTGTCCTGAGCTTACCCAGGATTGTACGATGTCGGCCAGACCAGCCTGATGAAATGCGCTGATCAGGGATTGCAAGCCTACACCACCTGGTTGTTTATCACCCAGCATGCTCACTACCGCCTGCATCAGTGCGGCCTTACCACCATCATTTTGATTCGTACTGCTCAACATGCTTAAAGCGCTATCGAGTAAGCCCATGATTTTCCTTTCTGAATTAATAAAGTGCAGCAAGTGTAAATCCGGGTATCGGCAGGAATTGTGAATTCTGTATGAAATTTGACAATGTTTTACGGCTAGTGAAATCTTGCCTGGTGGCAGGGCAGCAATTTATGTGCTTACATGCCGCCCCACGCGGCATTGAGTATGGCGATGGCGGCCAGGCCCGCAGTCTCGGTACGCAAGATGCGCGGGCCCATCCCCAGTGCCAGTACGCCATGCTTGATGGCCAGGTTTTCTTCTTCGTCGGAATAACCACCTTCAGGCCCGACCATGAGGCTGACGGCTTGTGCCGGATGGTGGCGTGACCAGTCCGCCAGTGATTGTTCTGCGCGTGGCGTCAGCAATATTCTCTGATGCATGTCCTGCTGTCCCAGCCACTGGCTGAAATTCATCAGTGGTGCCAGGTGGGCGAGACGGTTGCGACCGCACTGCTCGGCGGCGGCGACGATGATACCTTGCCAGTGTGCCTGTTTTTTTTCGGCACGTTCTGCCGATAGCTTGACTACGCAGCGTTGTGCCGCCAAGGGCTGGATGGCGCTGACACCGAGCTCCATGGCTTTTTCTATGATCCAGTCCATCTTTGAGGCTTCAGGCAGGGCCTGGACCAGGTTTAGCGAATAAGGCAATTCGCACTCTTCTGGCAAAAATACTTTGACTTCCGCCGTCACATTTTTCTTGGCGACCTGGGTCAGGGTGGCGACATAGCTGCCACCTTCGCCATTAAAAATATGGATGTTATCGCCTACATTCTGGCGCAACACAAAAACATGGTGGGCGACTTCATCTGGAAGCGCTATGGTGGCCCCTATACTTAAAGGGAGAGGGCAGTAAAAACGTGGCATGCAAATTCTCTATATTCGGTAACTTTACTTTATTGTTCAGTAGGTCATGCAGGCAGCGTTGAGCATACCCAAACCCAGGCTCAAGGCACCGAGGAAGATGCCAGAGGAAATTTTATTTTCTGGTATGTCCGAGACGATGCCAGGTATCAGCAAACGGGCGATGCCAAAGGCCAGCAATTGTATGACCAGGGCTATCACTCCCCAAAAGCACATATCAATCAGGCTGATACTATTGGCAATGGCCGAGGCCAGCGCTGTGCAATAACCCAGCACGGCACCAGACAGGCTGGCGGCGGCCGCCATATTGCCTGCGCGTATCAAGGCGATTTCACGATAAGGTGTGATGAAGATGTAGATGACTACAAATATCGCCAGCAAGACCAGGGCGGCAGCAATATGACTGAAGAAGGCAAATAGCCCGTGTGTCAGTAATTGTTCACTCATGGAGCATCCTATTCGACAAAATAATGGGGAATGAAACGGCTGGTGTTTTTTGTGATCAGGGTTTCATCCTCGCGTATGCCTATGCCCGCAGCTTCATCGCCCACTATCCAGGCACCGATCGATGTATAAGCGGGTGTGGTGCCATCATCAAATTTGGGCTGCGGCGCATACGCCTGGTAGATATAGCCTTCTTCACCGTAATCACCTCCAGTATGCATCACTTCACCATTGGCGTAGATGGAAATGTTTTCGCCCTCACGTGAGTACAAAGGTTTTTTCACATGATTGCCACTGATGCGCCAGGCATCAAAATAGGCGGGCAAGAGATTGGGGTGATTCGGGAACAGTTCCCACAATATCGGCAATATGGCCTTGTTCGACAAGATCATCTTCCAGGCCGGTTCTATGATGCGCATGGGGCGCTTGAGCAAGTGATTCGAGAAATCCTCGCGACACAGCCATTCCCAGGGGTAGAGCTTGAACAGATTATCTATCCTGCTGTCTGCGTCATCGACGAATACGCCTTCATCTTCATCCCAACCCAGGGATTCTATGGCGCATTGTTTGGTGGCAAAGCTCGCCTGTATGGCAGTGTCGCGCAAGTAAGAGAGATTGCCTTCATCCTCTTCATTGCCGCCCGCGCAGGCAAAATGCAACAGGCCTTTGCCTGGGAATTTCTTCCACTGCTCTATAAGTTTTTCATGCAGCGAGTTGAACTGGTCGGCGTCGGGAAAGACATCCTGCAGCCAATACCATTGGGCGACACTGGATTCGACCAGACCGGTAGGGGTGTCGGCATTGTATTCCAGCATCTTGGGTGCACCTGTACCATCCCAGCTCAGGTCGAAACGACCGTACAGGGAAAATTCTTTTGCGCGCCAGCTGTCTTCGACTTGCGACCAGAAAGCCTGGGGTATGGCAAATTTTTCTTGCATGCCCTGCTTGACCACATGGTCCACCGCTTGCAGCGACATCTGGTGCAAGTCCAGGCTGGCTTGCTCGAGTGTGTCGACTTGCTCGGCAGTAAAACGATAGGCATAGCGCTCATCCCAGTACAGGCCATCAATCGAATGATAGCTAAAGCCCAGAGATTCAAATTGCTGTTGCCAGCCTGCGCGCGGTGTCAATGAAGTGCGTATCATTAACCACCCCCGCTGTGACCGTGGGCTGTGCCACCAAAGCCACCGCGGCTGACGCCGCTGCGACTGCTGGTCGTGCTGCGGCTGATGGCATGATCGCTACCTGTGTTGCTCACGCCAAAATTTCTTTGCACGGTGTCACGATAGCCTGGTGAATAATAGGGGCCAAAAAAGCTGTGGGAGTAACCAGTGTAATTACTGCCATTGCTGCCGTTTGTACCTGTGTAGCTATTGCCTGTAGAGGTGGCTGGCATGCTGGCGGCATTCAAGTCAGTGCTGGAGGCCACGGTTTCACAAGCCGTGCCATCGCCCCAGTCTTTGCGGCAGTCTTCCAGGCTTTTATATTGATCACGTATGGTAGTCAGCTCCTGGCTGCCGCTGCTATTGCTGGCATCAGCATTATCGCTGCTGACACTGCAAGCAGTCAGGGCTGCACTGGTCACCAGCATGAGCGGCAGGGTGTGGCTGACTCTGCGTTTGCCATATTGTTTAGTTTTTCCGGCACTCACGATTTCTCCTGTTTCCCTATGTAGAGATTAGGGCATCAGGTCTTTAACATAATTGGGTAAAGCAAATAATGCCTGATGCACTTCACCATTGTAATACTTTAACAATGGCAAACCACGGTGTTTAATCTGAAGATTTACCGTTGACGGTACTATGGCGGATGGATTGCTGCACTTGCTGGCAATCGCCATGCCCCACAATGCGCCATACAGGGGAATGAAGACTGTATAGGGATGCAATTGCGGAAACACCAGGCTGAGTTTTTTCAAGGTCTCAGCAAAGCGTTGCGGGTGATAATAGGGGCTGCCCAGATGCAAGACCAGCATGCCTTGCGCTGTCAGTCTACGTGCACATGACCGGAAGAATTCTTCTGTCATGCAGGTGGCTGCCAGTGAACTGCCGTTTGGGCTGACTGGATCGGTCAGGTCCAGCAGTATCAGGTCGAATTGTTCTGTACTGTGATGGACATAGGCAAAGCCATCTTCGTAGCGGTGTTGTATTTTTGGATCATCCAGCGCACCGCGATGAATGCTGCCCAGGTGCTGGCGCGCCATCTTGACAACTTCTACATCAATTTCACACAGGGTGATGCTGCTGATGCTGGGGTGTTTCAGCAATTCTTCGCAAGAACCTCCATCACCGCCGCCTATGATGAGGGCGGTGCGTGGTTCTGGATGGCTCATGGCCGCAGGGTGTACCAGGCATTCATGATAAAAAAATTCATCTTTTTCTGAAGTCATCATGGCACTGTCTATGCGCATGAGCTTGCCAAAATCGGTGGTGTCGGCGATCTCTATGTCCTGCATGGGGCTGCTGCGGCGTGCCAATACCTGATTGATGCGGGTGGCCATAAAACTGTCTTTAGTCAGGGCTTCAAAGGCCATGGCCGGGCCATGTTCGCCCCTTTGCAATTCCTGGCGTGAGACATTGCCAGGTTTGAAGACTGCAATTAGTGCGTCGACTATCTGCCTGGCCTTGCTGCCATTATCATGGTTGAAATTGCAAACATACACATCCAGCGTCACCGCATGACGTTCTGGCCAGGTATGGATGGCGACATGGGATTCTGCCAGCAGCAAGGCACCGGTTACACCAGCCGGGCTGCCATCTTCATGGCTGAAGGGGTGAAATTTTTCCCCGACGATAGTCAGGCCAGCAGCGACGGTGATGTTACTCAGGCAGAGACGCAGGCTTTCTGGGCTGACGAAATATTCTGGCGCTGCTTTACAATTGAAGCAGTCGGCGGTCAGGTGTAAGCCTTCCATAAAACTTTCTTTAATTCAAAGGTTCGAAAATACCCTGCAAATCTTCTGCAGTCAGTTGCGCGCTGGCGATTTCACCCTGATCGAGTATGGCGCGCGCCAGGTCAGATTTCTTGATCTGCATTTCCTGTATCTTTTCTTCCAGCGTACCCTTGGCTATCAGGCGATAGACAAATACCGGTTTATCCTGCCCTATGCGCCAGGCGCGGTCGGTTGCCTGGTTTTCTGCCGCCGGGTTCCACCAGGGGTCATAGTGGATGACGGTATCGGCCGCAGTCAGGTTCAGGCCCACGCCACCAGCCTTCAGGCTGATAAGGAATAACGGAACATCGCCTTCCTGGAAGCGCCTTACCACTTCTCCGCGATGTTCGGTATCTCCCGTCAACATGGCATAGGTGAGCTTTTTTTCTTGCAGGGCTTCGGCGATCAGGTCCAGCATGCTGGTGAATTGTGAAAAGACCAGTATCTTGCGTCCCTCGGACAGCAATTCTTCTACCATCTCTATGAGTTCAGTGAGCTTGGCAGAGGCGGGGGCTTTGCCCTTGCCCGTAGTCGTGCCGGTAATTTTGACCAGGCGTGGGTCGCAACAGACCTGGCGCAGTTTGAGCAAGGCATCCAGAATAATAATCTGGCTGCGCGCCACTCCTTTTTTTGCGATTTCATCGCGTACTTTTTTATCCATGGCGACACGCACGGTTTCATACAGGTCGCGCTGTGCTCCACTGAGTTCTATATGCCGGACTATCTCGGTTTTGGCAGGCAATTCAGTGGCGACCTTGTCCTTGGTACGCCTTAGCAAGAAAGGTTTGATACGGCGGGTCAACAAGGCGTGGCGTTGGGTATCGCCCAGCTTTTCTATAGGAGTGCGGAAATCCTTGGTAAAGCTTTTGAGATCTCCCAATAAACCAGGCATGAGGAAATTAAATTGCGACCACAATTCACCCAGGTGATTTTGTAAAGGTGTACCAGTCAGGCACAGACGATGATTGGCTTGCAGCAGGCTGGCAGTCTGGCTGGCCTTGGCCTGGGCATTCTTGATGTACTGGGCTTCATCGAGTATCAATAAATGATAGCGATGTTGTCGCAAGGCGTCTTCATCGCGTGGCAAGAGTGGATAGGTGGTCAACACCAGGTCAACTTCAGGAATTTTTTCAAACAGCTTGCTGCGGTCCTTGCCCTGCAAAACCAATACCCGCAAGCCGGGCGTGAAACGTTGTGCTTCGCTGGCCCAGTTATCCATCAGGCTGGTGGGGGCAACTACCAATGCTGGCTGGGTCAGCCTGCCAGCTTCTTTTTCTATCAGGATATGGGTCAGGGTTTGTATGGTTTTGCCCAGACCCATGTCGTCCGCCAATATGCCAGCCAGCTGGTATTCACGCAAAAATTGCATCCATGCCACACCTTCTTTTTGGTAATCGCGCAGATTGGCTTGCAAGCCAGTTGGCGGGCTGATGCTATTGATGCCGCCAAACTCTGCCAGGCGCTGGCCAAAGGCTTGCTGGCGCTCGCCGCCTATCCAGCGTAGATGCGTGGTGGCCGCTAATTCTGCCAGGCGTGCTGCATCCAGCATGGGCAGTCGTATGGCATCGCCCTGGTGTTCATTGAAATACAATTCACCCAGGACCAGTAAAATAGGTTTGATACGTGCATAGGGCAGGGCGACCCTGCTGCTGTCGGACAGGTTCAGCAAGACTTGTTCATCATCAGCACGCTGGTTCAATTGTTGCACACTAAAATCTTGCGGGGCCTGGCGTATCAGGCCAACCAGCAAGGGCAGCAGGGAAATTTTGGTCTGGTTGACGACGATGCCCAGTTCCAGGTCAAACCAGGTAGATTGCTGGTTTTCTTCTGCAACTTCGGCATACCAGTCTTCTACCTCTTCCAGGTCATAGCGATAATTATCCATCAGGCGCAAATCCCAGCCTTGTGCATGAAGCAGGGGTAATTGCTGGGTAGTGAATTTCAGCCAGGCGTTTTGGTCTCCCAGCACTAACACGTCGCCCAGATGATGCTCACTGATATCTTCCAGGGAAAATCCCAGGTCAAGCAGGGTTTGCATGGCGGCCTGTTCTGCCCGTTTGTCCCGGGTAATGCTTTCCACATCGTCACCATTGCGGCGCATGATGCTGTCGCCTGGCATGTCGAAGGGGATAAGGGCGTTATCGTAAGAGTATTGCAGCAGGGCAAAGTCTATGGTTTCCCAAGGTTTGCGTTCGTGACTACCCATGAGCAGCGAGGGGCGCAACTTGATGTCGTCGCGCTGGATTTTCTGCAACTCTGCAGGCATGGGGATGGTGTTTTGCAGCCCCAGCTCCAGCAGCTTATGTGCCATCGAAATGCGAGTTTTTTGACGCTCCAGCGCAATTGTAGGCGCTTCTTCTACCAGTCTGATCAGGGCAGGCAAATCCAGGTCGCCAGTAGTGGCCGCATGCAATTTGCCGCAACTCTGAGGCGTCACTATCCACGGAGGATCGGTAGGCAGCAAATAATACTCTTGAGGCAGGCTAGCGTTTTCAGTCGATAATTGCCAGCGCAGACGCATAAAGTCTTGATCTTCCTGCCAAATCAGATGGGCATGCTGATGCTCATGAAATTCCAGTTTTTTTATGGAGCTTTGCTTATTCTCTGTGCTCAGCCAGTATAGTTTTCCTGCCTTGGCGATACGCTCAAGCAAGACGGCACCCATTTTTTCTCTAGGATTGTAGTAAGAGTAATAGTAGGAATTCATCGTGCTCATATTGAACAAGGCCAGCAAATCGTAGTCATCGCCCTGGGTGAAATGACTGGTGCGCATCACATCGCGTACCGCCTGGGATAATTTGGTGTATTTCAGTTCACCCTTGGCGTTGAGTTTGGCCTTGCCTGGAATAAGGCGAACTTCCTTGCCATTTGCCAGCGTTGAGAGGGTGAAAATCAAAAAACCTTCATCAGGCTTTTCCTGTTTGCCTGGCTCAGTGTAGCGATCTGCATGCCTGGCATTTTGTGCAAATTCCAGTTCATGAAGCCATTTTTGCTCGGCGAAGCTGAGAGAAGTCGCGTTTGCAGGCTTGCCAGAGGGGGCGTTTTTTTGCTGGTGGTCTACAATGTTGAGCAAAACGGCAACAGTGTGTTTGCAGTTGTACTCGACCGGACAACTGCAGCCGCCGATAACTTCTTCCAGGACACCCTTATCATCAAAGATAAGCTCAATTTCCTGAGTATAAATATTACGTCCGCTGCCTTGTACTTCGGACTCTATAAAATCATTTTCAAAACTCCACCCTTTGACTTTGTTGTCATTTGCATAGCTTATGCCGCGTATAAAGGTCTCGCGAGGGAATTGTTCAGCTAAATCTTCCAGTGTGAAGCGGTGATTTTTTGATGGCATGTGTGCGTTTTTACTGGTAAAGCAAAGTGTTGAAGACAGAAACTAGTCTAGTTTGTTGCCTGTTTATACTTCTAAAGAGTCGCAATTGTAGTATGGACCTCATGCTCTGGTAAAATATCGGGTTTTCGCGGGGAGAGTTTCATGTCCCTAGCTCGCAACACTGACCAGTTTTCTCAAGACTACCTTCTGACACCATGATTTCATCTCTTCAGCCAGCAACACTCACCAAAATGGCCAATGCAATTCGTGCCTTGTCCATGGATGCCGTACAAAAAGCCAATTCTGGCCACCCAGGCGCACCTATGGGCATGGCGGATATCGCTGTTGCTTTATGGAAAGGCTTTTATCGTCACAATCCAGCTAATCCTAAATGGATCAACCGCGACCGCTTTGTGTTGTCGAATGGTCATGGTTCTATGCTGCATTATTCGCTGTTGCATCTGACAGGCTATGACCTGCCTATCGAAGAGATCAAAAATTTCCGTCAACTGCATTCCAAGACTGCCGGTCACCCTGAAGTGCATATTACGCCGGGCGTGGAAACGACTACTGGCCCTCTGGGTCAGGGCATTACCAATGCCGTCGGTATGGCACTGGCTGAAAAACTGCTGGCAGCCGAATTCAATCAGGGCGACTTGAAGGTTGTTGATCACTACACCTATGTATTCATGGGTGATGGCTGCCTGATGGAAGGCATTTCGCATGAAGCCTGCTCACTGGCTGGCACGCTGCAACTGAATAAACTGATCGCTTTCTGGGATGACAATGGCATTTCCATCGACGGTCATGTCGAAGGCTGGTTCACCGACAACACCCCAAAACGCTTTGAAGCCTATGGCTGGAATGTGATTCCGGCAATTGATGGCCACAATGCTGAAGCCGTAGCCAATGCCATTGCTGCCGCCAAAACATCCGACAAACCTACCCTGATCTGCTGCAAAACCGTAATTGGCAAGGGCTCGCCAAATATGGAAGGCACGCACAATGTGCACGGTGCCGCTTTGGGTGACAAGGAAATTGCCGCAGTACGTGCGCACATAGGCTGGGAATATCCACCATTTGAAGTCCCGGCTGAAGTCTATGAAGCCTGGGATGCCAAAGCAGATGGCGCCAAAGCCGAAGCTGAATGGAATACACAATTTGCCGCCTACACGGCCCAGTTCCCACAAAAAGCTGCTGAACTGACACGCCGCATGAACGGTGATTTGCCTGCCAACTTCGATGAAGTGGTGGCGAATGCGATTGCATCCTGTGTAGAGAAAAAAGAAAACATCGCGACCCGCAAGGCTAGCCAGAATGCGATCCAGGCATTTGCCCCATCGCTGCCAGAATTCCTCGGCGGTTCTGCCGATTTGACAGGTTCCAACCTGACCAACTGGAAAGAAAGTATTGCTGTCCGTGGCAATCAGGCTGGTAATCACATCAATTATGGCGTGCGCGAATTCGGTATGAGCGCGATGATGAATGGTATCGCCCTGCACGGCGGTTATATCCCGTTTGGCGCAACCTTCCTGACCTTCTCGGATTACAGCCGCAATGCCATCCGCATGGCTGCACTGATGAAAATCCGTACCCTGTTTGTATTCACCCACGACTCTATCGGCCTGGGTGAAGATGGTCCTACCCATCAATCCGTCGAGCACGTCTCCAGCATGCGCCTGATCCCTAACCTGGATAACTGGCGTCCATGTGACACGGTGGAATCTGCTGCTGCCTGGGCGCATGCAGTCAAACGCAATGATGGCCCATCGACCCTGATTTTCTCTCGTCAAAACCTGCCTTATCAAGAGCGCAGCGCTCAGCAAATCGCTGATGTCCAGCGTGGTGGCTATGTCTTGCAAGACGTGGCTGACGCAAAAGCTGTATTGATTGCAACCGGTTCTGAAATTGAACTGGCTGTTAAATCTGCGGCTGAACTGGCGCAGCAAGGTATTGCGGTGCGCGTGGTGTCCATGCCATCGACAGATGTATTTGACCGCCAGGATGCAGCTTACAAGGCTGCGGTACTGGGCAAGGGTTTGCCACGTATTGCCATCGAAGCCGGTGTCACAGACTTCTGGTATAAATATGTAGGTCTGGAAGGCGCAGTAGTTGGTATCGATACTTTCGGTGAATCAGCACCAGCTGGCGTCTTGTTCAAATACTTTGGCTTCACTGTTGACAATGTTGTTGCCAAAGTAAAAGCGACTTTAGTTTAAGCTGGAAGACGGAATTGACAGACATTACTGTGAGCAGCATCAAAGAGGTCAGCCTGCGTCGTGCTACTGTAGGCGATGCAGAGGCGATTGCTGCTGTACGTGTGGAAAGCTGGCAAGCTACTTACCGTGGCATGATCCCGGATAATTATCTGGATGAAATGCGCGTAGAAGACAGCATGCTGCAATGGCGACAAATCCTGCAAGCCATGTCGCAGGCAGAAGACCGCATTTGCGTGTATGTGGCTGAGAGCGAAGGTCATATCATCGGCTTCGCCTCCGGTATGATGCTGCCTGAGCCCAAGCTGGGCATGCAGGCTGAGCTGACCGCAGTATATCTGCGACCAGCCTGGCAGCGTTCTGGCATAGGCCGTCGCATGGTACAGAAAGTAGCACGCACCCTGCAGGCGCAAGGCGCAGAGAGTTTGCTGGTATGGGTCATCTCCGGCAATTCCATCGCCCGCAATTTTTATGAGGAGCTGGGCGGCGCGCTGTTGATAGAGCAGGCATTTAGCTGGGATGGCATGGATTTGATGGAAGTGGGTTACGGCTGGGGCGATTTGTCGGTGCTGATGGCATCGGTGAATGCCATGCGTACACCTTTGTCTTTGCATTAGACGTATTTTGAAGACCAAAAAGCTCACCACAGAGACACGGAGACACAGAGAAAAAACATGAGAAAAACTGATAAATGATGACTCGCATAAGCAAAATAGCTTGTGCCGTTCTCTTGCAGTTCTCTGTGGTGTAGCAAGGAATTCGTGTGGCATGCCACACGCTTGCGGAACGAAGGCTTTTTGCAAAAAGCCTTTCCTCCCTCGGTGCCTCTGTGTTGAGAGGTCTTAAAGTTTTACCTATTGTATTTATTGTTGTTTAGTCCTTTGGAGATAAAACCATGACGATTCGCGTCGCAATCAACGGCTATGGCCGTATCGGCCGCAACATCCTTCGCGCTCACTACGAAGGTGGCAAGTTCAAGAACGAGATCCAGATCGTTGCGATCAATGACCTCGGCAATGCAGAATCCAATGCCCACCTGACCCGTTACGACACAGCCCACGGCAAGTTCCCAGGCACAGTCACGGTCGAAGGCGACACCATGATCGTCAATGGCGACAAGATCAAGGTATTTGCAGAACGCAATCCAGCCAATATCCCTTGGGGTGAATTGAATGTTGACGTCGTGCTGGAATGCACAGGCTTCTTCACAACAAAAGAAAAAGCTTCTGCTCACTTGGCTGGCGGCGCGAAAAAAGTCATCATCTCTGCCCCAGGCGGCAAAGATGTTGATGCAACCATCGTCTACGGCGTTAATCACAATGTATTGAAAGCCACTGACACAGTGATTTCCAATGCATCCTGCACGACCAACTGCCTGGCACCTCTGGCCAAGCCTTTGAATGATGCTATTGGTATCGTCAACGGTTTGATGACGACTATCCATGCCTACACCAATGACCAGGTGTTGACTGACGTCATGCATGAAGACTTGCGTCGTGCACGTTCTGCCACCATGAGCATGATCCCGACCAAAACTGGCGCAGCTGCTGCCGTTGGCCTGGTATTGCCAGAACTGAATGGCAAGCTGGATGGCTACGCCATGCGCGTACCAACCATCAATGTATCCGTGGTTGACCTGACTTTCGTTGCTGCCCGAGACACAACAGTGGCAGAAATCAACCAGGTATTGAAAGATGCATCCGAAGGCGCCCTGAAAGGCATCCTGGATTACAACACTGCTCCTCTGGTTTCTGTGGATTTCAACCACAATCCAGCTTCCAGTACTTATGATGAAACACTGACAAAAGTATCTGGTCGCCTGGTTAAAGTGTCCAGCTGGTACGACAATGAGTGGGGTTTCTCCAACCGTATGCTGGACACTACTGTTGCACTGATGCATGCAAAATAATCTGCTTAATTTGTTGTTCAGATAGTTTTTGCAACATGCTTAAAAATACCCCGAACTTTCGGGGTATTTTTTTGTCTATTGAGGGTAAGCTTGGTTCATTGAAAGATATTTTTGTTTTGGGAGATTGCTGTGAAGCTCAAGAAACTGTTGGCTGACAATAAAGGTTTCATCGTACTCATGCTAGGCATGGTCTTTGTGCGCAGCGCGCTGGCTGATTACTACATCGTGCCCACCAGTTCCATGTACCCGACGCTGCTGGAAGGTGATCGCGTGATTTGTGATCGCCTGGCTTATGACGTCAAGCTGCCATTCACTGATGTCATCCTCAAGCATATGTCTGACCCGCAACGTGGCGATGTTGTCACCTTCACTTCGCCAGTGGATGGTGTGCGCCTGATCAAGCGCCTGGTTGCCGTGCCGGGTGATGTGGTCGAAATGCGTGAAGAAAAGCTGTTTATTAATGGTGTTGCCGCCAGCTATGAAGCGCTGGAGCCGCGCAGTGACGATCATCTGACACCAAAACGCGAATACAAAGGCCAGCAATTGGTTTACAAAGAACAGCTGGGCAGCATGCATCATGAAATGATCGTCATGCCAGAGCGTGAGGCACTGCGTTCCTTCGCTCCCGTCAAGGTTCCAGGGGGTGAATATATGATGCTGGGGGATAATCGCGATAATAGCCACGATTCCCGCTACATAGGCCTGGTCAAGCGTGAGTTGATTACCGGCCAGGTAAAACGCCTGATGTATTCGCTCAATGGCGACCAGTACTATTCGCCACGATTTGATCGCTTTGGGGCGAAAATTTAAAAACAGACAAGCATACAATTAAGTAACTCAAGAGCCAGTGCCAATTTTTTTGCGCTGGCTTTTTTATGATATGCAGCATCCCGGGAAATTGTTTAATATGCAAACTGTCTTCTAGCCGTTTTCATGATGTAGCCACTTGCCGGAGTGTGCATGCCTCTCACAGAAAATCAATATCAATTTGCTTTCGTACTTTTTCTCTTCCTTGCTCTGTTCGCGGGTACGGGGCAAACTGAAGAGGTGCGAAGCAATTACTTCAATGATCCTTTTCTCAATGTAACACTGGCCATCAAAGATTGCCCTGTCCCTGCTGGGCCCATGCTCACTGAGGCACAAGCCAGGGCTGAAGCACATTCGAGAATAGAGCGTGGCACTAGTTGTTATCAATCCGGGCAATGTCGATTGCCAAATTCCTATCTGTATGATCAGGAAATTATTCCCCGGGTAAAACGGGCAATCGAGGCAGATGGGCGGTTTGTTGAAACCAGTATCTGGATAGAGGGGCAACGCCGTTTTGTCTGGTTGAAGGGGTGTGTGCAGACAGTAGGACAGGCCAAAGAACTGGAAAAACTGGTCCGCAAACTCGATGATGTGGAGGGGGTAGTGAATTTGCTCAACTACAAATAAGCGGCATAGTCTATGCTGGTGAGAGATTTCACCACAAAATCATTAAATTGTTGCGCTGCACAGTGACTAATACTGGACGATGGAAATTAATTAATGAATGATTGATGCTGTAAAGCAATAGCAACCAAATCCGGGCATAGACACCCGGGCATAATAAGGAGATGGTTCATGAAAATATTCAGCAAATTGTTTTTGTTCGCAGTCATGGGTTTCTTCATGTCTTCGTCGGCGATGGCAAGGGAAGAGCGCGGTACGACAGCCCAGGCGCAAGCCATGGTGAAAAAAGGAATTGCTTACATCAAGAAAAATGGCAAGGAAAAAGCCTTTGCCGATTTCAACGATGCCGCGAACAAGGACTTTCATGACCGTGACCTCTATTTGTTTGTTTATGACATGAATGGCGTTAATTTGTCTCATGGTGCCAATCCTAAAATGATAGGCAAGAATTTGCTCGACTTGAAAGTGGAAGGCAAGCCCATCATCAAAGACATGATTACTGCGCTGAAAACCAAGAACGATGGCTGGATTGATTATCAATGGCCAAATCCTGTGACCAAAGCCCTGGAAACCAAGTCCAGTTATTTTGAGAAAATAGACGACTATTTTGTTGGAAGTGGTGCTTATAAATAAATCTGCAGGTCATCCCCCCCCAAAAAAACGCCATTGCATTGCAATGGCATTTTTTTTTGGGGGCTTATGTGAAACCTGTGAGGTTATATTTGGTGAGTAGCGCCTGTGTTGCAATAGTTTGCATTATCTTTTTGGCTTCAATATTGCCTCTTAGTTCACCGCTTTTCTAGCTCTGGGAATGACGATTTCCTGCGAGTTGTTTGCAGAACATATGCTCCTTTTTATTCGGATTGAAATCCGTTGTGTCTCATGCTGGCAACATGTTCTCGATCTTGTTTACCTAAACTGAGTTGCCCCTCACGCCCATTCGCATTGCCGTCCAAACTGTGACGGGCTAATTGATTTATATACAATGTTAATATATAATCTACTATTTTACTTAATAAAACGAGAGGTAAATCGTGCAAACATATCTAATTAAACCAGTAGCAGTTATCGCCAAGTCAGCTAGCCAGAAAAGCCATGGCGTGATACAGGTCTGTAAATTGCCCTTATCCATCATGATGCTGGCAGTATTGGGCGCTTGTGGTGGGGGAGGGGAAAGCTCGACGGCCGCAGTACAGGGAACGAATCAGGCAACTCCCAAAAGTGCCGTTGCGGTTTCTACGGTAACAAGTACGACAGCAGCTGCGACTACATGCTATGACGGGGGAATTAATAACCCCATTTCTGGAAACGATTCCTTTTATGAAAATGCCTGGCATTTAAAAAATACTGGACCGACCCAGGTCGTATCTGCTGTCAATAATAATGGCCTTGCAGGTATAGATGCCAATGTTGAAAATGTCCATAAAGATGGCAAGGGCTGCACTGGCAAAGGTGTAACGATAGCCATCGTGGATAGCGCGCTGGAAATTGGGCATGAAGATCTGGCTGCCAATGTCTTGCCCGGCAAGTCCTGGAATTTCGCCAATAATTCCGATGATCCTAGTCCACCCGTAGTGCAAGCAAGCACCGATCATGGTACCGGTGTAGCGGGTGTTGCTGCTGCAGTAGGCTGGAATGGTCGTGGCTCCCGTGGTACGGCACCATTTGCCTCTCTGGTGGCTTACCCTACTGTGGGTGTGACGCCGGTTAGTGGCACCAATCGTAGCGATATGGATTATCTTTCTTTCGGTGCCAGAAATCTGGCCGATAGCGTGCAAAGTGTTGTAACTTCCTTTGGCAACAGGGCTGACGCAACATCGATATTTAACTATAGTGCCGGTGCCGACTACGCTGCGCCTGCTGCGATTGACGATTTCTCCCCTTTTGAGCTGGCTTCAAAATGGGGCACTGGCAACCTGCGTTCGGGCTTGGGTGCTATCTATTTCCAGGCAACCGGAAATGAATTCAGCGGGATGACAGGTCAGCTGCCAGACGGCACGACCATGATGGTCAATTGTCATTCTGCATTATTGTCCGACGCCAATGCATTAGGCGGTGAATTATCAAATGTCAAGGGTATGTCTTGTGGCAATCCTAATCATGAATCACGCGGCAAGCCCTATTTCTACCAGGTAGCGTCGATACATAATACGGGCAAGGCTTCGTCTTACTCTAACTCTGGTGCATCAAATTGGGTGACCGGTTTTGGTGGCGAGTTTGGTACCCAGGAAGTGGCTATTATCAGTACCGATAATTCGGGTTGCGCAACGGGTGGCAATAACATCAGCAATAAATCTGATCTGGTCGCTCAATTTGGTGAAATTGCAGAAAAACTGATTGCCGATCTGTTTGGAGCCGCCTCATCCAAGGACCCGAATTGCAACTATACCGGGCGCATGAATGGTACTTCTTCGGCCACACCTAGTGTCTCGGGAGTAACAGCGCTCATGCTGGAAGCCAATCCCAAACTGAGCTGGCAAGACGTGGGCTACATTTTGGCGAAAACTGCACGCAAGGTCGACGCGACAATCGCTACAGGTGCCAATGCGGTCAACTTCACACCTAGCATGGGAACTGGCCCCTGGAATATTGAAGATCCTTGGATCGTTAATTCAGCTGGATTCAATTATCAAAATCGTTATGGCTTCGGTCTGGTAGATGCAGATGCTGCTGTCAAGCTGGCTACCAAATACACGCCACCAGCTGGCAGACGCAGTGGTATCTTGTCAGCGACAGGGGAGCCATCAACGTCCGCCCGCGTCAGCCCTACGGTGGGTGTCAATTCTTCCATGGTGACGTTCTCTAACGCCAGCGAGGTCAATGGACCTATGCGTCTTGATATAACCCTGACGAATAATTCCGGGACAGATATTAATCCGGGATATTTGCAATTCATCGTAGAAAATACGACGACTGGTACCAAATCCATCGTTATGCCAGCATTTACTTCCTGGTATGTGGGTGGAAAAAACTTCAAGATGCTGAAGGGCGCACAACAGAAATTCCGTTTCCATTCAAATGCTTTTTATGGTGAGCCTTTGGCTGGTAAATATAAAGTCTATGTAGTTGACTTTAGTGGCGCATCTGGTGGTGCAGGCAAGGCGCTGGATGTACAGACTGTGATTACTTCATTCAGTATTTAAAAAAACTCTTTTCTTACCAGCTTTAATAGCATCAGGAATTAGCTACATATTGCCAGGTTGATGAGAGCATGAATTGCCATCAATCTGGCATCCCAGTTAAATTCTGACGAATTCCCGCAAGTCGATTTTAAAAGTGCAAGGCAATGAAAAAATATTTGATAATCTCAATCATGCTGGTGATTGTTATTGTGGGTACCTGGTACTGTTTTTCACCCGAGGCAGTAGTGGCGTCGGGTGAGCTTGCATCTCAGCATGCATCGTCAGAGGCATCAATATCTTCTACTACTCAGGCGACTCACAGCGAGCCAGCAAATGTAACTGCCCAGACCGGGCAAGCTGGGGGGCTGACACCATCACAGGAGGAGCAGATGGCCTTACGGGCGCAAAATGAAATTCGACTGGATAGGCGTCTTCCCGACTACCATACCATGAAGATAGACGAGCGGAATTGGGCCATACTTGGCAGCAGAGAAGCGGACGGCATTGGAGGAAAGCAGACTGTACTGGTTATGCGTGACGAAGTCAGTGGTCAGCTGGCATACCGTCAGTCAGCTTTGCGTTTCTTGCTCAAGGACGGAACAGATTATGAGGCTTTCATCCGTGAGCGCAGCAAGGCCAGACGTTTGTTTGTGAACCCCTTATATGGAGAGATCGCGGTTGATGCTGCAGATATCACGGCCGAATATGTCGCCCTGGCAAAAGACGAGCGTGTCGCAAAATTAGACTTTATACCAATTGCAATACCTGTCAAACCAAAATAGTTGCAGACGAAAAACTGTTCATATCACTGACGACCCTATACAAAAATGTTTTAGGGCGCGCGCCCTGACCAGGCTGGTTATGATTATTGGAAAGCTGAATTGAGCGCCAATAAAATCAGCTTTGCCGGAACGCTAGCCAGCTTTACCGAAAGCCAGGAGAATAAACTGAAGGTGATCGGCGTCATCCAGAATGGTTTTGACTTTCTTGAATATCTTGGTTGAGCCTAAGCAAGAATCCGGGCCCTCAAGGCCCGGATTCTTATAAGCAATGCTGGATTATCTGTTCTCCATATAACCCAGGGTCAAGGAGATTTGCCTGGCTGTCTCGGTCAGATTACTCAGCCATTCTTCTTGCAGGCGATCGGCTGGTGCCGAGATCGACAGGCCGGCGATCATTTTGCCGCTATCGTCATGAATACCGGCGGCCATACAGCGTACCCCCAGCTCCAGTTCTTCATTATCCCTGGCATAGCCATTTTCGCGCACGGCGGCTAATTCTTTTTCCAGTTTGGCGAGGTCGGTAATCGAATTTTTATTGTGGCCAGTCAAACCTGTGCGGGTTGCATAGGCGCGTATGGCTTTGGGTTCATCCAGAGACAGGAACAATTTCCCGGTGGAGGTCAGGTGTAGCGGCGCGCGCCCACCTATGGCACGCACCACTTGCATGCCGGAGCGTTCTGAGAAAGCCCGGTCTATATACACAATTTCATCGCCCTGGCGCACCGATAGATTAATGGTCTGGTTGGTTTGACGATGCAGGGATCGCATGAATTCCAGCGCCGCTTCACGTACATTCAAGCGGCTTTTGACGATATTGCCCAACTCCAGCAAACGCATGCCCAGGCGGTATGAGCCTGTGTCGGCGCGGTCTACAAAGCGAGTGACCACCATGTCATTGAGAATGCGGTGTGCAGTGGATGGGTGCAAGCCTGTGACTATGGCCAGCTCCTTCAGGCTGACCGGATCCTGATAGCGCGACAGGGCATCCAGCAAGGACACCATGCGTTCTATTACCTGGATGGAAGTTTTCTCTGAGGAGGGTGTATCGTTTTTCATATGGTGGTTGGTGCGCTGCAATATACAAGTTATACCACAATGTGAAATGATCGTCACTGCTTCGTCGCCAAAATGCAGCACTGAGTCAGACATGGCGCAAACGCGCTTGCATTAATTTAATTTACAGTCGGTAAATTCCCTTGTTTGCAACGGCCAGTCCTGTAAAATTCGCCACCTGAGCGAAGGCAAGCTGGTCTGGTCTTCATCTGCAATACCGCTTATGCAGTAGCTTATGTAGTAGCTTATGTAATAGATTGAGTAACGAGTTTAAGGAATAAAAATGTCTGAAAAAGAGCAAGCTGTCAGCGAATTCAAAAGTAAGAGTGGTCTGCGTCGTATATTTTCGGCAATTTTATACTCTATAGATGGCCTGTGTTCTGCCTGGAAGAATGAGCATGCTTTCCGCCAAGAACTGGTACTGGTGGTGACAGGTTCCATCATTGCACTGTTTTTACCAGTGTCGGCTTTTGCCAAGTTGATGATGATTGCTGTACTGATACTTATATTGATCGTAGAGTTGATTAACTCTGCAATTGAAGCGGTGGTTGACCGTGTCTCACTCGAGCGCCACACCTTGTCCAAGAATGCCAAGGACTTTGGCAGTGCCGCAGTCTTGTTGACGGTCTTGATTGCCCTGGCAACCTGGACCGTGATCTTGCTGGACCGTTTTTACTATTGATGACCTGCCCATGAATATGCCTATCATTGCAACTGCCAACCCTGTGCTGGAAGCCGAACTTACTGCTGCCATCAATAACAAGACCAAACCCCTGGGCAGCCTGGGCCGTCTTGAACATTTGGCAGCGCAGATAGGTTTGATACAGCGCACCACGCAACCAGCATTACGCGCTCCTGCCATCATGGTGTTTGCTGGGGACCATGGTGTCGTTGCCGAAGGTATTTCTGCCTTTCCCCAGGATGTGACCTGGCAGATGGTAGAGAATTTTCTGGCAGATGGTGCGGCAATCAATGTCTTTGCCCGCCAGAATTGTATAACCCTGCATGTCGTGGACGCAGGCGTCAATCACGATTTTGGCAACCGTGAAAAACTGCTTAACAGGAAGGTCGCCGCTGGTACGCGTAACTTCGCCAAAGAACCGGCGATGACTGCTGAGCAATGCCAGGCTGCTTTGCAAAATGGCCGGGAATTAGTGGCAGGTTTGTCTGGTAATGTGCTGGGTTTTGGTGAGATGGGGATAGGTAACACGACTGCCGCTGCCGCACTCATGCATAAATTGACTGGCGTTCCGGTGGCTGATTGTGTCGGGGCAGGGACAGGTCTATCTTCCGATGGCATACGCCATAAACAAGTAGTGATAGAGGAAGCTATAGCATTGCACGATGATGTGCATGAGGCCGCAGCAGTGTTGGCTACTTTTGGCGGCTTTGAAATTGCCACCATGGTGGGGGCCATGCTGGCAGCGGCAGAGCGCCGCATGGTCTTGCTGATAGATGGCTTCATCGTCAGCAGTGCCTTGCTGGTGGCTTCCAGAATGCAGCCAGCAATCATCGATTATTGCGTGTTTTCACATCTCTCAGATGAAAGTGGCCATGCCCGTATGCTGCAAGCCTTGCAGGTCAAGCCAGTGTTGCAGCTGGATTTGCGCCTGGGTGAGGGCACAGGTGCTGCGCTGGTCTACCCTATGCTGCAGGCCGCTGTGAACTTCCTGAATCAGATGGCGACGTTTGCATCCGCCCAGGTAAGCGAAAAAAGCAGCGCTTGAAGTCAATCTATCATTGCGGGAGCTGGTTTGCATCAACTACGCCTATTCTTGATTGCACTGCAATTTTTTACCCGCATCCCCATACCTGCCTGGGTGGGGTTTGAACCTGACTGGTTGCGCCAGTCTTCCCGCTATTTTCCAGCAACTGGCTGGATAGTTGGCGTGGTCTGCGCTGCCGTGTATGTCGCCGCGGCACAACTGTGGCCGCATGCTGTGGCGGTGCTGCTGTCTACTATCGCCGGCGTCTTGCTGACGGGCGCTTTTCATGAGGATGGTTTTGCCGATGTCTGCGATGGCTTTGGCGGTGGCATGACGCCAGAACGCGTGCTGGAAATCATGAAGGATTCTCGGGTTGGTGCCTATGGCGCCATAGGGATTTTTCTGCTGCTGACATGCAAGCTGGCAATGCTCATCAGCCTGCCAACAAGGCTGGTGTTGCCAGCCTTGTTATTGGCGCACACTTTGTCGCGCCTGGCCTCATGCAGCCTGATCTGGCGTATGCAGTATGCCCGCCACGAGGGTAAGGCCAAGCCACTGGCGCAAGAAATGCATGCGGGTGAATTTCTGGTCGCCAGCCTGACAGTGTTGCTCCCCGCTGCTTTGTTGTTATATTACTTTCCCATGCCTCTCAAGGCATTGCTGTTGGCTTTTGCTTTGCCAGTTTTGCTGACATGGTACATGGCACGCATGTTTCAGCGCCGGATAGGCGGTTTTACCGGGGACTGTCTCGGTGCTACCCAACAAGTGGCAGAACTTGCCATCTATTTGGGTTTGCTGGCTTTTCAGGTGTCTTGAATGCGCTTGCATGTTATCAGGCACACCCAGCCTTTGATCCCTGTCGGCCTGTGCTATGGCCAGGCTGATGTTGCTGTGTCAGAGGCGGCGTGTATCACATTGGCGAATCAGCTTGCTACCCAATTGCCTGCTGGCTTGCCAGTATTTTCCAGCCCCTTGCAACGCTGCGCCAGGCTTGCCAAACTATTGCATATGGCCCCGGTATTTTGCGCCGACCTGATGGAAATCAATTTTGGCGACTGGGAAATGCAGGCTTGGGAGCATATTCCGCGCAACCAGATTGATGCCTGGGCCGCAGCGCCTGCCACTTACAGGCCGGGCGGCCTTGAATCAGCAGTCGATGTCGCGCAACGCGTCATCCATTGGCTGACAGAATTGCGTCAGCTGGATTTGCCAGAAGCGATCGTTGTGACTCATGCTGGCATCATGCGCATGCTAAGCGCCTGGCAGGAAGAGGTGAGTGCGGAAGGGTTAGCGCAGCAAGTGTGTACACAAAATTTCAGTTTCCCCTTTGGTGAGCGCAAGGAAATACTGGTATTCCTTCAATAATCCAGATAGTATTTACGCAAGACCTACACGAAAACCATGTGTGCATGGCCATCGCATGATAGAACTCCGGAGATCACCGCGTATTACCGTCACATGGCGAGCAGGTGTCAAGTTGCCTGATGGCAGGCTGTTGCTAGCCAAGGTGGTTAATCTATCCGCTGACGGCGTACTCTTGCATGTGCCTGAAAACTTGCTGCCTCAGCGTACTTATCCCATGATGGTAGAAATTCCTGGCATCTACCAGGAGGCGGACATCCATAAGGTCAGTTGCAAGTGCACGGTCAGGCATGCCATTCTCAGTGGCGAGATTTATCATGTGGGCGTGCAGTTGTCGGAAATGTCTGAGCTGCATGCGCAACTGGTCTCTGCCTGGATCTCCAAGACTGCACATCTGACTTGAAATTTGGGTGCTATCAAGCCATATCTGCTTTGTTTTCAATCAGTTAATAAACTGATTTGTCTCAGCTTTTAAGCTGGCTTAACTTGCGGCTACCCCCGTCTGTCTATAGAATGGCGGGGTTTTGGTGCTCGCGGATATACTCATATCTGCGGTTAAACGGGAAACACTAAGCGCTTGCCTAAGTGTGCTGCCCCCGCAACGGTGTACAAGTTGCTGCGAATTGAATACATACAGTAGTTCTAGCCCGCAGCCAGCCATTTTCCAATACCACTGTGCAATGTGCATGGGAAGGTCAGATGGTGATGCTTGTCAGCCCGGATACCGGCCAGAATACGTGAAGTAATACGGACGGGGAACTCCTGAAACAGAAATGCACTGTTTGCTGTCGCGCATGGTGCTGAATCTTGTCAGTTCTTATTGCTTTGTTAAAAGTGGCCTGCGGGGACGTCGGCTGCTTGCTCCATTTTTTTCTGAAATATCATGACAACTGTATTCAAACCACTCGCCCTCAGCCTGGCCCTGGCCGCTGCATTTCCATCCACTACTGTGTTTGCTCAAGCCACTTCTGTCAGTGCAGTTTCCAACGTAGTCATTACCGCTGGCCGTCAGACGCAAGCGGCCAAAGATGTATTGGCTGACAACGTCGTCATCACTGCAGAAGACATCGCCAAATCCGGCGCGGCTTCTATTGTCGATCTCTTGCAGCAACAGCGCGGTATAGAAATTACCCGCAATGGTGGTCCTGGTACTACCTCATCTGTCTTCATGCGCGGTGGCAATAATACACAAAACGTGGTGCTGATTGACGGTGTGCGCATCGGCTCTTCGACTTTAGGTGGCGCGACATGGTCTGCTATACCATTGTCACAGGTCGACCGTATCGAAGTCGTGTATGGACCTTTGTCCAGTCTGTATGGTGCTGATGCCATGGGCGGTGTGATACAGATATTCACTAAAAAAGGCACAGGTGAAATTTCACCTGCCGTATCTGCAGGCCTGGGCAGCTATGGCACACGCAAACTGCAAGCGGGTATTACAGGTTCGGTTGCCAGTAATCTCAGTCTCAGCTTGAGTGCAGCGCACGAAGAGAGTGATGGCTTTTCTGCCAGCAAGCCAGGGGCAGGCATATATACTTATAACCCGGATAAAGATGGTTACAAGATGGATAGCTTCAATGGCCGTCTGGTATGGGAAATCAGCAAGGGTTATGAACTGGGCGCCAGCATTTTACATAGCCGCAATGATGCACAGTTTGATGCAGGACCATCAAAAGATGACCGTAGTGTCTCGACACTGGAAACCATAGCCGTCTTTGGCCGCGGCAAGTTCACCGATAACTGGTCTGCATCCCTGCAATATGCTCAAGCAGCAGACAAAGGGTATACCGATGCATCCTATGGCAAGAGCCAGATTGATACACGTCAGGATAGCCTGAGCTTACAAAATGATATCCGTATCGGCAAAGACGTATTGCAACTGATCGCAGAAACGCGTGAAGAAAAAGTTGATTCTGTTTCTGGAGGTATTCCCGCAGCAGGCATCAATGGCACGAAACGTACAACGAATTCATTTGCTGCATCTTATGTATTCAAACAAGATGCTCACCTGGCTAGCGCCAGCATACGCAATGACCGTAGCTCACAATACGGCTCCAATACGACAGGTAGCGTGGCGTATGGTTACCGTTTAAGCGATGCCTTGCGCGTCAATGCCAGCTACGGCACCAGCTTCCGTGCACCAACTTACAATGAGCTGTATTACCAGGGTTATGGCGTTGCCACCAACAGGCCGGAAAAAGCAAAGAATGCTGAAATTGGCCTGTATTATGAGCAGGGCGACACTCAGTTGAGTGCTGTTTACTATCAAAACAAGGCAACAGACTTGCTGGTGTATGTTGCTGGTAAAGATCCCCAAGGTAAGCCCTATTGCCCTGGTACGCCTGATTATGCTTATGGCTGCGCAACTAATGTCAATAAGGCGACTTTGTCTGGCCTGACAATTGGCGGCACCACCCGTTTTGCTGATCTGACTTTGCGTGGCTCGATTGATATTCAAGATCCCAAAGACGACACGGCAAACAAACGCCTGGCACGTCGCGCCAAACAACACGGTACTCTGGCATTAGAATATGCATTGCAAAAAGAAGCAAAAATTGGTGTAGAAACCATCTACTCTGGTGATCGTTTTGATGATGCAGCCAACACCAAATCCCTGGGTTCTTATAATTTGCTGAATCTGTATGCAACTTATGAAGTAGCAAAAAACACGACGATACTGGCGCGCTGGAATAATGCCCTGAACAAAGACTATGAGCTGGCAAAAAATTATGCGACAGCTGGTTCCAATGTATTTGTCGGTGTGAACTACGGCTTTAAATAATTTTGTCCTTTAGTGATGGCGGTTTCATGTTGATATGATCCGTCATACTGCTTGTTTTTCATGATATGCGGACCATGTCGCTGACATGGTGCTGCATATCAGTTAGTTGTTTTTCTTCTGGACCAGACCGATGATGACGTCCCTTTTTTCTACACGACAGCGGCTTTCGGTCAACAAACCGGCTGTTGCTCAACGTGCTGGCTTGGTCCTCCCGATTTTAATGACTGCTGCCATAGGCAGTGTGCTGATCGCCTGTGTTTGTGGTTCGGTCTCGCTGAGTTTTGCTGAGTTATGGCAAGCCTTGCTGGAGTTGCTGCATGGCCAGCCGACCACCTTGCCAGGCAGCCTGCTGGACTTGCGCCTGGGCCGTGCCCTGACTGGGTTTGTAACCGGTGCTACCTTGGCGCTATCTGGTGTCATGATGCAAGCCTTGTTACGCAATCCCTTGGCTGATCCTTATGTCCTGGGCATCTCTGGAGGTGCTTCGGTCGGCGCGCTGGCGACCATATTGTTTTTTGGCTTATCCTGGCTGGTTGACCTTGCCGCTTTCGCTGGCGCGATCAGTGTTGCTTTATTGTTGTTTGGCCTGGCTTATCATGATTTGCGTGGCGCTGGCAGCACCGATGGCAGCGCACCTATTCTCTTGCTGACTGGTGTCATCGTCGCTACCGGCTGTGGTGCCGTGATCACCTTGATGTTATCGATTGCACCTGATAGTCGTTTGCGCGGCATGGTGTTCTGGATGATAGGGGACTTATCGAATTCACAATCGCGCTATCTGCCCTGGGTCATATTAGCGATCATCGCTGTGTTTGCCATGCGCAATGCCAGGTCCATTAATGTCGCTGCCATGCATGCAGACAGTGCCAGTACTCTCGGTGTCAATATAGGCCGCTTGCGGCAATTATTGTTTTTGAGTGCCGCCTTGTTGACTGCCAGTGCCGTCAGTAATGCCGGTAGCATAGGTTTTGTCGGCCTTATTATGCCCCATGCCTGCCGTTTCGCCTGGGGGCCGGATCACCGCTTGCTGATACCTGCTGCCAGTCTGGCAGGAGGCTGCTTTTTAGTGCTGGCTGATACTGTGGCGCGCACTGTCGTCGCGCCCCAGCAATTGCCGGTAGGGGTGATTACTGCCATGGTGGGCGTGCCGGTATTCCTGTTGCAACTGCATCAATTACGGCGGAGGCGTTAATGGATATCCGCTCCCTTCATTTATCAGTAGGTAAGCGTGTCCTGTTACGCGATTTGAATTGGCAGGTACAGCCTGGCGAATGCTGGTGCATCATAGGCCGCAATGGCGCTGGTAAAAGCACTTTGCTGCGTACCTTGGCAGGCATGCGTACCGTAGAGAGTGGTCAGATTTATTTACAGGACAAGCGCCTGCAGGATTGGCCATTGACGCAACTGGCACGCCAGCGTTCTTTTTTACCGCAAGCCCGGGCTGATGCTTTTGGTTATTCGGCACTCGACACTGTTCTGAGCGCGCGCCATCCCTACCAGGATGTGCATTACTGGGAAAATAGTGAAGACATGGATTTTGCCATGGCGGCGCTGGCCGAGCTGGATGTCGCCGACCTGGCTGAGCGCGATGTGCGCAGCCTGTCTGGCGGCGAAAGACAGCGGGTCGCCATCGCCGCCTTGCTGGCCCAGGATGCCAGATGGATGTTGCTCGATGAACCAGCCAATGCCCTGGATCTGGGACACCAGGTCAGTGTCATGCAACTCTTTGCTCGTCTGTGTCGTGAGCAAGACAAGGCAGTCATCATGGTAAGCCATGATTTGAACATGGCATATCGCATTGCCACGCATGCCCTGTTGCTGATGGGTGATGGTAGCTGGCTGGCCGGGCCTGCTGAAGATATCTTCAAGGTGTCTTCGCTGAGTACTTGTCTTGGACATCCCATAGAACGCATCACCCACGGTGAGCACAGCTTATTCCTCCCGCAAAACTGAAGATTACTATGACTGAAACATTGCCCAAACCAGACACCCCGACTGACAACATCAACACCCGTCATGAGCGCCGCATGCAACGCAAAAAGGCGATGATGGATGAAAAGATAGAAAAGGCGCAACGCAAGACCGGCGTCTTGCTGGTACATACCGGCAATGGCAAGGGTAAAAGTTCCAGCGCCTTTGGCATGGTCATGCGCGCCATGGGGCATGGCATGAAGGTAGGTGTAGTGCAGTTCATCAAGGGCGCGATGTCGACAGGAGAAGAAATTTTCTTGCGCCGCTTTCCTGATGAAGTTGAATTCCATGCCATGGGCGAAGGCTATACCTGGGTCACCCAGAACCGTGAACGCGATATGGAAAAAGCCGCAGCCGCGTGGGAACAGGCAAAGCGCTTTTTGACTGACCCCACCATAGGCCTGGTTGTGCTGGATGAACTCAATATCGCCCTCAAATACCATTACCTGGACATCCAGATGGTCATTGATGATCTCGATGGCAGGCCAGAAATGCAGCACGTTGCCGTCACTGGTCGCGGTGCCTTGCCAGAGATTATCGCGATTGCTGATACCGTCACAGAAATGAATGTCATCAAACATGCTTTCAAAGAAGGTATCGTGGCACAGGCGGGCGTGGAATGGTAAGGCCCAGCGCCAAGGTCGTACTGATATCGGCCATTGCATCAGGTCAAGGAAAAACCACGACTACGGCAGCACTGGCGCGCAAGCTGGTGAAGCTTGGAAAGACTGTACGTGTATTTAAAACCGGTCCAGACTTTATCGACCCCATGATGCTGGAGCGTGCCTGTGGCTCTCCTGTACATTCACTGGATTTGTGGATGGTAGGGCAGGCTGATTCCGAAGGCATGCTGGCACGTGCAGCGCTGGATACCGATGTCATTCTCATCGAAGGCGTCATGGGCCTGTATGACGGCAATCCCTCATCGGCTGATCTGGCCCGTGCCTTTGGCGTGCCTGTCGTGGCGGTGCTCGACGCCTCTGCCATGGCGCAGACTGTCGGTGCATTGGCCATGGGTTTGCGTGACTTTGGACCTGTGCACCTGGCTGGTGTCATCGCCAACCGCATCGCCTCAGAAGGCCATGCCAAGATGGTAGCGGCTGCCATGCGCGATATACCCTTGCTCGGCAGCCTGCGTAGGCAGGAAGCAGCCTTGCCCGAGCGCCACCTGGGTCTGGTCTTGCCACAAGAAGTGGATCACATCGAAGCCATACTCGATGCCATGGCCGACAGCCTGGAACTGGACATGCCAGCCTGGGATGCCTTGCCGGACACCAGTTTTGAATTACGCGAACATGCATCTCAGCATATATCTCAATCAGCCGCCAATCTGGCAGGCAAGACCATCGCCATTGCGCGTGATGCCGCATTTGCCTTTATCTATCCAGCCAATATTGAATGCCTGATAGGGCTGGGCGCAGAGCTAATTTTCTTTTCACCTTTGGCAGATGAAGCGATACCGCCGCAAGCGGATGCCCTGTACCTGCCCGGTGGTTATCCAGAATTGCATGCAAAGACGCTGACGCAGGCCAGTAACTGGCTGGCATCTCTGCACGCCGCTCATACGCAAGGCATGCCTGTATTGGCTGAGTGCGGCGGCATGATGGCGATTACTGAAGGTCTGGTAGACAAGCAAGGACAAAGCTGGCCCATGGCAGGCATCTTGCCTGGCAAAGTCATCATGCAAGAAAGACTGGCAGCGCTGGGTGCACAAGCCTGGAATACATCGCAGGGCGAATTGCGCGGACATACCTTTCATTACTCACGCTTTGAAACCATATTGACGGCCAGCAGCCATACCATCAAGCATACTACTCAGCAGCAGGGCGAAGCTATTTACCGAGTTGGCAATGTGTGTGCTTCTTATTTTCATGCCTACTTTGCATCTAATCCAGCGGCAACGGCAGCATTGTTCTTAAGAAATTTAACATGAAATCCGCACACCGTACCAGTCTGATTTTTGGCGGTGCGCGTTCGGGCAAGAGCGCCTTTGCCGAGCGACTGGCAAGCAGACTCCTCAGTGACGGCAAACAAGAAGTTCTGTACCTCGCAACCGCCAGTGCAGGCGATGCTGAGATGAAAGAGCGCATTGCTCACCACCGCGCACGCCGCCCCGTACATTGGGGCACACTGGAACAAAGCCTGGAACTGGGCGCGACCATCATGGCGCATAGCCGTGCAGACAATATCATCCTCGTCGATTGCCTGACAGTCTGGCTGTCGAATCTCTTGTTTTCAGAAGCGACAGATTTCCCTGAGGTAGGCCACATCACGCCTCCACCACAGTTTGCCGTGCAACGCCAGGCTTTGCTGGATGCACTGGTGCAGACACCGGGGCAGATTATTCTGGTATCGAATGAAGTCGGTATGGGCATAGTCCCCATGGGGGCAGTATCGCGCTGGTTTGTCGATGAAGCAGGGCGTTTGAATCAGGCGGTGGCGGCCATCGCAGACAATGTGGTCTGGGTCGCCGCCGGTTTGCCGCTGTATTTTAAAGGCCAGCCATGCTGATGCAGGATGGTCAGGTCATGGTGTCATGCCTGTTGCTGGGTATCTTGCTGGACCTGGCGTTGGGTGAGGCGAGTAAATTCCATCCGCTGGTGGGCTTTGGTAATTTGGCAAATGCCGTCGAGCGGTGGTTGAACAAGCCAACAGCTAGCCGCTGGACTGGTGCTTTGGGATGGTGCCTGGCGGTTTTACCGCTGGTTGGATTGAGTGTGCTAGCACTGCTGCTGGCGCAGCATTTTAGTATGTGGCTGGCCGCTATATTGCACATCGTATTGCTGTATTTTTGCCTGGGTTTGCGCAGCCTGCGCGAGCATAATGCCACCATTGCTACTGCCTTGCAGGCGGGTGATTTACCGGAGGCGAGAAAACGCACTTCGTATATCGTTAGCCGCGATACACAAGATGCAGATGAGGCTTACCTAGCCAAGGCCAGCGTCGAATCCGTATTGGAAAATGGCTGCGATGCCGTCTTTGCCACCTTGTTCTGGTTTACCTTGCTCGGTGGCCTAGGTGCAGTCTTGTACCGCCTCGTGAATACTCTTGATGCCATGTGGGGTTATCGCTCCACGCGCTTTCTGCGCTTTGGCTGTGTGGCTGCGCGCATGGATGATGTCATGAACTGGCTACCTGCGCGACTGACTGCATGCACCTATGCGACTTTGGGCAAGACCCGTCTGGCATGGCAATGCTGGCGGCGCCAGGCATCTGGCTGGCCTAGTCCGAATGCGGGCCCAGTGATGGCCGCTGGTGCCGGTGCGCTTGGCTTGGCGCTGGGTGGCGCGGCTAGTTACGACGGCGTGTTGGAAACCCGGCCACCACTGGGAGAAGGTGAGATGGCCAAGGCGGAAGATATTCTTCGTGCTCTGCGTCTGGTAGAAACGGGTGCTGCATTGTGGTGTGGCATAGCTTTGCTGGCAGTCTTATTTTTGAGTGGAGTCATGCATGCTTGAACACGGTGGCAACCTGCGCGATGCAGTGAGGCATTTTGGCCGTCCACTGGAAGACTGGCTGGACTTATCGACAGGCATCAATCCTCACTTTTATCCTGCGCCACAACTGACAGCGAATGCCTGGCATCGCTTGCCTGAATATTCTGATGAATTGGCAAAAGCTGCGCAAACTTATTATCGTGCGCCACAGATGCTCGCCGTGGCGGGATCACAGGCAGTCATACAAGCCTTGCCGCGCTTGCGTCCGGCAGCAAAGGTCGTTGTGTCTGCCCCCAGCTATGCTGAACATGCTTACCAATGGCGGCAAGCCGGACATGCAGTGACAGAATGTATATATGCAGAACTGGATGCAGCCGTCGAACAGGCAGATGTCGTAGTGCTGTGCAATCCCAATAATCCTACCGGCGAATTTATCCCGGCAGACCAGCTTTTGCGCTGGGCTGCGCAACTGTCTGAGCGCGGTGGTTGGCTGGTCGTTGATGAAGCCTTTGCTGATACTCTGCCCGACATCAGTGTAGCGGCCCATGCCGACCAGCCTGGCCTTATCGTCTTGCGCTCAGTTGGCAAGTTCTTTGGCCTGGCAGGTATACGCCTGGGTTTTGTCGCTGCTGAAAGAAGTCTGTTGCAGCAATTGGCGAATTATCTTGGCCCCTGGAGTGTTAGCGGGCCTGCCCAGCAAATAGCTATCGTGGCCTTGAATGACCAGCAGTGGCAAGTGCAGACAGCTCAACGCTTGCAGCAAGAAGGTGAACGACTGCGTCAACTTTTGAAAGTGCATGATATACGTTCATCAGGCACTGATCTGTTCCAATGGTGCAGTCATGAAGACTTAAATAATAAATCAGAACAGTTGTGGCAATTCATGGCAGAACGCGGGATCTGGCTGCGCTGGTTTGCGCAGGGAGCACACAGGCCGCATGGTCTGCGCTTTGGCTTGCCGGGGAGTGAGTCGGGGCGGTTGCGTTTGGAGGCTGGCCTGGGCGAATGGTCGGAAATTCAAAACCACTCACCACAGAGGCACGGAGACACAGAGTGAGCACAGAGGAAGTGCAAAAGATAGTTCGTTTTTTTCTTTGAGTATTGGAGTGATATGTTCAGGCTTTTGAGTTTTGTAATCATTATGATGGCTGCAGCTCATGTGCAGGCAGCTATTACTGTAATTGATGACTTGGGTAATCAAGTTACTCTGGCCAAGCCTGCGCAGCGGATTATTAGTTTGTCGCCGCATGTGACGGAAATGATTTATGTGGCAGGCGCAGGTGACAGGATTATTGCTACGGTCAAGTACAGTGATTATCCGGCGGCGGCAAAAAATATTCCGCATGTTGGTGATAACCGCCAATTGGATATTGAACGCATACTGGCGATGAAGCCGGATTTACTCATCGTCTGGATGCATGGTGCTTATGAGCGTCAGTTGGAAATTTTGCATAATTCTGGCATCCCTTATTTCTTCAGCGAGCCGCACAAGCTCGACAATGTGGCGGAAACTTTGCTCAAATTCGGTAGCCTGTTCGGCACAGAAAAACAGGCGCAGGTAGCGGCGACAGAATTCCGGCAGCAAGTGCAACAACTGAGTACTCAGCACCAAAATAAAAGCAAGGTCAAGACTTTTTACCAGGTATGGGGCAAGCCACTTTACACTTTGAATGACAGCCACATCGTCAGCGATGCGATACGTACCTGCGGTGGTGAAAATATCTTCGGAAAATTAGCTACCACGGCACCTGTGGTCGGCACAGAAGCAGTCTTGCAGGAAAACCCTGAGGTCATCATCACTGGTGACAGTAAAACCCAGGCTGTGAGTGGTGTCGAGCAATGGAAGACTTTTCCTACCTTGCTGGCGACAAAAAACAATAATTTGATCTCAATAGAAGGTGATCTGCTCAACCGCTCAGGTCCGCGCATTATCGAAGGTGCCAAACTGATATGCCAGGCACTGGAGCAAGCCAGGCAGAAGCGTGATAAAACCGTGGCACCGTCACAAGGGAAGAAATGAATTCAATCAGCCTGTATCAACGTATTGCCTGCCTCTCTACAGAAGCGGTGGAAGTCTTGTATGCCCTGGGGGCAGAAGATTATGTGGTGGGCATTTCTGGCTATACCACCAGGCCAGCCCGGGCGCGTGATGAAAAGCCCAAAGTCAGCGGGTTTTCATCGGCGCAGATAGACCGTATCCTTGCAGTCAAGCCTGACCTTGTTGTTGCTTATTCAAATATGCAAGCCGAGATTTCGCGTGAACTGATTAGTGCAGGTATAGAAGTGCATGTCTTTAACCAGCGTGATGTTGCTGGTATTTTGCAAATGATCAAAGTATTGGCGACCCTGGTTGGCAAGCAGGAGCAGGGTGCGCTATTGATTGCAGAATTGCAGTCACAAATAACAACGATCAAACAACAAAGCGCAAACTGGGCACACAGGCCAAAAATCTATTTCGAAGAATGGAATGACCCGCTCATGTCTTGCATAGGCTGGGTGTCAGAGTTGATACACATTGCTGGTGGTGAGGATGCTTTTGCTGATCTGGCTCAGCATCATAGCGCCAAAGAACGTATTATTGCCGACCCGGCAGAAGTCATACGGCGTGCACCAGATATCATCATCGGTTCCTGGTGTGGCAAGAAATTCCGGCCTGAAAGTGTAGTGGCGCGCGAAGGCTGGGATTATATTCCAGCAGTAAGAAATGGCAGGGTGCTGGAGATAAAGTCAGCTGATATCCTCTCGCCAGGCCCCTCAGCGATACAGCATGGCTTGATGCAATTGCATATACTGATTGCTGAATGGCAGTCCGCACAAAACCCTTGAACAAGAATCCTATCCTATGAAAATATCCACGCTGATGGTGCAGGGCACGACTTCTGACGCTGGCAAAAGCACGGTGGTTGCAGCCCTGTGCCGTCTATTGTATCGCCAGGGTGTGCGCGTGGTCCCTATGAAGCCGCAAAACATGGCACTCAATAGTGCCGTGACCATAGACGGCGGTGAGATAGGCCGCGCCCAGGCCTTGCAGGCGCTGGCGGCGGGCTTGCCTGCGCATACCGACATGAACCCGGTCTTGCTGAAACCTTCTTCCGATACTGGTGCGCAAGTCATCATCCATGGCAAGGTCAGGGCAGACATGGATGCGCGTGATTACCATCAATACAAAACTATTGCCATGGGTGCAGTGCTGGAGTCTTATACTCGTCTGCAACAGCAATATGAGGCGATTATCGTCGAAGGCGCAGGCAGCCCGGCAGAAGTGAATCTGCGTGATCGCGATATCGCCAACATGGGCTTTGCTGAGGCGGTGGATTGCCCGGTCATTCTGGTCGCAGATATAGATCGTGGCGGTGTGTTTGCCCATTTCGTCGGCACCCTGGATTGTTTGTCTGAGTCAGAACAAAAACGCATCATCGGTTTTGTCATCAATCGCTTTCGCGGTGATATCCGTTTACTGGAACCTGGCCTTGAATGGCTGGAGAAAAAGACCGGCAAACCTGTATTGGCAGTGCTGCCTTACCTGCATGGCCTGCAACTCGATGCGGAAGATGCGATACAGTCCAGCCAGGGCAATGCGGGCAAGTTCCGCATCATCGTGCCTGCCATACCGCGCATATCGAACCATACAGATTTTGATGCACTGCGTGCTCATCCCGATGTTGACCTGCAATTCATAGGCCCGGACAGGGCGATTCCACCTGCCGATCTGATTATCCTGCCCGGCAGTAAAAACACCCGTGCCGATCTGGCGTTCTTGCAGGCACAGGGCTGGCAGCCTGTGCTGGAAAAGCACTTGCGCTATGGCGGTAAAGTCATAGGCATATGCGGTGGTTACCAGATGCTGGGCCAAATCATCAGCGACCCGCATGGTGTGGAGGGGCAGGCCGGTGATTCTGATGGCTTGGGCCTGCTCGACATCACCACCGAACTGACACAGGAAAAACGTCTGCAACAAGTGACAGGCGTTTGCGCATTCAACACCAGCACGGCACAAGTCAGTGGCTACGAAATTCATATGGGCATCACCTATGCCAGCAATGACACGCAGCCTGTTTTTACCATCAATGGCGAAGACGAAGGCGCGCGCTCACCCGACGACCTGATACTCGGTACTTACCTGCACGGCCTGTTCGACCATCCAGAAGCCTGTGCCGCCTTGCTGGCCTGGGCGGGGCTGGAAAGCGAGCAAAAGGTTGATTTGGCTGCATTGCGTGAGCATAGCTTGAACCGGGTGGCAGATGTCTGCGTGCCGCTGCTGGATGCCTTGCAGCGTCTTTAATTTGCCACTGCCTGTTTTTCAACAGGCAGTAACTGCGCAATCCCAAAAGCGATTTCAAACACAGTGAAGGCCAGTATGATCTGGCTGGCCCCATGAGCGACAGCATACAGCTGCCACATGCTGAACAGGATGCGCCCGGCAGCATCATAGCGGCCATATTCCATGCGGGTGTCACGCAAGCGCAAAATTGCCCAGATCGTGACAATAGATCCCAGCAAGTTTGCCATCAGGACATGGGCAGCGGCAAATGCCGGGAATTCACCTGCAATGCCCAGGCTGCTATTGAGCTGTGACAGGCTTTGGTGAAGGTGTGCAAAACTCCAGGGCGTAGCAAAGCCTATGGTGACGATCAGGTCATACCAGGCGCTGGTGCGCACGATGCGCAGGTAGGTCTTCAGTTGCATGTAGTCTCTCCATAATTAAGAAAGACTATGCTAAACCTTGGACTTGAGTCCAAGGTCAAGACACTTCTTCAATGAATTACTGGATTTGCTGTAAGGACCAGACGCTATCCTTTGTTTCATCCCTGATACGCTTGCCTGTCTTGCGTGCCGCGTAGATAAATGTCAGCGCCATTGCAATGGCAACCAGTTCTATACCGGGGCCAGTCAGGTTATTACTGGATGGGGATTGCAAGGCCATGATGACAGAGCTGCAAGGGATGGCCAGCGCAGCAAGCACGCACAACCACAGCAAATCCACAGAGGCGCGCGCAGCTCCAAGCAGATATGACCAGGCCAGTGCACTCAGAAAGACGCTGTAATACACGAATAAATAAACGAAATTGATATTCTCGGCCGCAGCAGCAAACAACTTGCCCGCCACCAGAGTGAAGCATACGCCTGCCACAGTACCCAGGCATACACCTACCGTGCCAGCAGCCATCAGCCTGGTCGACAATGTTTGTACAGGAAGTGGCTGATTTGGCCGTTGCACCTTACGGCGCTTTTCCAGCCATAACAAATTACCCGAATAAAACAGGAAGGCACCACTCAGGCCAAAAGCGAAATACACCCAGCGCATCATGTCTCCACCATAACTGCCGAAGTGCAGTGAAAAGAAGGGACCGACGATGGCGCTCCAGGTACTTTCCTTGCCCGGCAACATGCTGGCATTGATGATGACACCAGTATAGGGATGCACGATGAGGTAGCCCGCTTCCGGCCCTTGCACCAGATAGCGTGGATTGACAAGCGCTACCCTTGCCATGGGACGTGGGCTTTCCAGACCAAAGAACTGTATCTCTGAAATTCTTGAATCACCCGCTTCAGCTTTGACCTTGCTGATGATGCTGGTCAGTGGCAGCATGTCTTTGGCTGCATAGGGTTTAGCAGCAGCCGGTGGTGGCGCACCAAACATGGCCTGGTTTTTATAGACTACTTCTGCCAGACTGTCGTAAAACTGGTCATGAAAGGCAAATACAATGACGGTGATACTGATGACGATATGGTAGGGCAGGCTGGTAATGCCGATAATATTGTGCGCATCAAGCCAGAAGCGCTTGCGGTTTTTGCCGGGGCGCAGTGCAAAGAAATCTTTCGCCAGAGTCGGCAGTAATAAAATCAAGCCAGATACCAGGGCCAGGAAGTACAAAATACCTGCCACGCCCATCAGATAACCACCCAGGTATTCATCACCTATCTTTCCAGGTATGCCGCCAGTCCTGTGCAGCATGTCTATCATTTGTGCCAGTATTGACGGTAGTTCTTCTTTGGCTTGCAGTTTGCCCTCTTGATCCAGGTTGGCCATCCATTGTTTGCCTGAGAAATCCAGCTCACGCCCGGGTTTGCCTGCTGTCCAGCTCATTGTTGCTACTGTGTTTTCATGCTCGCCCAGATGCATGATGAAACCCTTGCGTGCAGCGGGATGCTGTGCCAGTGCCTGTTGCGCCAGGCTGTTGATTTCCTGTTCGCGAAGCATGGCTGGTACTGGTGCTGGCGGGCTGACCCAATGATCCAGTGGTTGCTTGAACATGGTCAAGGCGCCGGCAAAGAAACCGATGAACAGCAATAAGCCTGCACTGATGCCTACCCAGGTATGCAGGGATTGATAGATGCGCAAGATGTCACTTCTAATCTTCATAGACTGCTCGACTAAGTTTTTACAAGAAATAGCAGGGCATAGGCCAGCACGTTGGCAAATAGCAGCCCTGTCAATGCGCGCACGCCTGTGCGCACCAGATAAATCAGGCTGAGTATCAGCATCCATATCGGTGTGATGAGCCACATGACAAACTGCACTTTCTGTGGCGCAGCGATGCCGCCTGGACCTGCCCAGGCAAACAAGCCAGATATCGTTAACGCCAGGGTAAAGCCCAGCACCAGGCCGGATATTGTTTTAGTCCACCAGTCAGCGCGGATGGGTGTTTTTTTTGCTTCATTCTCCATGCGTTTTCTTTTTCTTGAGCAGGGGGAAAAATGGCAGCAAGCCCAAAACCAGCATACTAATGACTAGCCACGCAAATATTGCAGTTGCGATGCTGAAAGCCTGCCATCCGCAATACAAGGCCAATGCCATGAGCAGGCTGGCAATTGCAAGCAAAGGTTTTGCTGGTAAAGCCTTTGTCAGCCAGGCTTGATGCCTATGGCACAGATACAGCAGGATAGAGGCGGTCAGTGTTAGCAGAAAAAACAAAATAGACACAAGACTATTCCTGTTTAAGTAGATAGAACGAATTTGCAGCAAAAAGCCGCAGGCACGGAAATGCCGGCAGCTTTTCAACCAGCACGCCTAAAACGCCAGTGTGGCACTCACGTAATAATTGCGACCTAATTCAAAGTATGCAAAATCTTTGCTCTTTTGTTCCAGGTTCACATTAGTGAGGTTCTTTACGCCCACGCGCAAAATCAGATTGTCTTGCAGACGGGCAGACAGATTCCAGTCCAGACGGGTATAGGCTGGCAATTCCTTGCCTTCATAGAACTGGTTACCTGTGTAATGTGCAATCAGGCTTGTTTGCAGACGTTCAGTTGCTTTCCAATTTACGCCCAGTTTTGCTACATTGGCAGGACGGTTATCCAGTTTGGTTTCCTTGCCGCGCTCGTCAGTGTAGTCTGCCTTCAAATGCGTATAGTTTCCATTGATGGAGAAGGCGGGATTGATTTCAACATCACCCTGCAACTCAATGCCACTGGTCTTGGCTTTGGCAACGTTGATCCAATTGCGGGCATTTTTGACGCTATCGTAATTGGATACGATCATGGAATCTACGTCATTCTTGAACATCACGGCGCTCATATTCCAGCCTTTTTGATGCGCTTCAAAGCCGGCCTCAAAGTTAGTACTGGTCTCAGGTTTCAAGTTGGGGTTGCCTGATAAATAGCAGGCGCCTGCACAGCTGATCACAATGTACTCCGGGCTTAACTGATAGGCATCAGGGGCTTTGAATGCCTTGCTGATACCACCTTTGACAGTGACGACATTGTTGGCCTGGTAAGACAGATAAGTCTTGGGCGAAAAATGATTGCCAAAGGTATTGCTGTCATCCACACGACCAGCTAGTGTTAAATGCAAATCCTTGCTCAGGCTGATTTCATCTTCTGCAAATATCGCAGAACTTCTGGTGCTGATTTTCCCTGTCTTCAGATAAGTTAGCGGATCTTTGATCAATTGACGACGCAGGTCGACACCTGCAGTCAGGCCATGGCTGCCCAATTCCATATTGGCGTACACTTTTGCATAGGTGTTTTGCTCCTTTAACAGGCGCTGTTGCGGTTTGTTATAGCGGCTGTTGAAGTCATCAATGGAGGCGTCTTCCTGATTCAGGAACGCAGTAGTCGTACCCCAATCCCATGAAGCCTTGTGACTGATGCCATAGGTGTAGCGTGTAATTTCCTGCTCTCTGTAATCCTTGGCTTCAAATTTGTATGCAGGATAATAGGCATAGTAGTACAGCGCGTAGGGACGTTTGTCCTTGTTATAGCCAAAGTCAAAGTCCAGGGACTGGGTACCCGATAATTTCCATGTCGTTGTCGTTACCAGGTTCTGTGATTGTTTTTTCTCCAGGCGGGCAGGGCGAGTGGGGTCGGATGCCGTGGTGCTGAACCATGGCTGCCTGTCATACACTTCGCCAGAAATAGCCATGCTGAGCTGCTCATTGAAGGCACCGCTGGTGGCTGCGCCTATGCGGTATTGGTCACCTTGTTCGCCAGTGGCGATCTTGCGGTACTCGGTATTGAATGTACCTGTCCATGTTTTGGCAGGCGTCTTGGTGATGATATTGATGACGCCGCCAATGGCGTCAGAACCATACAAGGCAGCCATGGGGCCACGCACGATTTCTACTCGTTTGATGCTGTTCAAAGGGATGGAACTGAAGTCAAAGTCACTGCCGCGCCACAAGGCACCACCTGAGGAAATGCGTTTGCCGTTGACCAGCATCAAAGTGTATTTGCCGCCCAACCCGCGAATCTGGATTTCATCGCGACCCGTGCCATCAGTCTGATTGTTGACACCGACGGTTTCCCGCAATAAATCTGCCAGACTGTTTACTGGTGATTTGGCGATATCTTCAGCAGTCACCACCGTAGTAAAGGCTGGTGCTGAGGCGATGCTATGGTTACGCAAAGTTGCAGTGACTACGACCTGTTGCCCATCTGCTGATTCTTGTGACGCAGAACATACAGCTTGTCCAGCAGCTAAACTGGCCAGTACTACAACGATCAATTTCCTTTTGAAATGCATGGTTTCCCCTTTTGTTAAGGGCGTGATAATAATGCAAATAAATATTGAATGCAAATGATTCGCATTTGCATTAATAAATGAATTTATCTTTTTAAAGCACGAAGCACATGAAATTTGCATGGCATGAGGCAAATACCGGAGAAGTAAGCTTGAAATTAAAAGGAGCAAGTGATGGACGAAGCAGCGATACAGGCAATAGGCATGCTATCCAGTGACTCATATGCATGGAGGCTGACTTGCGGGGGGAGTCGTTGGCAAACTTATCGATGCGGGCATGGAATCTTATTTTGCTGATTACCGTAGCGGAAGCACAATTTATTATTTGCAGGACGGCAGCGTTGATGCGCTTGATTTTGGGTAGAAAAAGTATCCCATTCCTGCCGCATTCGATGCAGGTGCTTTGCTCGCGGCAATGCGTGAAGCGCAACGCGATGTGGTGCGCTATTCAGAATTTCTCCAGCTATCCATGGCCGCTGGTTGTGTAGGTTACATTGTCTGGATAACAGGTCACCACGTCAGTTATTTGGGGCATGCTGGCGAGGTACATGTAGAGCGTTTTTCATCGACAAATAAAATCCAGGCCTCGCCTCCGCTTATTCCAGAGTGAAATTAAAATGCTCTGCAGCCCATGATCGCCATTCTTCTGGTGCATGGGTACTGTCCAGGAGTTTTTGCACATATTCAGCATCATCAAATGCTGACATGCCCCAAAGCCTGAATGCATCGATGTAAGCCATATCATCATCAAAAGAATCGGCAAAATCACTTAAGCTCAGACCAAGTTGCCAGGGAGGGGGCAACTGGTTGGCGGCCAGCATTTGTGCCAATGTCAGCAGATCCTGTTTAAGGTCAAGGGTGACAACTTGCGCATCTTTGCATTTTATATTCGGTCTGCCCATTTTTCAGGTGTTAAAAAGTGTCGGCAAACTGTGCTTTTAAATGGAATTGCCGTCTGAATTCGCATTTATACAGGGTTTTTGCATGTATTTCAGTATCTACCAAAGTATAGCTAGCCATGTACTTGTCCGCGTGGCGTGCTTGTATGTGATGTAAGTATGTGCGACGATTTCTACATGGATTTCAATGTAAAGGAAGCATCTTGAGCGAATCGCTTTCTCATTCAGTAAACTTATCTTTTTTCACAGAAGAGCCTGCCGGTATTTTGTTTGCGCAATATGATCCCGACGATGCTGGCATCCCCCCGGATATGAGCAGTCTTGAAAGCGCGTTGCAAGCAAGTAAATGCGCCGATTTTTATAAAGACAGCGTTGCTTTACTGGCTTTCATCAAATTATGTCGCGATGCTAAAGAGTTGCAAAAATTCCAGATAGGGGAACGCAGAGACGCTGAATTCTCACTGGAAATTTCCGACGATTTATTATCTGCGTACCTGACCATGATCCCCGCTCAGGGTGGTAAAACCATAGGTAGCGCAATCAATGATGCCTTACGTGAACAGGGTATTATCCATGGGATTTTGCATAAAGAGCTCGATGCTGCCCTGGCTGCAGGTGCATGCCATCATGTGCTGATTGCAGAAGGTGAGCCACCACGCCAGGGAGTGGCAGGTAAGCTGGAGCCACTGTTTGGGGCACAAAAAAGTGAAATTACACAAAGAGATGAACTGGCGATCATCAAGTTTCGCGAGCTCAGCCATTTATTGATCGTTCATGTCGGTGACGAACTGATGCGGCGCATACCTCCAGTCCAAGGCAAGTTCGGCATGAATATCAAGGGTCAGGTTATCCTGGCCAAGCCCATGCCTGAAATGGCTTTTGGCGCGCATTTGCAGGGGGCAACACCATCTGCCGGCAACCCCGATTTACTGGTGGCGATCAATGCTGGCCAACCTGTCCTGGTAGATGATGGTGTCATCGTCAATCCGGTGTTGCAGGTGCCCGATGTGGATTTGAGTACGGGTAATATCAGTTTTGAAGGCACTATTCATGTGGATGGCGATGTCAAGGCAGGCATGATATTAAATGTCACCGGAGATATTATCGTCAACGGCATGGTGGAGGCGGCGGATATTACAGCCGGTGGCAATGTCGCAGTCAAGGGAGGGATCATAGGACTGGCAGAAAAAATGTCAGGAACACAACATCTCAGTGGGATAACTTCAAGAATTAAATGCGAAGGCTCAGTGCAAGCTCTGTTTGCCGAGAATGCCCATATAGAGGCAGGGAATAGCATACATCTGCAGCAAAATGCCAGACAGTGCGAGTTAGTCGCAAGGAGAGAAATTATCGTCGGTAAGCCAGGTTCCAATGTGGGTAATATCCTGGGTGGCCGGGCACAGGCTGCACTAGCGATTTGCGCAGTGTCTCTTGGATCACCAGCGGGGACTCGCACCCAAATTCAAGTGGGGTTTGATCCTTACCGGGATGAGCAAATTCATGACAAGCAATACCAGATAGGACGCAAGGCGGCTGAGCTGGATCAATTGATCAAGTTGCAAGCATTTTTTACCACTCACCCGCAAAAGGCAGCAGGCGGTGTTGGTGAGAAAGTCGAAGCCAAACGCCTGTATTTATTGGCGGAACTGGATGCCCTGGAAAAAGAGCTGGATGAGCTGGAAGCAGAGCAAGAGCTGATAGACAAAGCCAGTGTGAAGATCATAAAGAAAATCCACGAGGGCGTGGAGATACAAATAGGCAAGCAGAAATGGCAGGTCAAGGAAGATTCCGGGCCTGGCAATTACCAAATACATGACGGACATATTACCATCATATAAGGTCCGAAACCTGCAGTGCTGCTATTCAGCAGCCTTCTCAGACTTCCAGTCCTTTGCCAATGCTTGCGCTTCGCTGACTGCTTCCTTGCTCATTTTGGCAGCCACATATTTCCTGAATACTTCGCTGTCTTCATAATCACCGGCCAGACTCAGCCACTTATAGGCTTCAACCAGGTTTTCTGTGACACCGCGGCCTTTCAGATAAAGCAGGCCCAATTGATATTGGGCGCTGGCATTACTTTGATTGGCAGCTTGCTGGAACAAATCCCTGGCCTTGTTATAGTCACGCCCCACGCCTGTACCCGTGACATACAAAATGCCCAGGCTATATTGAGCATCGGCATAGCCCTGGTCAGCAGCCTTTTTGAACCATGAAGCAGCGATGCCATGATTCGAGAGCATGCCCTTACCTTTTGCATACATGCGCCCTATATTTACTTGCGCCCTGACATTGCCCTTGCTGGCCGCTTGCTCGAACCAGTTGAGTGCCTGCCTGTAGTCTTGCTGCACGCCTTCACCATTCAAAAACATCAGACCCAGATTGAACTGTGCATCGGCATTACCCTTATCTGCTGCGGCTTTGAACGACGCCAGTGCCGAGGTAAAGTCACCTTGCTCGTAGTAACTGACACCATCTGTGAAGTCATCAGCACATGCATTACCAGTTACCAATATGCAAGCCAGAACGAAGACTGCAGGATTCAATTTGCGCATGATGTTTCCTTGAAGGGGCGAGGCTGGCTTGGGATCTTAATTCGCTGGTCTTGGCGTCCAGTCACTATTGCTTTGCTTAATATGTATGTTTCCTTTTTTAAAGGGGATTTGCATGTCGATGTTGCCTTGCATCAGGCTATGCAGACATAATCCATCTTTATTAGGTTCAGTATAGCGAGTGCTGAAATTTACATCGGCATAGAGGGTTATGTGTATGGAAGTGTCCATTTTAACCATGCAGGCAGTATCTGGGGCAACCCACATTTTAATACTGACCTTTTTCCCCATGCCGCCATCGCTAAGCTCAAATACCGCCAGATTTCTGCCATCCAAGTTTTGGTTTTCGAGGCGAAGTGGCACGGAACCCTGAACAAGTAAACTGGATTTCATCTTATCGAGACTCATCAACATATTATTGATCCCATCAACGGATTTCGTCTCTTCGGTTAAAACTTGCCAGTTATTGTTAGTACTGACATTTGTATAAACAGGATCATGTTTTTCCCAACTACTGAGAGTGGATTTTATATACTTGGTTTTGCCAGGCTGGTCTTTGCGTTCCGCTTCGAGCTGTGTCCTTATTTCTTTTGGTACCCATAGGTTTGCTGCCTGGTATTGCAAAAAGGTCTTGCTCCAGAGTGTATCTGTTTCTGCTACAGCACTTGCACTGAGAAAACTGGCAAAGCAAAAAAGTATCTGCGTTTTATTGATGGATTTGATCATGATTATTTGAGTTGCCCAGATAGACCTGTTTCCAGTACTTCCATGAATTGATGTACATGATACGCATCGACCAAGCCATGATGAACAAATATTGCGATAGGTAGCATCAGGCGCTGGTGTTGTTTAAAAAATTTGCCAACTGAGATTTTGGGCACGCTGTCCTTGCGATCATACTGCCGTGCATGGGTTAGCCCTGTGAAGCTGATCCAGGGCAGGGCAGAGAAATGGATCACATCCTCACGTGCACACTCATCATTAAAGCAAAGGCCGCTGCTGTTCTTGATTTTATCCATGGCAATGTTTGCCCCGGTGGCGAAAACGGCAAAATCTTTTTCATAATAAATGGGGCAGAAGCCAAAAGTATGGTCAGCGCGTTGCACGGTCGCATTTGCGTGTATCACTTCATAATCAAATACCTTGCCGTCTTCTATGCGGTAGCGCATGGCATCGGTGCGCATGATGGCGCTTAATATCTGATGCAGATAAAACAGGAAGAAGGAATGCTGTTTGTCTTTGCAATGCTGATAGGCCCAGGTGCAATCCACATGCAGGTTCAAGCCATGGAAGGGTTCATCCATCTGGGAAAAAAAGGCATAGTGTTCGCGCCTGTTCCAGCTTGCTATGTCTAACTGCTTTTTCATATCCGGGTCATCAAAATAAAAAAGGGGGGCAGAAAATTCTACCCCCTCATCATAACCTGTCAGATGGTGTTGGCTCAAAGCATTGCGGCAATCATCTTTTCCAGTTTGACGGTATCAGCACAAAAAGCACGTATGCCTTCTGACAGCTTTTCTGTCGCCATGGCATCTTCATTCAAATCAAGACGGAAAGTCTTTTCATCCATGCTGACTTTTTGCAGGTCAGAAGAAGCGGCCAGTTCCTTGCTCAGTTTTTGAGTGACATTGCTATTGCTGTCGCTGAGTTTTTGCAAAAGATCAGGGCTGATAGTCAGCAAGTCGCAGCCTGCCAGTTCCAGGATTTGTGAAGTATTACGGAAGCTGGCACCCATGACTTCTGTGCTATAGCCAAACTTGCGATAGTAAGTGTAGATTTTTTTGACAGACAAGACACCTGGGTCATCTGCACCAAAAATTTCCTGGCCAGTCTTGTTTTTGTACCAGTCATAGATGCGGCCAACGAAAGGCGAGATCAACTGCGCACCTGCTTCAGCACAGGCAATTGCTTGTGCCAGGCAGAACAGCAGGGTCATATTGCAGCGTATACCTTCTTTTTCCAATACTTCGGCAGCACGTATGCCTTCCCAGGTCGAGGCGATCTTGATCAGGATGCGTTCACGCGGTATACCTGCTGCTTCATACATGGCGATTAGTTGACGGCCTTTGGCAATGGTGCCAGCCGTATCGAAAGACAGGCGGGCATCGGTTTCGGTAGAAACACGGCCAGGGATGACTTTTAAAATTTGCAGACCAAAAGCAATCAGCAAGTGATCGATGGTTTCATCGATGGACTTGCCTGCTGTGTCTTTGACGGCTTTTTCCAGCAAAGGCAGGTATTCCGGCTTTTGCACTGCTTTCAGGATCAGGGATGGATTGGTCGTCGCATCGCGTGGGGCGTAAGCCTGGATAGCCTGGAAATCGCCAGTGTCAGCGACCACAGTGGTGTATTGCTTGAGTTGTTCTAATTGGTTCATGGTATTTGCAAAAGTAGGGGCAAAATCAAAAAATCAGGGCAGGACAGTAATTAAAGGCTCACCTGCAACAATATCACCAATCACGGCAGCTTCCAAGAAACCACCTTGACGGAAAATCGTCAAAACATCTTCTACGGCAGCCGGATCGCAGGCGACCAGTAAGCCCCCCGATGTCTGTGGGTCGGTCAGCAAGGCTTTTTGGACAGCACTGATCTGTGCATCGAGTATGACAGATTGACCATAAGCACTCCAGTTACGGGCAGATGCTCCGGTAATATAGCCATCGCTCGCCAGTTGTTCTACCTTTGCCAGCAAAGGCAGGGTAGACATATTCAACTGTGCTGCCAGTTTCGAGCCGCGACAGACTTCGAGTAAATGGCCAAGCAGACCAAAGCCGGTGACGTCGGTCATGGCATGTACGCTCTCAAGGGTAGAAAGTGCCTGGCCAGGTTTGTTCAGTTTGGTGGTGCTGTCTATCATGGTGGCATAGCCAGCTTCATCCAGCGCTTGCTTTTTCAGTGCCGCGGACAGGATACCAACACCCAGCGGCTTGCTGAGTATCAATTTATCCCCCGCTTTGGCATCAGCATTGCGTTTGACTTTGGATGGATGGATCAGGCCCATGACGACCAGGCCATAAATAGGTTCGACAGAATCGATGGTATGGCCACCGGCAATAGGTATTCCAGCCTCGGCACAGATGGTTTCACCACCCTGGATAATCTTGCCTATGACGTCCAATGGTAGCTGATTGATGGGCATGCCGACCAGGGCCAGCGCCATGATGGGTGTGCCGCCCATGGCATAGATGTCTGAAATGGCATTGGTGGCGGCGATGCGGCCAAAATCAAAGGGATCATCGACGATGGGCATGAAAAAATCAGTGGTGGCGATCAGCGCCTGCTCATCATTGAGTTTGTAGACGGCTGCATCGTCAGCGGTTTCTATGCCGACCATGAGGGATGGCGGCACAGGAAAGCCTGAAGATTTTTTTAATATTTCGGCAAGTACGCCAGGTGCAATCTTGCAACCACAGCCACCGCCATGCGAGAAAGAGGTAAGTCGGACTGGGGCGTCAGTTTCTTTGCTCATGAGACTTATACTTTTGTGTTGGTCAGAAGCGGATTATACGCCGAGCATACAAGTATAAAAAAAGCGACCACCAAAGTGATCGCTTTTTCATGATATTGCTTATGCAGCAATGTCTATGTTGTTTCTGTTTGCATGGAAACAAACTTCTCTGGAGTCGCTGTGTAAGTGTAGCGAGCGGTGTCAGTTTGAGTCGAGAAGCGCAACCGCACTAAAGTACGGTGAGCATCACAGGCTCAAAATGGCGCCGCGCAGTAGCTTACGCGGTGATTCCAATTAGTAATCGCCAAATGTGCGACGTGCACCGCTGTCATTCGAGCGATTGCCTTTGTAGCCGCCGCCTTCTTTACGTGGACCAGCGCTGGTGCCAGTCGATGCGCCAGCTGGTTTGCTGAAGCTGCGTTGACCTGGCTTGTTGTTGCCATAACCACCGCCACCACCTGCGCCAGCGCCGGTTTTACGGGCGTCGCCTGGTTTCCAGCCGTTAGGCTTGCGGGCTGCAGAGCGTGCTGGTGCTGCAGATTTCTTAGGTTCAAAACCTTCGATGACATCGACAGGGATCAATTGCTTGGTGAAGCGTTCGATACGCTTGACGTGCATGCCTTCAGCATGATTGACCAGGGAAATCGCCAGACCTTTACGACCGGCACGGCCAGTACGGCCTATGCGGTGGACATAATCTTCCGGGAATTTAGGCAAATCGTAGTTGAATACGTGCGTAATTGCAGGAACGTCGATACCACGGGCAGCAACGTCGGTCGCTACCAGTACACGTACCTGGCCACGACGCAATGCGTCCAGAGTGCGGTTACGTGCGCCTTGATGCATGTCGCCATGCAGGGCAGCAGCAGCGAAACCAGCGATATTCAAACGGTCAGCGATGGTGTCTGCATCACGTTTTGTGGCTGTAAATACAACGGCCTGGTCAACCGTAGTGTCGCGCAGCAGGTGATCAAGCATGCGATTTTTGTGGGACAGATCATCCACGAAGTGTACGCGTTGCTGGATGTTTTCATGTTTGCTGGCAGAGCCGGCGATCTGGATGACCAGAGGCTCAGTCGTGATGCGTTTAGCCATGTTGCCGACTACGCCATCCAGTGTTGCAGAGAACAACATGGTTTGACGTGTAGGAGGCGTGGCAGCAACGATTTTTTCGATATCGTCGATGAAACCCATGTCCAGCATGCGGTCAGCTTCGTCCAGAACCAGCATTTGCAATTCAGAGAAATCGATCTTGCCGGATTCCATATGATCAATCAGACGGCCAGGTGTTGCCACCAGAATTTCTGGATTGCGGGACAGCAATTGCATCTGTTTAGGATAAGGCATGCCACCCAGGATGGAGACAGCTTTGATACGGCGTGAATAAGCGCTGTATTTGTCAGTTGCTGTAGTCACTTGCAAAGCCAGTTCGCGGGTTGGCGTCAACACCAGCATTTTTGGTTTTGCAGCAACGAAACGTGGTTTGTCGCCACGTGAACGGGCAGCTTGACGTTCTTGATTAGGGGTTTTGCTGCTGGCAGCGTCGTAGCTGACAACTTCAGCAGTAACCAGTTTATGCAAAGCAGGCAGCATGAAAGCGGCAGTTTTGCCGGAGCCGGTCTGGGATGAGACCATCAGGTCACGACCTTCAATCGCGGCAGGGATTGCCTGTTCTTGTACCGAAGTTGGCTTGGTATAGCCAGAGTCAGTCAGAGCGCGGATGATGTTGACGTGTAGACCTAGTGCTTCAAAACTCATGAATTTCTTTCGTGATTGGGACGTTTGCAAAATGCGGCAGCAATGCCAAGCTCACCGGCGATAAGGCCAGTTTGCAGCATGTTTTGCCGGAACGTTTGCTTCTGTCCCAGTATAAATTAGCGCGTTGCTAACGAACGCGCGCAACAATGCAGCGCCAACCAAACGAAATGAACACAGAAAATCCAACAAGGGACGACAATGAAATTTCGGCACAAAAGCTTTGCGCCGGGATGATGTCTATGGATTACTACCAGACATGCGAGGCGGGAGGGCTTTTACATGCACCATCCTGAGGATGTGCACAGGCTTGCGATGCTACTTGGTTTTGGCTGTAATTTTTATATTGCAGCGCAAAAAACGAAACTATACAGGATTTTTCAGGAAAAAGCAGCCAGTTCCCAAAGAATATCTTGCTTCTGGCTCAAAATAGTTTCCAGCAAAAATGTTGCCAGTAAAAGTCAGCATTCCCATGCATGTCAAAGCGAAAACGTTTTTCTTGCCAGCCCAGAGCGAACAAGGACAAGACTTGGTCGTAATAAGCATCCGGTTTGATGGCTTGTGCCTGCAGGCGCAATTGCTGCTGCACCAGGGTTTTTTGTACGCCATTGACTTCCAGCAGGGGTAGCAGGGCGGCAGAGAAGCCGCTGGAGCCTGGCCCATTGATCTCGCCGCTCAAAATGTCGACAAATTCTGGCGGGTAGCCCTTGCTGTCAACCAGTTGCGCCATGGGGCGCAACAATTTAAGCAAATTCGCTCTTTCAGCATCCTGGCTGGCCATCATGCCTGTCCATAGATAAACCCGGATGGCGTTATAGCCACCCTGGCCTTTTTCCAGACCCTGGCTATCTGGCAAGAAGCCTTTTTGGGCATCGTAAATAATCCAGTCGGCAGCATAGCCCTTGGGCGCGCTACCTGCGATGAGATGCATGGCCGGGGCTATCATGCGTTTCCAGCGTTCATCGCTTTCTTTTTTTTCAAACCAGCGCAGCAAGGGCAGGGGCAGGTAGCTGGCGTTGAGTTTCCATTGATTGTTGGGCAGGTTAAAGCCAGTCGGCGCTGGTAATAAACTCAGGCCCAGTCCAGGCAGTTCGGCAGTTTCTTCATTCAGTATTCTTTGCGCCAGCAAGCTGGACAGGGCGGTATAGCGCTTGTCTTTCCAGGCTTCTCCAGCGACACCCAGGCTATAGGCTATCCATAGGTCAGCATCAGAAGCCGGGTTTTTGTCGATGACGCCCCAGCTATTATCTTCACGCTGCCCCCATTGCCAGGCTGGCAGACGCGCGGTCAGGTCACCGGCTGCCAGGTTATTCTCTGTCCAGGTCAGGATGCGTTGAAATGCGGCTTTGTCGTTAGCGCTCAGCGCAAAGAACAGGGCATAGGCCTGACCTTCCGATGTGGTGGGCTTGCGTGCGCCGCTGTGGTCGATCACGCGGCCATCATCTGCGATGAAAGTTTTCTTGAAATGCTCCCAGCCTGGCCAGGGGTCATTGCAGGAAGCCGCCATGGCAGGACCAGTCAGCATCAGCCACAAGCTGACTATGATCAGTAGCAGTTGTTTGGTAAGCCGGGCTATGTCGTTCAAGACGTTGAACATGAGGATAGATTTATTCATTTCACAGCAGCATTGCATTACGGGATGCAAATGCTGTCCCGTAATGCAATGTTCAGGCTGGTGCAGACTGATTATTTATCGTAAGAATCAGCGTTCAAGCCCATGACATGCGAGAAGCCGCCATCGACGTAAGTGATTTCACCAGTAATACCGTTTGCCAGTGGTGACAGCAGGAAAGCCGCAGTATTGCCCACGTCTTCGATAGTCACGTTACGGCGCAGAGGTGCGTGCTCGGCTACAAAGCCCAGCAATTTACCAAAGTCCTTGATGCCGCTGGCAGCCAGGGTTTTGATAGGGCCGGCAGAAATACCATTGACGCGTATGCCTTTTTTGCCCAGGTGTTCTGCCAGGTAACGTACCGATGCTTCCAGGGACGCTTTGGCCATACCCATGGTGTTGTAATGCGGGATAGCGCGAATGGCACCCAGGTAAGACAAAGTCAGCAAGGCCGAGTCTTCACGCAACAGCGGCAGCGCAGCTTTTGCCATTGCCGGGAAACTGTAAGCAGATATGTCATGTGCAATGCGGAAAGCTTCGCGGGAAAAACCATCGAGGAATTCGCCGGCAATTGCTTCACGTGGTGCAAAGCCGATAGCATGCACCAAGCCATCGAGTTTGTCCCAGGATTTGCCCAGATCGGCAAACACTGCTTCAATTTGTTCATCGCTGGATACGTCACAATCAAAGATCAGTTTGCTGTCGAATTCAGCCGCAAAATCAGTAATCCTGTCTTTGAAGCGTTCGCCTACATAGGTAAATGCCAGCTCAGCGCCTTCGCGTTTGCAAGCCTGAGCGATGCCGTAAGCGATAGAACGGTTAGACAGCAAACCGGTAATCAGAATTTTTTTGCCTTGCAGAAATGCCATGTTGACTCCAGATATGACCGCAATATGCTTAAGGCTCTCAGTAACAATTTGTCGAAAGCCTTATTCTATTGCGCTGTGGGTTTTTATTACTTGTTGTTTTCCTATTAAGATTTAGCCTTGATAGGGAATACTTAAATTGCAGCCTTTTACGCAACAGGTCCGAATTGTAGTTGCTCTCACCGAAACGGGCAAATGCTAAGTTCGCTTATGCATATCCTGACTAAAAATGCGATGTACATGTCATCATAGTAGCTATTCGGAGAAATGCAGTATTTTGCCTGAATGTATCGCAACATCGTCTTTCATGGCTGCAAAATACGACATATCAACCTACTAAAGGACAAAGCGCATTTCCTTCACCAGTGCACCGGGCAAGATGGCACCCCCTGTATTCCTCTCCCCATACGAGTGGTCATCCATAATGACTTCGGTTTCCTGGCTTAGTGCCAGCAAATTTTCTCCCAATATCCTGAACAAAGAATCATCAAAACGCATGACATTCAGTGGGGCAATGATTTGCCCATTTTCTACCCAGAAGGTGGCAAAACGAGTCATGCCAGTGATACGGCAGTTTGCCCTGTCAGAAAAATTCAGATACCAGAGATTGGCAATATAGATGCCGGTACCCAGTTCCTTGAGTATGTCTGCATGTGCCAAAGTACCAGCGCGCATCATCAGGGATTTTGCTGATTCATCGTTGGGCGCACCATTGGCTATCAAGCCAAATTCCTTGGCGCTGCGCGGTGAAATCATGCTGCCACTGAGTTTGCCTGCCTGTATCAGGGGGATGACGTCGGGTTTGATGAAGCCTTCTGCCTGAAAGCCAGGCTCCAGGCCAGCACGGCTGTCTTCGCAGACGTCGACCATCGCATGCATACTGGCTTCACCGGATTGCATACGGCGCAGGCAGCTATGGCGGGTGCGCAAAGACTTCTCGGATAAACCACCCCAGTTCAGCATCATGATCAATTCATTCAATGCCGTCGGGCTCAGATACGCGCGGTAATTGCCTGCGGCCACAGTGATTGGTGGTCGCGCCAGCAAGGCCAGCTTTTGACGGGCATCGTCGAATTTTCGCAGAAATTCAGCCTCATCCCAATGGAAGCCGGCATAGTTGGATTTGACAGCCTTGTCTGTTGAATAAAACAAGCTCCAGTCAAAATTGACATTACTGGTTGCATACCAATTGCGCTGGCCATAGGAATTGGCAAAGCCGCGATATTGCGTACCCGTAGTGAGCAAGCCCACCATGTCCACATCTTTTGCAGCAGCCAGTATTTGTTCCAGCATGCTGGCTACCGGTGGCAGGGAAGATGGGAGGATTTGTGTACTGTTATTGACCTCGGTCGCTACCATCAGGTGCGGGTCTGCTGGCAAGTCTGCTAACTGCATGCGCAAATCCTGGATTGCGGCATTGATCGTCGCTAAATCTATTTTCAACTTGCCGCTGAGGTTGAAGCCCATGGTGGCGTGGGTTTGCCCCTGTATCAATTGCAGGTTCAATATGAGTTGCAAGACATGGCCGGGTTGGCGTATGGCGCTGTGATTGAAGCGCACAAAATCGCTGGATTCTGCCGACAACCAGGCGGTGCTGGTCTCATTTGCTGCCAACTGGGTTTCTATATGTTCGGCCAGGGATAAAAAATAGTCATGCATCAGGCTTCACCTCCAAATACTTCTACCTGATCGAACAGGCAGGCCGGTGAAGCATGGCCCACGCGTATGACTTGCGAAGGCTCACCTTTACCGCAGAAGGGTGTACCCATGACTTCCAGCGTAGAAGCATCACCCACCATTTTTAGCGAGCGCCAGAAACTTTCTGATATGCCACGATAATTGGGATTTTTGACGAGTTCCTGCAATTTGCCATTGCGTATCATTTGCCCGTATTCACAGCCAAACTGGAATTTATTGCGTGAATCATCAATAGACCAGGATACATTGGTATTCATCAGTACGCCATATTCAACACTGGCAATCATTTCATCCAGGCGGCTGCTGCCCGCTTCTATATTCAGATTGGCCATGCGGTCTATGGTCGGACGGTTCCAGTCGCAGGCGCGCGAATTGGCAACGCCCGCCATGCCAGCGCGTGCTTGTGAGAGAACACTGCCAAGTGGCTGTTCCAATATGCCATTTTTGATGACCCATGTTTTTTCTGCGGTACTGCCATCATCATCCCAGCCAAAACTTGCAAATTGTTCGGCGCGGCTGGGGTCATAGGTGACATTCAGTAATTCAGATCCATACTGGAAATGACCAAACATGTCGGGTGTGACAAAACTGGTGCCAGCGAAATTGCGCTCATCACCCAATATCCGGTCCAGTTCCAGCGGGTGGCCTATGGATTCATGAATTTGCAGCATCATTTGTTCTGGCATTAACAGTAAATCCATGCACCCACTGGGGCAGTTAGCTGCATGCAATAAGGCCAGTGCTTCTTCTGCAATGCGTTTGCCCGCTCCATAAAAGCCGGATTGCTGCAAGACTTCCATGCCGCCCTGGCGGCAAAAACCATTGTATTGACCGCCCAGGCTGCGGGTCTGGGTTTCTGATCCTTCATTGGCGGTAACGCTGAGATTGGGTATCAGGTAGTTGAATTGCTGATGGATGTCAGCACCTGCGCTACTGATAAATAGTTGCTCAGTTTGCGTCACTCCTATGGATGCGCTCCAATCTACAATCTTGTCACTGAAATGCGATGTAGCAGATTCCCGCATCAGTAAGGCAATCAAATCTTTTCTGGTAGGGATGGATGCTGTCAAGCCCTGATATTGACCAACCACAGCGGCTTGCGGGATCTTGCTGAAATTCGTTACCGTTTTACCTGCGCTGAGCCTGGCCCAGTGCAAAGCATGCTGCATTGCAGTATTCAAACCATTGCGGGATAAGTCGCTAGTTGCGGCATAGCCGTAACCGCCATCATGAATAACGGTCAGCATGGCACCATGGCTGCGTGTATTGCGCAGGGGCTGCAAGATATTTTGCCTGACCAGTAATTCTTCGCTGCGCTCATCGACTACGCGCATGGAGCAAAAGTCCACTACCGGCATTAATTCTCGGAATAAACTTCTTAATGCTTCCAATCCTGACTCCAGTGAATGTGCTGCATACGGGATATGCGGGAGATTGTGCCTGTTTCGCCATGCCACAGGCGAATGTCATCTTGCCAGTGTTTGCAGGATTGGTCAAAAATATAAGTGTAAGGGGATTTTTCAAGCAAGGGAGTGCGAACCGGCAGGCAGCCGGTTCGCGATTGCAATTTAGTGTTGCAAGCCTTTTGGTATGGCATTCAGCAAAGTTCTGGTATAAGCCTGAGTCGGGTTCAGATACAGATCATCTGAATTCGCCAGTTCAACGACTTTACCTTTGTTCATTACCATGACCTGGTCGGCAATGTATTTGACGACGGCCAGATCATGTGAGATGAAAATGTAAGAGAGGCCAAATTCTTCCTGCAAGTCTTGCAACAGATTTAATACCTGGGCCTGCACAGATACGTCTAACGCGGATACTGATTCATCGCAGACCAGTACTTCCGGTTTCATCGTCAGGCAGCGTGCAATCGCGATACGCTGACGCTGGCCACCAGAAAATTCATGCGGGTAACGGTGGAATGCTGCAGTAGGCAGGCCAACTTTTTCCAGCAACTGATAAGCCATGGCAGAGCGCTCGCTATCGTTGGCACCAATATTATGGATGTGCATGGGTTCCATCAAAATCTGCCCTACGGTAAAGCGTGGGTTCAACGATGCATACGGGTTCTGAAAAATGATTTGTATGCGGCGCTTGTAGTGATGGAATTCCTTGTTTGACATGGACAGGATGTCCTTGCCTTCAAACAGGGCCTGGCCAGAGGTAGCCTGATGCAGGCGCATCAGTGTCAGGCCTACCGTGGTTTTTCCAGACCCTGATTCACCTACCACGCCCAGGGTTTTACCACGTGCCAGTTTGAAGGAAACGCCTTCAACGGCCTTGAATTCTTTTTTTCCAAAGAAGCCTTCACGGGAGTAAAAACTTTTACCGAGGTCTTTGACTTCCAGCACAATCTCTTCATCACCTTTGAGACCACGCGGCCGCTGTTTTTGATCAAGCAGCGCGCCGTTATTGTTCATGAAATCAGCAATCACCGGTAAGCGCCAAGGACGGGTATCCAGGGTGGGACGGCAATGCAGCAGGGCTTGGGTATAGGTGTCTTTCGGGCTTTCAAAGATTTGTTCTACCGTGCCCGCTTCGCGGATTTCACCATTGCGCATGACGATGACATGATCGGCAATTTCACCGACCAGGGCCAAGTCATGGGTGATAAACAATACGGACATCTTGTGCTTGATACGCAAGGCGTCGATCAGGTCGATGATTTGTTTTTGTATGGTGACATCGAGAGCGGTAGTCGGTTCATCGGCAATCAGCAATTTGGGTTCGCAGGCAATCGCCATGGCGATCATCACCCTTTGCTGTTGGCCGCCAGACATCTGGCTGGGGTAGGCGTCGATCTTGTTTTTTGGATCGGGGATGCCGACCTCTTCCAGCAATTCTATCGCTCGCTTCCTGGCTTGTTTGGCATCCATGCCCATATGCAGACGCAACACTTCTGCAATCTGGAAACCAACGGTAAACACCGGATTCAGCGAGGTCATCGGTTCCTGGAAAATCATGGAGATTTCCTTGCCGCACAGATCGCGCCTTTCAGCAATGCTGAGTTCCAGCAGGCTGCGGCCTTCAAAAATAATCTTGCTGTCAGCAGCAATGCTGGAGGTATCTGGCGGCAGCAAGCCCATGACAGCGAGTGAGCTAACTGACTTACCACTGCCTGATTCACCGACCAGGGCAACCGTGGAGTTGCGCGGGATTTCAAAGGAAATACCCTTGACCGTTTCCACGCTGTCTTTTTTATTGACGCGGAAAGACACGCGCAGGTTTTCTACTTTCAGCAAAGCTTGATTTGGGTTTTCTTGACTCATGATTTGTCCTTATTTCAACTTGGGGTCAAGCGCATCGCGCAAGGCATCGGTGAACAATGAGAAGGCTGTCACCAGCACGGCCATCGCTGCGGTTGCGGCAACCAATTGCCACCATTTACCCAAAATCAATTCATTCTGCGCTTCATTGAGCATACTGCCCCAGGACACAACGCCAACCGGCACGCCAAAGCCCAGGAAGCTCAGGATAACTTCGGACTTGATAAAACCCACCACCAGGATAGATACCTGTACCAGTGCCACATGGCTGACATTCGGGAAGATATGGACGAACATCTTGCGCCAGTGCGAAGCACCTATGGCATCTGCTGCCCAAACGTACTCACGCGCCTTGTGTTTCATGTATTCAGCCCGGATCAGGCGGAAAGGCCCAGTCCAGCCAGTGAAAGCCAAGATCAGGATGATGGTAGTAACACCTTTTTGCTGCAATACAGCCGCCACCGAAAGTATCAATAGCAGGTAAGGGATGGAAGTGAAGATGCTGTAAAACCAGTTAAAGAAATCATCGACTTTGCCGCCAAAGTAACCGGCCAGTGCACCGAACATGGTACCCAGCAAGGTCGCCAGGAAAGCCGCGACCAGGCCAACTACGATGGAGGTCTCTGCACCCTTGATGGTTTTCTTGATGATGTCATGTCCCCATTTGTCGGCCCCAAAGGGCAGGGTAGGCAGACGTTCAGCCACTTGTGCTTTGCCAGACTTGGCCAGCTCTAAGCGGATTTCTGCCATTTCCTTTGCCAGCGGGTCAGGAATGCCGTAATCATTGACGATGATGGCCTGATCGGCATCTGGTTGCTTGCGCAATTCGCGGATGATGTCAGCCAAAGGGTCTAGTGGATTCTCTGGTGGTGGTGCCTCGACCTCTGCTTTGGCAGCTACTCCGGTATCTGCACCAACAAAGCTGGGAGGTGCATAACTGACGCCACTTTCCTGTTCCCAGTCAGAAGCGATGACACCAGTGGCTGACAAAACCAGTGCCAGTAAGAAGGCCGCCACAATAGCCAGGGCGATCATAGCGACTTTGTCAGCGCGCAAACGGCGCCAGGCCAGCGCCCATAGCCCTGGTGATACAGTTTGAATAGATGGATTTGTTGTAGTCGTGCTCATGAATGATCCTTATTTCAACTGTACGCGTGGATCAACCGCCTGGTACAGCAGATCGGTCAACAAATTAAAAAACATGGTGGCTGCGGCGACATACACGGTGATCGCTTTGATCACGGGGAAGTCACTGCGTTCCACTGCCAGTATCACTTCACGGCCTATGCCGGGGATGGAAAAGAAGCGCTCGATCAGGAAGGCACCAATCAGCAAGGCTGGCAGGTTGGACATGACGTGGGTGATGATAGGTATTGATGCATTACGCAAGACGTGCACCCATTTCACGCGGCTTTCGCTGACACCTTTGGCGCGGGCAGTACGCACATAATCCTGGTTCACTTCATCCAGCACAAAGGTGCGGAACAGGCGCAAGTTGGGTGCCACGCCAACTGCCAGGGCAATCAGGATAGGCAGGGCAGAGTATTTGAACAGGTTTTCAGCAAAGTGATTGCCCCAGCCTTGCACTGGGAACATACCCAGTTTATAGGCGAAGAAATATTGGCCAACAATGATATAGACCAGGATACTGACTGACATGCCCATCGTACATGCGATCATCACAGAGCGGTCTGTGAAAGAGCCGCGCTTGAAGGCTATTGCCAGTGCCAGTGCAATGGCAATCAGGGTTTCGATGATGGTCAGGGGTATCAGTACTGTCAGTGAAGGGCCAAGACGAGTACCTATGATGGATGAAACAGCCTCGCCAGTACTCCAGCTATTGCCAAAATTGAAGGTGGCGATCTGTTTGATGAAGATCCACAACTGTACATAGTAGGGTTGGTCTATGCCCAACTGAGTGCGGATATTGGCAATCTGTTCGGCATTCGACATCTTGCCTGCCAGGATATAGGCAGGGTCACCACCCACCCAGTTAAACAGGAAAAACACCAGCAGGATGACACCCATCATCGTGGGTGCCATCTGCCATAGGCGGCGCAGTATATAAGCGGTCATGTTTGTCTCTCGGTTTTCAAATTTCGTTCAGACTGCGGTTCATTTGTTCTTGTCGATGTCGATCTGCATCCACTCTATATGCATGATGGGATGTTTTTTGTGACCTATGACGCGTGGCTGTGACAACATCATGCGGTGGCGCGCATAGCCTACGCGCTGGGCGGAATACAATTCCATGACGCGCGTCATTTTGTGATACAGCAAGTCACGTTCGGGGCCTGCAGGCAATTTCTGCGATTGTTCATACAACTGGTCATATTCTGGAATAGTGACGCAGCCGTTATTATTCATATGGATGTTTTTACTGTAAAACAACTGCATGAAATTATCGCCATCAGGATAGTCGGCCAGCCATGGAGAAATACGTTGAGTGAGCTGACATTGCTTCTCTGCCTTGAGGATTTCAGCAAACGGGCGGAATTCGGCGCGCATCTTGATGCCTATGCCGTCATAAGATTTTTTCCAGACTTCGGCCTGCAAATGGCCGCGCGATTCGGTTTGTGCAGTGTGAGCAATTTCCAGCGGGCTGCCGTCAGGCAGGGTGCGGTAACCATCCTTGCCTTTTTTGTAGCCGAATTTGTCCAGCAAGGCATTGGCTGCGGCCGGGTTGTATTGCACGCTGCTCTTGTAATTCGGATCATGGCCGACCACACCTGGTGGAATAGGGTATTGCAGTGGAACTGCATGACCATTGTCGACGATACGAATTTCTTCTTCGACGTTATGAGACATGGCCATGGCACGGCGCAAGGCAATTTTTTCTTTGCTCAAGCCACCGAACACGGGATCCTGCATATTCCAGTAATAGATAGTCAGCTCAGGGTCGACGATGCGTGACATTTGCACGCCACGCTTGGCGAACTCCGGTTTCAGTTCAGGACCATTCAAGACCTGTGGTGCCAGGCCGCCATACAGCTGGAACAAGTCGATTTCATCTTTTTGAAATGCCAGCAGGCGTGACTGGTCTTCCAGGATCACGCTCACGACCACACGACCTATCTGCGGCATGCGTTTGCCTTTCATGGCGGCGATGATCTTCTGGTCATTGGGATCTGCACTGGCCTGGAAATCCCAGATCATCTTATGGAAGTCTGGATTGGCATCGAGCACCATTTTTGAGCCGCGTACCCATTCGCTTAATTTGTAGGGGCCAGTGCCCACCGGGTTTGCCATGGCTGCACCTTGTACATCCTGGTATTTCTCTATGACTTCACGCGCCACGGCTGACATGGCGGTATAGGCCAGGATCATGGGTAAATTAAAGTCCGGACGTGTCAGATGGATGCGCAGGGTATATTTGTCGACGATTTCAAATCCGGGTATTTTTGCAGAATAATCGAATTTGCCAGTCTTCTTTGCTTGTGCCGCCAGTTGATCCAGGCCTATGATCTTGTCTTCCAGTAGCCACAAATGCGTAGAAGCAATCTTGGGATCCATGAGGCGCTTGAAGGAATAGACGTAGTCTTCCACTGTCAACTCACGTTTTTTACCGTTGAAGGCGGCATCCGGCGTGAAGTAAATCCCTTTTTTCAGCTTGATGGTGTAGGTTTTTCCATCGGCAGATATTTCTGGCATGCCATCTGCCGTTTCTGGAATGATTTTCGCAGGACTGGCCAGGTAATCGTAAGTGAACAGGCGCTCAAAAACGACTTCATTGATGGCATTTGAATATAGATCACGCGTCGCAGCCGGGTCAAAACCGGTTTCTGCCACGGGGAAGATAGTGCGTAATACTTTTTCCGGATCTGCAAATTCAGGAGTGGCTGCAAGCACTGACATAGGCAGGCTGACAGATACCAGGCCAGCCAGACCCAGGCAAAGTGCCATGGCGCTTTTGCCAAGCTGGTGAACGGCGCGACCAGGCTGAAACATAGTGGTGGACTTCATCAACAAATTCTCCTGCTATTTTTTTTCGACAGTGATAAATAAGACAGACACAAGACGTGCAAGGCTATTGGCATTGCGTGAGCGGCTTAATGCTTTTCCACATCAATAAATGCCCAATCCGAATGCATGATGGGATGTTTTTTATAGCCCATGATCCAGGGACGGTACAGCCAACTGCGGATGCGGGAAGTGTGCATTATCCAGGGGGTATCAGCTTCTACCTGGCGGTTCATTTGTGTATAGACCTTGTTGCGTTCTTCACCCAGGGGCATGGATACTGCTTTGCGGTACAAGGCATCATAGGCAGGTGATTCATAGCAGGCATGATTGCCCGCACCAGATTTGGGGCCGTATAGTAGTTGCAGGAAATTTTCACCATCGGGGTAGTCTGCATTCCAGGCGCCGTTCCACATAGTTAGCTTGCAGGCAGATGCAGCTTTCAGATTGTCGGCGAAATTGCTGACCTGGAAATCTATGCGCAGCCCTATCTTGTCCAGCCCACGCTTATAGATTTCAGACTGAACCTTGTATACTGCGGCAGGTTCTACCGTTTTTTTAATCGTCAGTGGGCTGCCATCAGGATTATTTCTATAGCCATCCGCGCCACGCTTGTAGCCAAAATGATCAAGCAGTTTATTGGCCAGTTTGATGTCATACACAAGGCTGCTGCGGTAGGATGGGTCATACCCAACGATATCTTTGGGGATGATCATTTCTGAGCGTATCGCTTGCCCCAGGCGCATTTGAGCAATTTCGTCTTCATAGCTATAGGCCATGCCTATGGCACGGCGCAGGGCAATTTTTTCCTTGCTGTAGCCGCCGATGACAGGATCGCGCATATTGAAAATCGTAAAAGTATTGCCGGCATCGGTGACCCTGTCCATCTTGATGCCCTGGTTTTTCAGCTCAGGCTTGAGTTCAAGACCATCCAGCGCCGCAGTGGCAGCACTTTGCGGTAATTTATCTATATCTAGTTGTCCATCCTGAAACGCCAGCCAGCGCGATTGCTCTTCTTCTATGATGCTGATATCGACTTTGCCAACCTGGGGCATTTTCTTGCCCTTCATTTGCTTGACGATTTCTTCATCGCGGGCGTTGCCAGTCGATTTGAAATCCCAGGTGTAGCCGCGGTATTCCGGGTTGGCGGTCAGTACAATCTTGCTGCGAGGGAGGTATTTCTCTACCATGTAAGGCCCGGTACCAACGGAGTGCAAGCCAGTCTGGTCACCGTAGGCTTCAATGACTTCTCTGGCGACAGCGCCAAAGCCACCATAGGCAAGCACATACAGGAAATTGTAGTCTGTAGCCTTTAACTCTATTCTCAGGGTGTATTTATCGATGGCCTTAAGACCTGCCACTGGTGCATCATAATCAAACTTGCCGGTTTTCTTGGCTTTATTGGCAACTTCATCCAAACCGACTATTTTGCCATCTATGAAACTGGCGTGAGGAGAGCGGTTTGCCGGATCAAGCACACGCTTGAACGTATAGGCATAGTCAAGCGCCGTCAATTCATGCTTTTTGCCTTTAAAGGCTGGATCTGGCGCAAAATAGATGCCGGGCTTGATTTTAAAGGTGAAAACCTTGCCTTGCTCGCTCACTTCAGGCATGGATTCTGCTGTCAGAGGCAAGAGGCGGGCTGGGCGCGCCAGGTAATCGTAGCTTAGCAAAGGCTCGTAAATAGCCTCACTGACCCAGCCAGAATAAAAATTCTGTGTCTTGACCATATCGAAGCCATCGTCAGCCGCCTCAAATGCTTGCCTGACAATTTTATCTGGGCTAGCCGGATTGCTGGCATGTACTGCATGTAAAGAGAATGTCGTCAGCAACATGCTGAACATGCAAGCAATTCTTTGTGGGGGCGTCAACATTTCTCTTACCTCTTGTCCTGATACAACATCGTGGTGATGCAAATTCGCTTTGCTTAAGCATGGATCAGGCCTGATCAGAAAAAATTCCTCAACCAGGTGGATAAATTCTTGAAATGGATAAGAATTGAACAGATTAATTTACATATTGCAGATGCAAATTAATTTCTTTCTTAATTTCTTCTAGGGTTTTCCAGCTTAAGTTTCAAAAAGCCGTAACCATAACGCAAGAGTCTGGTAGATAGGGGGAGTGAAAGAAATTTTTATTTCATATTGATATGCTGCAGTGTGACAAAATTTTTCAAATTGAATTTTTCGAGTGTATTTTGATAATAAATGCGCATTATTCAGGGGAGTTTGATGTTGCTATGCACTATCGCGGTGCAATATTTAGACGCAACTTTAGATAGTTTGCCAGCTCAAAAAAGCCTCAAAAAAAATTTAATTTTGGTGAATGGCAGGCATGGCAAATTAATCAGTGTAAGGAAGTGTAAAAAAAGCTGCGTCTTAATAATTTATGCTGCATAGCACAAGAAATTAGGTTTCCTTTACGGGTGTTTTTTTGGCAAAATGCGCAATGTTGTTTTTTTGATGGATGTGCTGGCATTGCACTTGACAGCTTCTGTGCTGAAGTGGTTTTATGCGCCTTCGGAAAATTTTCTGACGCTAAAATTTACATTTTTGACTGTGTGAAAGTGGTTTTTTTTACAGAGGCGAATCAGGCGTCAGACTTGTTTGATGTGACGTGTGCCTGTTTATGCATAGGGTTGCGACGTATAAAAATTTTTCTTTACCATCTTGGCTTGCCAGTTCACTTGTGACATCGTGGTCTGGATGGTGAAAATAGATCAATAATTTTATTACTTGGTCAGTTGCTGATGTGATCAGTAAAGCTTGATAGTTAAGCCGCAGGCAAAATTAAATAAGTCAGTTTTAAGAAAAAGCGCGATTTATATTTTGATGAGTCTGCTGCTTATGAATTTATAAGTGGTTTTGTATCGGTATGGCTTTTTATTGATGCTCAGCATTTATAATCACTTTTTTGTTTGAGTTGTTTTGACTTGCGTCAGACAGTAGACCTAGTGGTAGTGGAGGAGCGGGAATGGATTTTTCAAATCGCCAGCAAGAGCCGGGAAAGAAATTTATCGGTTTGGGGCTGGTCATATTATTTCACATACTTGTCGTATGGGCCCTGGTATCAGGCCTGGCACGCAAGGCC